>NZ_CP116346.1:4637801-4981001 GCF_030254645.1 Paucibacter sediminis
GCTTCTGGAAGCGCTCGCGGTCTTCGGCGATGTCGATGCTGTCGGGCGTGGTGCCGATGATGGGCACGCCGGCGCGCTCCAAATCCAGCGCCAGCTTCAGCGGCGTCTGGCCGCCGTACTGCACGATCACGCCGACCGGCTGTTCCTTGGCCACGATCTCGAGCACATCCTCCAGCGTCACCGGCTCGAAATAGAGGCGGTCGCTGGTGTCGTAGTCGGTGGAGACGGTCTCGGGGTTGCAGTTGACCATGATGGTCTCGTAACCGTCTTCGCGCATCGCCAGCGCGGCATGCACGCAGCAGTAGTCGAACTCGATACCCTGGCCGATGCGGTTCGGGCCACCGCCCAGCACCATGATCTTCTTCTTGTCGGTGGGCTCGGCCTCGCACTCCTCGTCATAGGTGGAGTACATATAGGCCGTCTCGGTGGCGAACTCGGCCGCGCAGGTGTCCACGCGCTTGTAGACCGGGCGCACGCCCGCGGCCCAGCGCTTTTCACGCACCAGATGCTGGTTGGTAGCCAGCAGCTTGGCGATGCGCCGGTCGGAGAAGCCCTTGGTCTTGAGGAAACGCAGCTCGTCGGTCGAGAGGCTCTCTAGCGCGCGGCCAGCGATGCTCTTCTCGATCTGCACCAGTTGCTCGATCTGGGCCAGGAACCAGGGGTCCACGGCGGTCTCGTCGAACACCTCTTGCAAGCTCATGCCTATGCGGAAGGCGTCCGCCAGGAAGAGGATGCGCTCGGGGCCGGCTTCGCCGATCTCCTGCACGATCTCTTCGCGATCAGTGCTGCGTTCGGTCAGGCCGTCGATGCCGGTCTCGAGGCCGCGCAAGGCCTTCTGGAAGCTTTCCTGGAAGGTCCGACCCATCGCCATCACCTCGCCCACCGACTTCATCTGCGTGGTCAGGTGCGAGTCGGCCATCGGGAACTTCTCGAAGGCGAAGCGCGGGATCTTGGTGACCACATAGTCGATCGAGGGCTCGAAGGACGCCGGCGTCACGCCGCCGGTGATGTCGTTCTTCAGCTCGTCCAGCGTGTAGCCCACCGCCAGCTTGGCGGCGATCTTGGCGATCGGGAAGCCGGTGGCCTTGGAGGCCAGCGCCGAGGAGCGCGAGACGCGCGGATTCATCTCGATCACCACCATGCGGCCGTCGCGCGGGTTGATGGAGAACTGCACGTTGGAGCCGCCGGTGTCCACGCCGATCTCGCGCAGAATCGCGATCGAGGCATTGCGCAGCAGCTGGTATTCCTTGTCGCTGAGGGTCTGCGAGGGCGCCACGGTGATGGAGTCGCCGGTGTGGATGCCCATCGGGTCGAGGTTCTCGATCGAGCAGACGATGATGCAGTTGTCCGCCTTGTCGCGCACCACTTCCATCTCGTACTCCTTCCAGCCGATCAGCGACTCCTCGATCAGGAGCTCGTTGGTGGGCGAGAGGTCGAGGCCGCGCTTGCAGATCTCTTCGAATTCCTCGGGGTTGTAGGCGATGCCGCCACCCGTGCCGCCCAGCGTGAAGCTGGGGCGGATGACCATCGGAAAGCCGTCGCCGCCGATCTCGGCATGGATGCGCTTTTGCACGCCCCAGGCCTCTTCCAGCGAATGCGCGATGCCGGACTTGGCCGAGTCCAGACCGATCTTGGTCATCGCGTCCTTGAACTTGAGGCGGTCCTCGGCCTTCTCGATAGCCTTCTCGTTGGCGCCGATCATCTCGACCTGGTACTTCTCCAGCACGCCATGCTTGTGCAGATCCAGCGCGCAATTCAGCGCGGTCTGGCCGCCCATGGTGGGCAGCACCGCATCGGGGCGCTCCTTGGCGATGATCTTCTCCACCACCTGCCAGGTGATGGGCTCGATATAGGTCACATCCGCCGTGTCCGGGTCGGTCATGATGGTCGCCGGATTGCTGTTGACCAGGATGACCTTGTAGCCTTCCTCGCGCAGGGCCTTGCAGGCCTGGGCGCCGGAATAGTCGAACTCACAGGCCTGGCCGATGATGATGGGGCCGGCGCCGATGATGAGGATGCTCTTGATGTCTGTGCGTTTTGCCATTTTGTGATCTCTACTCCATCCGTGCCGGGTCAGGCCTTGGCCATCAGACCGATGAAGCGGTCGAACAGATAAGCGATGTCATGCGGGCCGGGGCTGGCCTCGGGGTGGCCCTGGAAGCAGAAGGCCGGCTTGTCGGTGCGCGCCAGGCCCTGCAGGGTGCCGTCGAACAGGCTGACGTGCGTGGGGCGCAGGTTCGCGGGCAGCGAGTCGGCGTCCACCGCAAAGCCGTGGTTCTGGCTGGTGATGGAGACGCGGCCGTTGTCCAGATCCTTCACCGGATGGTTGGCGCCGTGGTGGCCGAACTTCATCTTGAAGGTCTTAGCGCCCGAGGCCAGCGCCATGATCTGGTGGCCCAGGCAGATACCGAAGGTCGGGATGCCGGCCTCGATCAGCTGTGCCGCCGCCTTGATGGCGTAATCGCAAGGCTCCGGATCGCCAGGGCCGTTGGACAGGAAGACGCCGTCCGGCTCCAGATCAAACACTTCGGATGCGGGCGTCTGCGCCGGCACCACGGTGATCTTGCAGCCGCGCGAGGCCAGCATGCGCAGGATGTTGCGCTTCACGCCGAAGTCGTAGGCCACCACGTGGAAGCGCGGGTTGGCGAGCTCGCCATAGCCCTTGCCCAGGGTCCATTCGGTTTCGGTCCAGTTCAGGCGCTCACCGGTGCTCACCACCTTGGCCAGATCCTGGCCCGCCATGCTGGGCGCGGCCTTGGCCTTGGCAATCGCGTCGGCGATATGCGCCTCGGTGATGGCTTCGCCGGCGGCCAGCGCCAGGATGCAGCCGTTCTGGGCACCGGTGGTACGCAGCACGCGGGTCAGGCGACGGGTGTCGATGTTCGAGATCGCCACCGTGCCTTCGTCCTTCAGGTACTGGGCGAGGGTGCGGGTCTTGCGGAAATTGGAGTCAAGGATGGGGGCCTCCTTGATGATCAGGCCAGCGGCAAAGATCTTCGTGGCCTCGACATCCTCGTCGTTGACGCCGTAGTTGCCGATGTGCGGATACGTGAGCGTCACGATCTGCCGGCAATAGCTGGGGTCGGTGAGGATTTCTTGGTAGCCGGTGAGCGAGGTGTTGAACACCACTTCGCCAACCGTGTGGCCAGCAGCGCCGAGAGAGCTGCCTTTGAAGACCGTGCCGTCTGCCAGGGCGAGGATCGCGGCAGGCGCCGCATTCATGAATTGAGGCAGGTCGGGCAGCACGGGTAACTCCGTTATTGTGCGCGCGCCCAGCTCTGCTCCTGTACCCACGGCAGATGCCATGGAAGAGCCTGAATCCGGTGGGGGAAACGGGGGAGTTTCGCTAGGTGCGGTGGGTTGCGGGTAAACCTGTTGAGTATACCCGACCAGGGTAATCACCGAGAAGATTTTGCGCAAAGAATCTCGGCGGGCTTGTCATGCCCGCCATCAGCCGCCCTGGCCCGGTCGCCTCAAGCCAAGGCCGCAATGCCCGCCTTGGCGATCTGCGCATCCTCGATGGACTTCACGCCGCTGACGCCCACCGCGCCCACGCAATGTCCATCCACCAACACCGGCACACCGCCCTCCAGCAGGCCGTCGAGGCCCGGCGCGCTCAGGAAGGAGGTGCGGCCCTGGTTGATCATGTCCTCGTAGACCTTGGACTCGCGGCGCCCCAGCGCCGCGGTGCGCGCCTTGGCGGGTGCGATCTGGGCCGATATGGCGGCCGCGCCGTCCAGGCGCTGCTGCCACAGCAGGTGGCCACCGTCGTCGACGATGGCAATGCTCACCGCCCATTGGTTGGCCAGTGCCTCGGCTTCGGCAGCGGCGGCGATGCGCTTGACATCATCCAGGCAGAGATAAGGTTTGGTCTTCATGATCGGGCTTGAAATTGGAGTGGAAGCCACCACTTTACCGACAGGCGTAGCTCGATTCGGTGGCCGCGGCGCAAAACTGTTGCGCGCGCGAAGCCGCCTAGAATTGCGCCACCCAAGGTCCGGAGGACTCCACGATGAACGACAGCTTGAATACCCACTACGGCACGACATTCGGTACCGGCCTGGCAGCCGATCGCCAGCGCGTGCTGCGCAACACTTACTGGCTGCTCGCCCTGTCCATGCTGCCCACCGTGCTGGGCGCCTGGATTGGCGTCAGCACCGGCATCCTCGCCAGCATGGGCACCGGGATGAGCATGATCGTGTTCTTCGCCGGCGCCTACGGCCTGATGTTCGTGATCGAGAAGACCAAGGACTCCAGCACCGGCGTGGCCGCCCTGCTCGCCTTCACCTTCTTCATGGGCCTGATGCTCTCGCGCCTGCTGGCCGCGGTGCTGGGCTTCAAGAACGGCGGCTCGCTCATCATGACGGCCTTTGCCGGCACCGGCGCGATCTTCTTCGCCATGGCCAGCCTGGCCACCGTGATCAAGCGCGACCTCTCCAGCATGGGCAAATTCCTCTTCATCGGCGCCATCATCATCATGGTGGCCGGTATCGTGAATGCCTTCGTGCAGTCCTCGGCGCTGATGCTGACCCTGCTGGTGCTGTGCATGGCGGTGTTCTCCGCCTTCATGCTCTATGACATCAAGCGCGTCGTCGATGGCGGCGAGACCAACTACATCAGTGCCACGCTGGCGATCTATCTGGACCTCTACAACGTGTTCCAGAGCCTGCTGTCGCTGCTGGGCATCTTCGGCGGCGAGCGCGAATAACGAGCCGCGCCAGCACCAAGAATCAACGGGGCCAGCGGCCCCGTTTTCATTTCCGTCGCTATTTCAATCAGTCGCGCTCGAACACCGCGATCGACTCCACATGCGAGGTGTGCGGGAACATGTTCACCGCACCGGCCGACGTGCAGCGGTAGCCCGCTAGATTCACCAACAAGCCGGCATCGCGCGCCAGCGTTGCCGGGTTGCAGCTGACATAGACGATGCGCCTGGGCGGCGTCCAGCCGGGCGCCAGCGAGGGATCCTGCACGACATCGGCCAGGGCCTTGGAGAGCGCAAACGCCCCCTCGCGCGGTGGATCCACCAGCCAGCGGTCCGATTGCCCATCGGCCACCAGAATCTCCGGCGTCATCTCGAACAGATTGCGTGCCACGAAACGGGTCTTGTGGTCCAGCCCGTTGCGCTTGGCGTTCTCGCGCGAACGCGCCACCAGGGCCTCGCTGCCCTCGATGCCCAGCACCTCGCGCGCCTGTGTGGCCAGCGGCAGGGTGAAGTTGCCCAGGCCGCAGAACCAGTCAATCACGCGCTCGCCCGGCTGCACCTGCAGCAGACGCAGGGCGCGCCCGACCAGGGCCGTGTTGATATGGTGATTGACCTGGGTGAAATCGGTGGGCTTGAAGGGCATCACGATACCGAATTCCGGCAGCGTGTAGGCCAGCTCGGGACCACCCTCGTCCAGCAGATGCACCGTGTCCGGCCCCTTGGGTTGCAGCCACCATTGCACGTCGTACTGTGCGGCGAAGGCGCGCAGGCGCGCCTTGTCCGCATCGCCCAAGGGCTCCAGATGGCGCAACACCAGCGCGATCACCAGCGTGCCGCTGGACTCGCCAATGGCCAGCTCGATTTGCGGCAGACGGTCGCGCTCGTCCATGCTGGCGATCAGCTCGCGCAGCGGCACCAGCATGTCGCTGACGCGCGGCGGCAGCACCTTGCAGACCTGCATGTCGGCCACATAACGGCTTTTGCGCTCGTGGAAGCCCACCAGCACATGGCCCTTCTTGGCCACATAGCGCACCGACAGGCGCGCGCGATAGCGATAGCCCCAGGCCGGCCCCTCGATCGGGCGCAGCATCATTTCGGACTTGACCTTGCCGAGGTGCCAGAGGTTGTCCTCCAGCACACGCTGCTTCACCGCCACCTGCGAGGCCACATGCAGATGCTGCATCTTGCAGCCCCCGCAAGCGCCGGCATGCAGACCGAAGTTCGGGCAGCCGGGGCGCACGCGCTGCGAACTCTCGCGCCGCATCGCCACCATCGCGGCCTGCTCCCAGTTGTTCTTCTTGCGGCCGACCTGGACCTGGACCTCTTCACCGGGCAGGGCGCCCTCGATGAATACCACCTTGCCCTCTTCGTTGTGGGCCACACCTTGGGCTTCCAGGTCCAGCGATTCGACCTTGAGCCATTCAGATACTTGCGTCATGGGGCGGCATTATCCCAGCCCCGCGCCCGGACTCACGGCCTCAGAAGATCGCGTCGCGGCTGATGCCGTGACGCATCATGTTGCGCTTGAGCTTGTTGAGCGCCTCGATCTGGATCTGGCGGATGCGCTCGCGCGTGAGTCCGAGGCGGATGGCCAGCACATCCAGGGTCTCGGGCTCGCGGTCGGCCAGGCCATAGCGCCCCGCCAGCACCTCGCGCTCGCGATCGTTCAGCGCCGCCAGCCCATGGGCCAGCAACTCCTCCAGCTCATGGCTGAGCCGCAGGCCCATCGGATCCACGGCCTGCTCGTCGGCCACCAAATCCATCATCGACTCGCCGCCCTCACCGTTGCGGTCCACGGGCGAATCCAGCGAACTCGGCAGCTCGGCATAGGCCAGCAGCTCGGAAACCTCGCTGAGCGGCCGCCCCAGCGCCGCGGCGACCTCGTCGGCACGCACCTGGGCCTCGCCACCATTCTGGCTGGCCAGGGCCTCCAAAGCGCGCCGCGCCTTCAGCACCTGGTTGAGCTCACGCACGATGTGCACCGGCAGGCGCACCAGCCGCGCCTGATGCATCAACGCACGCTCGATGCTCTGGCGTATCCACCAACTCGCGTAGGTAGAAAAGCGGAAGCCGCGCTCGGGCTCGAACTTGCCGATCGCGTGCATAAGGCCGAGATTACCCTCCTCGATGAGATCGCTCATCGGCAGGCCGCGGCCAAGGTAGTTCTTGGCAATGCTGACGACCAGCCGCAGGTTGTGCTGGATCATCGCCTGGCGCGCCGCGAACTCGCCGGCACGCGCACGCACGGCCGTGTCGTATTCCTGTTGCGGCGTCAGCAGCGGCGTGCGGCGAATGTCGCGCAGATAGGCCTGCAGCGCATTGCCAAGTTCGACATCGGCACCATTCGTGATCGGCAGGCGCAGCGCCTGCACGTCATCGTCATCCGGCGCCGGCTTGGCGTCGGCATCAAACTCGGCCAGGTCGATGGGCGGCCGGGTCGGGCTGGTAGAGGCAACGCGATGCAGTGACATGACGCGGCGCCTCCATCCATCAACGGGCCGGCAAGAGCTTGGCCGGGTCTATGGGCTTGCCCTGCTTGCGTACCTCGAAGTGCAGCTTGACCTGGTCCGCATCGCTGGAGCCCATCTCGGCAATCTTCTGGCCCTTGCGCACCGGCTGGTCTTCCTTCACCAGCAGGGTCTGGTTGTGGGCATACGCCGTCAGGTAAGTGGCGTTGTGCTTGATGATGATCATGTTGCCATAGCCTCGCAAACCAGATCCTGCATACATCACGCGGCCGTCGGCGGCGGCAAGCACAGCATCGCCGGCCTTGCCCGCAAAGGCAAGACCTTTGTTCTTGACCTCGTCGAAGCCCGTCAGAATGCCGCCGGCGGCAGGCCAACCGAACTGCGGCTCATCGTCCCCCTCCTTGGCCGCCGCCACGGCCGGCGCTGTCGACTGAGCGGGCGCAGCGGCGCTGGCCGCCGCGGATGCCGCACTTGCGGCAGCCGCAGCCGGCTTGCCGTCCAGTGGCTTGGTTTCGACCTTGGCCGAACTGACCGGGCGGGCATTCACGCCCGCTGCGTCCACCCCTGGCGCCACCACACGCAAGACCTGACCCACCTCGATCAGATTGGGATTCTCCAGGCCGTTCCACTTCACCAGATCACGCCAGCTCTGCCCGTTCTCCAGGGCGACGCGAATCAGGGTGTCGCCCGGCTTGACCGTGTAGTAACCGGGCTTGCCGGCGTTCTCGCTGCCGGCCGGCAGCTTGCCCTCGGGTGTCGTGCTCGCGGCCGTGGTCGGCGAAGGCGTGGCCGCCGGCTTGGCAGGCGCACCCACGGCGCGCTCCTCGACGGGCGCGCGGTGGCTGGGCGAGGCACAGGCGGCCAGCAAAAGCACCAGCGCGCCGGCCGCCAGGGAGGTCCATCGACGATTCAAGATCTGTTGCATGCGCTCTCGATTGCAAAGGCTGAGGGGCAAGACTGAACCAGGGCCCGCGTGGGCTCGGTCAGCGGCCTACAAGACACCGGATTTTAGGGGCACGAAAAGCACCGACTCCTGCAGGCTTCGTATGAATTGGCTAACGCCGGCTTCCACCAGATGGTCCACCACCACCAGCACCTGGCCGCGCCCGCTGGGTGCCGTCATCGGCGCCACCAACCGGCCACCGGGGGCCAACTGGGCCAACCAAGCCGCAGGCAGATCGTCGCCACCGGCGGCGGCGATGATGCTGTCGTAAGGCGCCGCCGGCGCATGCCCCAGCATGCCGTCGCCATAGAGCAGGCGGATGTGCAGCGCCTTGATGGCGGCGAGATTGACGCGGGCCTTGTCGTGCAGGGGCCGCAGCCGCTCGATCGACACCACCTGCCTGGCCAGTTGCGCCAGCACGGCCGCTTGATAGCCGCAGCCGGTGCCGATCTCCAGCGTCTTGCCCAGATGGCCGCGCTGCTGCGCGCCGGGCGCGGCCAGCATCAACTCGATCATGCGGCCCACCACCGATGGCTTGGAGATCGTCTGACCATGCCCGATGGGCAGGCTGGTGTCCTCATAGGCCTGGGTTGCCAGTGCGGTGTCCACGAATTCGTGACGCGGCACTTGCGCCAGCGCGGCCAGCACCCGCTCATCACGCAGGCCATCGAGGCGCAGGCGCTGCACCATGCGCTGACGCACGCCGGCCGAATCCAGGCCAAGCCCGCTCGGCGTGGTCAGGCGCGCCGCATCGGCAGCGGCCTGCTGCAAATGCCGCTGTGGCATCAGCACCTCGCGCGCCACGCCGCCGCCGGCGCGGGCGCCGACCTTGTCGAGCGCCAAAGGAAAGCGCTTGCCGCGGGCTCCGGGCGAGTTCAAGTACGCGCTCCGCCGTTCGACGCCAGGCTGGCGCGCCAGGCAGGCAGCGCCGCATGATCGGTGAGATCAACCTGCAAGGGCGTGATGGAAACGGCGCCCGCCGCGGTGGCATGAAAATCGGTGCCCGCGCCGGCCTCGCGCGCGTCACCCGCCGGCCCGATCCAGTAGATGGGCTCGCCGCGCGGGCTCGATTGCTTGATCACCGGTTCGCTGGCATGGCGACGCCCAAGGCGCGTCACCAGGCGGGGCAGGGCCACGGCATCGGCACGATTGGGGATGTTGACGTTCAAGAGGAAGGGGCGGCCCAGGCCTCCCGCCACCACCTGCTGGATCAGTTCGCGCGCCAGAGCGGCGGCGGCGTCCAATTCCCCCCAGCCCTTCTCCACCTGGGAAAACGCGATCGAGGGGATGCCGAACAGAAAGCCTTCGGTGGCCGCAGCCACGGTGCCGGAGTACAGCGTGTCGTCGCCCATATTGGCGCCATTGTTGATGCCCGAGAGCACCAGATCCGGCTTGTAGTCCAGCAGCCCGGTCAGGGCCACGTGGACGCAGTCCGAGGGCGTGCCGTTCACGTAGCGGAAGCCGTTCGACGCGGTGAACACCGACAAGGGCCGCGTCAGCGTCAACGCATTCGAGGTGCCGCTGGCATTCTGCTCGGGGGCAATCACCTCGATCTGCCCCAGCCCTTCACAGGCTTTCACCAGGGCCTGGAGGCCGGGGGCCAAATAGCCGTCATCATTGGCGATCAGTATGCGCATGCGGCGCATTGTAGGCAGGCGCGGCGTCACCTGAGCGACCACCGGCGTTGCCGCGCCTGCCTATGATCCGCCGTCCCATCATCGAGGAGTGAGCCATGCAAGCTTGGTTGTGCGAGAACCCCACCGGCGTCGACGCCCTGCGCTGGACCGATATGCCCGCGCCCGAGCCACAAGCCGGTCAGCTGCGCGTCGCCATCAAGGCCGCCAGCCTGAACTTTCCGGACCTGCTGATCGTCCAGAACAAGTACCAGATGAAGCCGCCGCTGCCCTTCGTGCCGGGCACCGAATTCGCCGGCATCGTCGAGGCCGTTGGCGATGGCGTGAAGGGTTTCAAACCCGGCGATGCGGTGGCGGCCTTTGCCGGCACCGGCGGCTTCGCCACCCATGCCTGCATCCCCGCCGCATTGGCGATGCCACTGCCTCCGGGCTTTGCGTTCGCCGATGCCGCCGCCTTCATCTGCACCTATGCCACCAGCCATCATGCGCTGATGGATCGCGCGGCCCTGCAGACCGGCGAAACCGTGCTGATCCTGGGCGCCGCGGGCGGTGTCGGCACGGCCGCCATCCAGATCGCCAAGGCCGCGGGTGCCCGCGTCATCGCGGCCGCATCCAGCGACGAGAAATGTGCCCGCTGCATCGAACTGGGAGCAGACGCCAGCATCAACTACAGCAGCGCCAGCCTGCGCGACGAACTGAAGGCACTCACCGGCGGCAAAGGCCCCGATGTGATCTACGACCCGGTGGGCGGCAGCCTGGCCGAGCAAGCCTTCCGCTCCATCGCTTGGCGTGGTCGCTACCTGGTGGTGGGCTTTGCGCAGGGCGAGATCCCTGCCCTGCCCTTGAACCTGGCCCTGCTCAAGGGCGCCTCCATCGTGGGCGTCTTCTGGGGCGAATTCGCCAAGCGCGAACCCGAACGCAATGCGCGCATGCTGGGCCAGTTGGCTGAGTGGTACGCGCGCGGCCTGGTGAAACCGGTGCTCGACCGGGTACTGCCGATGACACAGCTGCCCGCAGCCTTCGAGCGCATGAGTTCGCGCCAGGTGGTGGGCAAACTTGTGGTTACCAACGACTGAACGCGGGCTGCCGGCGGGCGGGGGAGAATGACTTCGAAGCAACACCCCCTCCCTTCTTCACGGGGCATGCAAGCCTGGCCATGTGCGCTAGGATCCGGCAACCAGCTCAATCTCAGGCCATGGCAGTCAAAGTACTCATCATCGAAGACAACCCGGTCGCGCGCAGTTTTCTGTGCCGCGTGGTGCGCGAGAGCTTCAGTGATGCCATGGAAATCATCGAGGTCGGCGACCTGGAGGGCGCTCGCCGTCAGGTCGCCAAGCTGAACCACGAGAATTCCGAGCTCGGCTTCAAGCTGATTCTGGTGGACCTGGAGCTGCCGGATGGCAATGGCATGGAGTTCCTCGCCGAGTTGGTGGGCACACCGGCGGTGAAGATCGTGACCACGCTCTACTCCGACGACGACCACCTCTTCCCGGCACTGCAATGCGGCGCCGATGGCTATCTGCTCAAGGAAGATCGCTTCGAGGTGCTGGTGGAGGAATTGCAGCGCATCGTGCGCGGCCAACCGCCGTTGTCACCCGCGATCGCGCGCCGCCTGCTCTCGCACTTCCGCCCCGGATCCACCGGCGACAGCGGGCCGATGGGCCTGAACTCCGGCTTTGGCAGCCTGTCTTCCAGTGCCGCGACCCACAGCAACCGCGGCGTGGTGTTGGACCCCGCACCGGAATGGGAGCGCCTGACGCCCCGTGAAAACGAAGTGCTGACCTATCTCAGCAAGGGCTTCACCATCAAGGAAATCTCCAACCTGATGGGCATCAAGTGGTTCACCGTGAACGACCACATCAAGTCGATCTACAAGAAACTGAACGTGTCGAGCCGCGCCGAGGCTGCCGTTCTGGCCAGCAAGCAAGGCCTGGTCTAAAGGCGCTCACCCGATCCATCGGCCTGCGCCTGCAGGACCACCAGGTGGCTTGAACCCTCGGTCTGCGCCATGTGCGCCTCTTGCCGCCCCTCGTGCGGATCGAAGACGCCGCCGCACAGCCCCAGCAGCGTCACCACCGCAATCAAGCTGATCCAGTTCTGCGGATCCTTGGCCAAGCTCGCCAGGGAGATCAGTTTGCCCAGTTTCACTCGCACTTGCATCATGTCGCTCCAACGCTAGAGCGGGCCGGCAGCCCACTCGACTTGCCAGGCGGCAAGCATGGATACGAATGTACTGTATAAACGTACAGTGACGCAAGTCCGCAAATTGAGGCGTTGAAACCGCCAATGCAAAAGACCCCGGGGCTTGCGCCGCGGGGCCTTTGAATTATTTGGGGTGGCTGATGGGACTCGAACCCACGACAACAGGAATCACAATCCTGGACTCTACCAACTGAGCTACAGCCACCGCAGAGCCTACGATTATAGGCCGATTTAAATCTTCTTGGGAAGCACTATTTTCAATTGCTCGCCGCGGAGGCTGCCGCCGCTACGGCCGAGACCTTCAGCGTCGCCTTGTGGTGCGCTTTCAAGGCGCCATAGAAGGCCTGGCCCTCGGCGGCGGTCCAGGCTTGCGTGTACTGCGCCTGGGCGCGCTTGGCATCCACCACGGCCGGATCACGCGCCTCGATCTTGCTGATGCGCACCACCAGATAGCTGCCGTCTTCCGTGTCCACACCCACATGGGTCGGCAACTTGCTGACGTCGGCGCGCAGTACCGCCTCAAGGGCCTTGCCACTCAGCTTGCCCGGTTGGGCGCGCGACACCAGCATGGCGGCATCCAGGCCGGCCACATCGTCCGCCTTTTGCAGGGCCGCCAGACGCTCCTGGCCCGCCTTGGCCGCCAGTTCGCGCGACAGCTTGCGCAACAGTTGTTCGCGCACCTGCGGCAGCACATCCGCCAAGGCCTGCAGGCGCGCCGGGTTGTGCTGCACAACGCGCGCAGAAACCAGTTGGCTGGAGCCCGTCTCCACCGCTTCGGTATTGCGCTTGTTGCGCAATGCCTCGACGCCAAACACGGCCTCAAGCAGCTTGGCCGAGGCAAGCGGGCCGGTCGCGCCGGGCGCCGGGCTGCGCTGCACCGTGGCCGTCTGGATCGTCAGCTTGAGCTTCTCAGCCACCGGCTTGAGGCTGTCGGATTGCTCGTAGGCGGTGTTGCTGAACTGCTCGGCCACCTCGGCATAGCGTTTCTGCGCCAGCGCCTTGCGCACCTCGGCCTCGACCTCGGCCCGCACCGACTCGAAGCTGCGCTTGTCGCCACCGCGCACGCCGGTGAGATGGATGATGTGATAGCCGTAGTCCGTCTCGATCACATTGCTGATCTCGCCCTGCTTGAGCGCGAAGGCCGCGTCCTCAAACGGCTTGACCATGGCGCCACGGCCGAAGAAATCGACATCACCGCCGCGCGTCGCCGAACCTTCGTCCTGCGAGTTCGCCTTGGCCAGATCGGCAAAGCCGGCCGGGTTCTTGCGCGCCTGCGCCAGCAGAGCCTCAGCCTTTGCCTTCGCCTTGGCGCGCTCGTCAGCAGCGGCCGACTTCTCGGCCTTGATCAGGATGTGACTGGCGCGGCGCTCTTCCGCCACGCTGTAGCGCGACTGGTTCTCTTCGTAGTACTTGCGCAGATCTTCTTCGCTGAAGCTCGCACCCGCCTTCAGCGCCTCGGCATCCAGCACCACGTATTCGATGTTGGCGCTCTCCGGCAGCTGGAACTGCGCAGAGTTCTTGGGATCCTTGTAGAAGGCTTCCAGTTCCGCGTCGCTGGGCGCCAGCTTGGCCGCGAAATCCTTGGGATCGAAACGCTGCACCTGCACCTCGCGGCGCTGCAGCAGCGCATCGAAGGCCAGTGCGGCGCTGGCGTTGCCGCCCAGGCCGGAAGCGCTGATCGGCTGCAGCACCTGGCGAAGGGTCAGGTCTTGCCGCAAGCGGTAGGCGAAGATCTCGGAGTTCATGCCCTGGGCGGCCAGCATGCCCTTGTTGACGCTGCCGTCCGGGTTGCGCAGAAAAGCGAATTGCGGGTCGCTGCGGAACAGGCTCTGCAGGCGCTCATCGCTGATCACCAGATGTTGTGCCTGGGCGGCAGCCTGCAGCACGCGCTCTCGCACCAGGCCCTCCAGCGCTTCCTTGCGCACCTCGGGCGCATCCAGCAGCTTGGGATCCACATTCGGCGACTGGCGCCGGATGCGCTCGACCTGGTCGCGGTGCGCGGCATCCCACTCCACCTGCGTGATCTTGCGGCCGTCGACGCTGGCCACCCCCGCATTCGAGCCGTCCATGAAGCGGGTGTAACCCTCCACGCCCAGCAGCACGAACGACGGCAGTATCAGTATCAGCAACAGGAACTGAAACAGTCGGTTGTGCTTGCGTACGAAATCAAACATCGAGAACCTCTGACAGGCTTAGCGCCTACGCGTTCAAACGCTGAGTAAACATGGCCCAGGATCGACTGACGGCAGCCAACAGCACCGCCCTCGCCCGGCCTCAAACACGACAAAGGCGAACCATGGTTCGCCTTTGCGTCGGGTGACATTCTAGCCACTGCCCATGCCCGCAACTTGTAGGCATGACTGGTGGGCGCTGACGGGCTCGAACCGCCGACCTACTCCGTGTAAGGGAGCCGCTCTACCAACTGAGCTAAGCGCCCGGTATTCCGGGAATTGCAGCTGACCTGTCGATCAGTTCACCGCGTCCTTGAGCGCCTTGCCAGGGCGGAACTTGGGCACCTTGGCCGACTTGATCTTGATCGTGTCGCCGGTACGCGGATTGCGCCCGCTGCGTGCGGCACGCTTCGTGACGCTGAAGGTGCCGAAGCCTACCAGAGAAACCGAGCCATTCTTCTTCAACGTGGTCTTCACACCACCAATCAGCGCCTCCAGCGCACGCCCCGCCGCCGCCTTGGAAATGTCGGCCTGCTTGGCAATGTGCTCGATCAGTTCGGACTTGTTCACGAAGGTACCCCCTCAGTAGGTTTCACTGCACGACGCGACCGGCTTGCACCACGACGGCGCCATCTCGGCGCACATCAGTCAGCGAAGAGAAATGTCTTGCCCACGGGCTCCGGCACCCGGCAACTGCACGCACGCAGCGCCTGCGAAGCGACGACCGAAACCACCGCGGGAAGCGGATTCTAGACGCAATCAACAGCCCCACCGAGCAGGGAAAAGCCCCGATACAAATCATGGGGGAGGCGGGACTTTTGGCACAGTCGGACGCGGCCAGAGGCGCCGTCTCAGCGCATCACCAGCCGCACTCCCAGGGCGCTCAGGCCCATACCCAGCACCACCGCCCAAGCCAGACTCTCGCCGAACCAGAAATGCGCAATCAGGGCGGCACAGGGCGGGGTCAGAAACATCAGGCTGCTGACGCGCGTGGCCGCGCCATGCTTGAGCATGATGAAGAGCAGCGAGCTACCGCCCAGAGTCAGCACCAGCACCGACCACAGCATGGCCGCCACCAGATCGCCATGCCATTGCATCGACTGCGTCTCGAAGGGCAGCAGCGGCAGGCTCAGCAGACAGGCCGCCGCCAGCTGGATGCCCATGGCGCTGCGCGTGTCGCAGGGCGCCAGAAAGCGGCGCTGATAGATGCTGCCCGCCGTGATGCCGCACAGGCCCAGCAAGCCCAACAGGATGTTGGCCGCCGAGGCCTCGCCGGCGCCGAGCTTGCTCGACACCACCACCAGCACGCCCGCAGCCCCCAGCAGCAGACCCAGCCACTGGCGCGGCCCCAGGCGCTCGGCGGCATCGGCCGACGACAGCGAGAACCAGAGCGCCGTCAATAGCGGCTGCATGCCGGCGATCAGCGCCATCGTGCCCGCCCCCAGCCCGAGCTTGACGGCACTCCAGGAGGACAGCAGATAAACCCCGTGCACGAGCCCACCCACCACGGCCAGATGCCCCCATTGCGCCCGCCCGCTCGGCCATGCCGCGCGGCCCAGCAGCGCCCAGAGGCCAAAGCACAGTGCCGAGAGCGCAAAACGCAGCGCCAGAAAACTGGCGGCAGGCGCGTGGGGCATGCCCAGCCGGGCGGCCACGAAGCCGGTGCTCCAGATCGCCACGAAGACGGCAGGCACATAGGCCTGCCAGCGTTCAAGCCGCGCGTCCATCGCGATCGCGCCAGCGCCTCATCGTGCCTTGGCGCGAATCTCGGGCAGGGCCTTCTGCAGGTAGTAGACCATCGACCAGATCGTCAGCACCACCGCCGCCAGAATCAGGGCGGTGCCCCAGACATGGGTGTTGATCACGCCGAACAAGGGGCCATCGAACAGCAGGAAGGGGATGGCCACCATCTGCACCGTGGTCTTGAGCTTGCCCACCATGTGCACGGCCACGCTGCGCGAGGCACCGATCTGCGCCATCCATTCGCGCAGCGCCGAAATCGCGATCTCGCGGCCGATGATCACCAATGCCACCAGCGCGTTCACACGCCCCAGTTCCAGCAGCACCAGCAGCGCGGCGCAGACCAGGAACTTGTCGGCCACCGGATCCAGGAATGCGCCGAAGGACGAGGTCTGGTTGAGCTTGCGCGCCAGATAGCCGTCCAGCCAATCGGTCAGGGCCACCGCCACGAACAGCACCGTGGCCAGCAGGTTCTGCTGGGCCGGCGAGATCTCAAGGTGGAACACCCCGACAATCAGCGGGATGGCCACGATGCGGGCCCAGGTCAGGATGGTTGGCAGCGTGAAGAACATGCGGGCATTGTGCCCAAAAGCATGCACCACGCCGGGTCGCCCGGACGCTTTGCCTTCGCTTTGCCTCGGCTTTGTCGCTTTATTGCTGATGCAGCCCGTTTCAGTCCAGCGTGCGCGGCTTAAAGCGGCGCTGATCGTTGAACAGGAACACCTCGTTGAACTTCCAGGGCTGCGGCAGACGCGCGACGTTGCCGAAGGGCGCGGCACGGTGCACCGCATCGATGGCCAGTTGCACCGTGTCCAGGGCCTGACCGGGCTTGCGAAGCACATGAATGTTTTTCACGCTGCCATCCTGGCGCAGCTCGATCTCCAGCACCGGGATGGCCAGCAGCACCGCCGGCACCTCGCCCATATAGGTGCGATCCGGATTGGCTTCCACCAAACGCAGCGCGGCCTGCTTGCGCAACTCGTCGTGCGTGCGCACCGGCTTGGGCGGCGCGAGTGCCGCGGTCCCGTTCTTCGCCACGGGTGGCGCAGGCGCCTTGCCATGCGGCTCCGCCGTGGCCGCGGCGGCCGGTGCTGCCGGTGCCGCGGTCTCCCCGGCGGGCGGTGCCGACGGCCCCGAAGAACAGCCCGCCAGCACCAGACCCAGCCCCAGGCAGGACCACAGCCCACGGCCGCCACGCTTGTTCATCAGTACATCAATGCAGGACACGATAGATTTCCTCGGCAAGTTCCTTGGAGATGCCTTTCACGCTGGCAATCTCGTCCACACTGGCGGTGGCCACGCCGCGTACACCGCCAAAGCGCTGCAACAGCTGGGCGCGCTTCTTGGGGCCGACGCCAGGCACATCTTCCAGGCGTGAGCCGCCGGTGCGCACCGCGGCACGTTTGGCCCTCATGCCGGTGATGGCAAAGCGGTGCGCCTCGTCACGGATCTGCGCCACCAGCATCAGCGCAGCGGAGTCACGCCCCAGATAAACCTTCTCGCGGCCATCGGCAAACACCAGCTCTTCCAGGCCGACCTTGCGCCCCTCGCCCTTCTCGACGCCGACGATCAGGCCGAGGTCCAAGCCCAGCTCCTCGAAGACCTCGCGCGCCATCGCCACCTGGCCCTTGCCGCCATCGACCAGCACCAGGTCCGGCAACCGCGCCGTGCCCAGCTGCGCCCCTTCGGCCAGCTTGCTGTAGCGGCGTGTCAGCACCTGGCGCATCGCCGCATAGTCGTCACCGCCGGTGATGCCCTCGATGTTGTAGCGGCGGTACTGGCCGCTCTGCATCTGGTGATCTTCGAACACCACGCAGGAGGCCATGGTGGCCTCTCCCGCGGTATGGCTGATGTCGAAGCATTCGATGCGGAACTTGTCGAGCTCGGGCACGCTCAGATCCAGCGCCTCCGCCAGAGCGAGGGTGCGGGCCTGCTGCGAGCCCTCCTCCGACAGCAGCCGCGCCAGCGCCAGTTCGGCGCCCTTCACGCACATCTCCTGCCAGATGCGACGCTGACCGCGCGGCTGCGCCTGCGTGCTGACCTTGTAGCCGGCCTGCTCGCTCAACGCCACGGCCAGGGTCTCGTCCACCGCCTCGCTGGGAATCAGCAGGGCGGGCACGGCGGCCTCCAGGTAATGCTGGGCGATGAAGGCCTCCAGCACCTGGCGCTCGACGCTGGGGCGCGCGCCACCCGTCTCCTCATCATCCTCCAGCAGCACCGCGGCGGCATCGTCCACATGCTTGGGAAAGTAGGCGCGGTCGCCCAGGTGGCGGCCGCCGCGCACCATTGCCAGATTGACGCAGGCGCGCCCCCCCTGCACCTTGACCGCCAGGATGTCGACGTCGCGGTCGCGGCCGCTGGCGCTGTTCTCGTCCACCGCCTGCTGCTGCAAAACCTTGGACAGCGAGCTGATCTGGTTGCGCACCTCGGCCGCCAATTCGTACTGCATGGCATCCGCATAAGCCATCATCTGTACCTGCAGGCCCTGCATCACCTCGTCGGTCTCGCCCAGCAGGAAGCGCTCGGCATTGGCGACGTTGCGCGCGTACTCGGGCCCCTGCCCCGCGGGCACGCAGGGCCCCGAGCAGCGCCGGATCTGGTACAGCAGGCAGGGCCGGCTGCGGTTGTTGAACACCGTGTCCTCGCAGGTGCGCAGGCGAAACACCTTCTGTATCAGCTGTATCGATTCCTTCACCGCCCAGGCACTCGGGAAGGGCCCGAAATAGCGATGGCGCCGATCCACCGCGCCGCGGTAATAGCTCACGCGTGGAAAGGCATGGCCGCTGAGCTTCAGATAGGGGTAGCTCTTGTCGTCCCGGAACAGGATGTTGAAGCGTGGGTTCAGCGCCTTGATGAGGTTGTTCTCGAGCAGCAGGGCCTCGGCCTCGGTGCGCACCACCGTGGTCTCGAGCCGCGCGATGCGCGCCACCATCAGGCCGATGCGGGTGCCGCCATGGTCCTTCTGGAAATAGCTGGAGACGCGCTTCTTCAGGTTCTTGGCCTTGCCCACATAGAGCACCTGATCCTGGGCATCGAAGTAGCGGTACACGCCGGGCAGCGGCGGCAGTGCCAGCACCTCGGCCAGCACCTGCTCGCGCACCTCGCGGGCCACCTTCTCGACCTCGGCCACGCGCCGCGCCTCGGCCGCCTCGACCTGCTCGCGCTCCTGCGCCCAGCCGGCCAGGGCCTGCTCACCCAGTTCGGCGGCCTGCTCCGGCACCGGTGACAGCGGCGGCGAAGGCTGCGGGGGGCTTGGCGGCTTGACGGGCACATCACTCATGGGCCGGCATTGTGCCGCGGGCACCGCCCATAATCCTGCGCCATGACGTCAGCACTGCAATGGGATGTGTTTTGCCGGGTGGTCGACAACTATGGCGACATCGGCGTGTGCCTGCGGCTGGCGCGCGATCTTGCCCAGCGCGGCCAGCAGCTGCGGCTGTGGGTCGACGATGCCTCGGCCCTGCGCTGGATGGCCGACGATGGCCTGCCGGCGGGCCTGCAGGTGCGGCCCTGGGACGAGGCCGAGCACGAAGCGCTGCCCGGCGACGTGGTGCTGGAGACCTTCGGCTGCGAGCTGCCGGCGGCCTTTGTGCAGCGCATGGCGGCACGCCCCAAGGCGCCCTGCTGGATCAACCTCGAATACCTCAGCGCCGAACCCTATGTGGAACGCTCGCACCGCCTGCGCTCGCCGCAGCTCGCGGGGCCGGGCCGCGGGCTCGACAAATGGTTCTTCTACCCCGGCTTCACCGCACGCACCGGCGGCCTGCTGCGCGAGCCCGGCCTGCTGGACGCCCAGGCGGCCTTCGATGCGCCCGCCTGGCTGGCCGCGCGCGGCTGGCAGCCGCGCGAGGGCGAGCGCGTGCTGAGCGTGTTCTGCTACGCCAACGCCGCCTGGCCTCAGCTGCTGGCCAGTCTGGCCGAGGCGCCCACCCTGCTGCTGCTCTGCCCCGGCGCGCCACAGCAGCAGGTGCCCGCAGCGGCGGCGGTCTTGCAAGCGCTGCGCTGCATCTCCCTGCCCTACTTGAGCCAGGCAGACTACGACCGCCTGCTCTGGTCCTGCGACCTGAATCTGGTGCGCGGCGAAGACTCGCTGGTGCGCGCCCTCTGGGCCGGCAAACCGCTGCTGTGGCATATCTATCCACAAGACGATGGCGCGCATGGCCCGAAGCTGGAGGCCTTCATGAACCAGTATCTGGCCCATGCCGACCCCGACGGGGCGGCCGCGCTGCGCCAGGTCTGGCGTGCCTGGAACGGCCTGGCGCCCTGGTCGCCCGAGGCCGGCAGGGCCTGGTTGACCCGCCTCAAGCCAGGCCGGCAGCAGGCGCTGCGGTGGCGTGACGAAATGAGCAAGGCCGAGGATCTGTGCAGCCAGTTGCTCCGATTCGTCGCCGAATCAGGCTAAAATGCCGGGTTTCGTCGCGCCCGATACCAGGCTTGCGGGTGCGCCTAGGCAGCAATGACGGTGCTGTCGCGCTTGATGCGACGGTAGCCCTGCCCCAATCTGGCCTCCCAATCTCTCGGAATCAACATGAAGATCGCTCAGGAAATTCGCGCCGGCAACGTGATCATGCACGGCAAGGACCCCATGGTTGTGCTCAAGACCGAATACAGCCGCGGCGGCCGCAATGCCGCGACCGTGCGTATGAAGCTCAAGAGCCTGTTGAACAACTCGGGCACCGAAGTCGTCTTCAAGGCCGACGACAAGATGGACCAGATCATTCTGGACAAGAAGGATTGCACCTACACCTACTTCGCCGACCCGATGTATGTGTTCATGGACTCCGAGTACAACCAGTTCGAGGTGGAAGCCGAGAACATGGGCGATGCCATCCAGTATCTGGAAGACAACATGCCCGTGGAAGTGGTGTTCTACGACGGCAAGGCCATCTCGGTCGAACTGCCCACCTCGCTGGTGCGCGAAGTGACCTGGACCGAGCCGGCCGTCAAGGGCGACACCTCGGGCAAGGTGCTCAAGCCTGCCAAGATCTCCACCGGCTTCGAAATCCCGGTGCCCATCTTCGTGGCCCAGGGCGACAAGATCGAAATCGACACGCGTACCCACGAGTACCGCAAGCGCGTCTGAGCCAACGGCTCGGCGCAGCGAAAAAAAGCACCCCGCGGGGTGCTTTTTTCATGCCGGTTCGCGATAGACGCGATCCTTGCTCAACCATACCTCGGCATGGCTGGCACCGGCCGGAATCATCGGGAAGCAGTTCTCCTGCGCCGCCACCGCCACATCCAGAAAATACGGCCCCTCGGCTTGCAGGCAGGTACGCAAGGCCGCGTCGAGTTGCCCGCGCTCGCTGACGCGCTGGGCCTGCCAGCCAAACGCGCGCGCCAGTGCCACGAAGTCCGGCAGCGCCTCGGTATAGCTGTGGCTGTAGCGGCCGCCGTGGATCAGCTCCTGCCACTGCCGCACCATGCCCATATAGCCGTTGTTCGAGAGCACCAGCTTGACCGGCGTGCGGTGCTGCACGGCGGTAGAAAGCTCCTGGATATTCATCAGCACCGAAGCGTCGCCGCTGACGCAGACCACCAGCTTGTCGGGATGCGCAATCTGCGCGCCGATGGCCGCCGGCAGGCCATAGCCCATGGTGCCGGCGCCGCCCGAGGTCAGCCAACGTTGCGGGCGCTCGAAGCGCAGATGCTGCGCGGCCCACATCTGGTGCTGGCCCACATCGGTGGAGACGATGGCATCGCGCCCGGCCAGCGCGGCCTGCAGGCGGCTCATCAGGGCCTGGGGCAGGATGCGATCGCGCTCGTCCTCGAAGCTCAGGCTGTGCTGGGCACGCCAACGCTCGATGCGCGCCCACCAGGGGCCGAGGTCCGGCGCGGCCACCCTGCCCGCCAGCAAGGCACGCAGGCTGGGCAGGCAATCGCCGCGCAAGGCAACGTCGGCGCGCACCACCTTGTGGATGGAGCGCGGGTCGATGTCGAGGTGGATCACCTTGGCGCCGGGGCAGAAGCCGTCCAGCCGGCCGGTCACCCGGTCATCGAAACGCGCGCCGACGCACACCACCAGGTCGGCATGGTGCATGGCCAGGTTGGCCTCCAGCGTGCCATGCATGCCCAGCATGCCCAGGAATTGCGGGTCCGAGGCCGGGAAGGCGCCCAGCCCCAGCAAGGTGAGCGTGCAGGGCGCGCCGCTGCGGCGCACCAGCTGCGTGAACAGTTCGCAGGCGGCCGGGCCGGCATTGATGAGCCCGCCGCCGCCGTAGAACACCGGGCGCCGGGCCTGGCGCAGCAGCGCCAGGGCGGCGTCGATCGAGTCCCCCGCAGGCGGCTCTTCGGCGATCGCGCCATGCACGGGCAGCCCTGCCTGCGGCCGCAGCAGCGGCGCCAGCTGCACGTCCTTGGGCAGGTCCACCAGCACCGGACCGGGCCGCCCGCCCATGGCGCGCGCGCAGGCCTCGGCAACGATGGCCGCCACATCATCGGCGGCGCGCACCTGGGCATTCCATTTGGTCACCGGCCTGGAGATGCCCAGGGCATCGCATTCTTGGAAGGCGTCGGTGCCGATGGCGCTGGTCGCCACCTGCCCGCTGACGCACAGCACCGGCACCGAATCGCACAGCGCATCCAGCAGCCCGGTGGTGGTGTTGCTCATGCCCGGCCCCGAGGTCACGAACACCACGCCCAGCCGGCCGGTGCTGCGCGCATAGCCCTCGGCCGCATGCACGGCAGCCTGTTCGTGCCGCACCAGCACATGGCGCAGGCGCGGCTCGCCATGCAAGGCGTCATAGAGCGGCAGCACGGCGCCGCCGGGGTAGCCAAAAACGGTATCGACGCCCAGGGCCAGCAGGGTGGCGATGAGCGATTGGGCGCCATTGCAGGGCGTAGCGTGAGTAGCAGACATGCCCGAGACTTTGCCGCAATCGCCCCAGCAAAGGCTGCTATTCTTCCGCGCGAATTCGCCGAATTCAGCAAATCATTCTGCGCAACGATCGAACCACAGCATGACCCTGGACAAATTCGACATCGCCATCCTGAGCGCCCTGCAGCAGGACGCGCGCATGAGCCTGCAGCAGCTCAGCGAACTGGTGGGCCTGACAAGCTCACCCTGCTGGACGCGCATCAAGCGCATGGAGGCGGCCGGGGTGATCGAGGGCTATTCGGTGCGCGTGAACCCGGCCCTGATCGGGCTGGGCGACACGGTGATCGTGCAGGTGACGCTGGAGAGCCATTCGGACGAGGCCTTGTTCGAATTCGGCCGTGCCCTCGAGCAGATCCCCGAAGTGCTGGAAGCCTTCCTGGTCTCGGGCGACTACGACTACTACGTGCGCATCGCGGTGGCGGACACGCGCGACTACGAGCGCCTGCTGCGCGAACGCCTCTACAAGATTCCCGGCATCCGGCACAGCAAGTCCAGCTTCGTGCTGCGGCAGCTGAAGCAGAGCCAGCTGCCGCTCAGGCGCTGACGCGCCGGCGTCTCAGGCCTGCAGCTTGTGCTGCTTCTTGGCCTTGGCGCTCAGCTTGCTGCTGTGCTTGGCGTGCGCGGCCAGCGTCTTCTTGGCGCCCTTCTTGGCAGCCTTCTTGGCCTTCTTGGTCTTGTGCTTCACCGCCGCCTTGGCGCTAGCAGCGGGTGCAGCCGGTGCGGCGGTCTCGGTCACCGCCTGGCCCAGCACTGCGGGCGCGGGCGGCTGCACCACCGGGGTGGCCGTCTGGGCAAAGCTGGCGGTGGCGAACAAGGCGGCCAGGGCCAGGCCCAGCATTGATTTCTTCATGTCGGAACTCCAAAAGGGGGCGCCGCAGAACTGCAGCAACAGCGCCAGTCTAGCGCCAGCCGGCGCGTGCCGAGCGGTGCAAGATCAAGTGAACTCGCGTTCGCGCATCCACTTGGTCGCCACCCACTTCTCGCCCGCCAGCACGGGCGAACCGCCGTGCAGGGTCAGGGTCGAGGGGTGCGCGCGCTCGTAGCTGAAGAACACCGCATTGCCCTTGATGGGCGCCACGTCCAGCTTGATGTCGGGGAACACCGTCGAGCCGCCCTGCTCCGGCGTGTTGAGGTACATCACCAGGGTGCCGACGCGCTGGCCGCCACGCGCCAGGATCGCCGGCGTGCTGGCATGGGTGGGATCGAAGTAGTCGTAATGCGGCAGGTACTCGGCTCCGGCGCGGTAATGCAGCACCTGCAAACCCTCGCCGTTCTCCACCGGCCAGCGCAGCAGCTCGGCGATGCGCGCCTCCACGCGGGCGCAGATCTCGTTCTCGGCGCGCTCGAAGAACATGCCCTCGCTGGTGCGGGCCGCGTTGATCTCGCTGCCATCCTTGTCGTTGGCCACGGTCTCGGAGCGCGCCAGCCGCCGCGTGGCGGCCGCCACCATCGCATCGCACTCCTCATGCGACAGCAGGCCGCCGAACACCACCACGCGCGGATGCTCGACGCGCAGCAGCACCTGCACGCGCCGGTCGCTCAGCGGGATCTCGGCCGGCGAGCGGCGCAGATCCGGTTCGGGCACCGGCGATGGCGGCGGCAGTTCGGGGGAGGCCCCGTCCAGGGTCTCGGCGAGGGCCTGCAGGGCCACGCTTTGCGACCAGCCGCTGGCGCACATCGACTGCAGAATCGTCTCGCGCGAGGTGCCCGCCTGGGCATGGTCCTGAATCCAGCGACGCAGTTCGCCGGTGATGGTTTGCGTACTCATGGGCGAACATTCTGCCCAAAGCGCCCGCTACTCGACGCGGCGCCGGAACAACAATCGCTCGGGCGTGGACTGCCCGGCATCGAAACGGTAGCCGTCGGCCGCAAAGGCGCTCAGGCCCTCGGGCCGATCGATGCGCTCGGTGATCGCATAGCGCGCCATCAGCCCGCGCGCACGCTTGGCAAAAAAGCTGATGACCTTGTACTTGCCGTTCTTCCAGTCCTCGAACTGGCACTCGATCACGCGCGGCTTCAGGCTCGGCCGGTCGGCCGCCTTGAAGTATTCCTGCGAGGCCAGGTTGACGATCACCGGCACCTTCTCGGCGGCGGCGCGCTGGTTCAGATGCTCGGCCAGGCGCTCGCCCCAGTAGGCGTAGAGATTGCGGCCCCGCGGGTTGGCAAGACCTGTCCCCATCTCCAGCCGGTAGGGCTGCATCAGGTCGAGCGGGCGCAGCACGCCGTAGAGGCCCGAGAGGATGGCCAGGTGCTGCTGGGCCCAGCGCAGATCCGCAGCGCTGAGGCTGCGCGCCTGCAGGCCGTCGTAGACATCGCCGTTGAAGGCAAGCACGCAGGGCTTGCTGTTGGCGGGCGTGAACGCCGGCGTCCAGGCCGCGTAGCGCGCCACGTTCAGCTCCGCGAGCGCCTGCGACAACTCCATCAACTCGCCCACCTCGGCCGCACTCTTGGGGCGCAGCAGATCGATCAAGGCCTGGGCCTCGGGCACGAATTGCGGCTGGGTCGCCAGCTTGGCGATGGCCGCGGGCACCGGGGTTTCGTAATCGAGCGACTTGGCGGGAGAAAGCAGATAGAGCATGGGCGGGCGGGATGGGAAAGCGCCCGGCATTCTCACCCAAGCGCGGCAGCCTGGATGAACAGCCTTGCTCAGCGCCGCCGCCCCAGCATCAGCAGCACCACCCCCACCAGCACCACCAGGGCCGCCAGCCATTCAAAAGCGCTGATCACCTCGCCCGCCACCGCCACCCCCAGCAGCATCGCGATCACCGGGTTGACGAAGGAGTAGCTGGACGCCAGCGAGGCCGAGGCCTCGGCGAGCAAGAGCATGTAGGCGTTGAAGGCGATCAGCGAGCCGAACACCACCAGATAGCTCCAGGCCAGCACCGCCTCGGCACGCAGCGGCTGGCTCAGGGTCTCGCCGCTGCCCAGGCTCAGCAGCATCAGCACCAGGCCGCCCGCCAGCATCTCGCTGGCAAAGCCCATCGCACCCGGCGCCAGCGGCAGCGCGCGCTGCGACAGCACGCTGCCGACCGCCCAGCAGGCGCAGGCGGTCGTGATCGCCACCAGCCCCGCCGGCGAGGCGCCGAAGCCCTGCCCCAGCGTCAGCATCAGCACGCCCACCAGCCCCACCGCGATGCCGGCCAGCTCCAGGCGCGAGGGGATCACGCGCCACAACAGGTTCAGCGCCGCGATCATCAGCGGCATCACCGCGATGAAGGCCACCACCAGGCCCGAGCCGACGCTTTGCTCCGCGGTGGCCGTGCCGCCCATGCCACCGCCCAGCATCAGCCCGCCCACCACCAGGGCATTGAGCCACTGGCGCCGGTTCGGCCAGGGTGCGCCGCGGCCGCGCATCCAGAGCGCCAGCACCACGCCCGCCACCAGAAAGCGCGAGCCCATCTGGAAGAAGGGCGGGAAGCTCAGCAAGGCGTATTTGATGGCCAGATAGGTCGAGCCCCAGACCAGCCAGGTGGCGGCCAGGCAGGCCAGGATGCGGGGGCTGAGGCCGGTGCCGGCGGGCAGGCTTGCGGTTTGATTCATGGCTCAAATGCTAAGCAAATAGGCCGCACCCTTGAATGCAATCTTCAAGACTTGATCGCGGAATTTCCTTAAACTTCATGGAAATTCCGCCATGCAGCCTTTGAAATCATGATCGATGACCTGGACCACCATGACAGCCGCATTCTTGCCGAGCTCCAGGTGGACGCCCGCCTCAGCATGGCCGAGCTGGGCCGGCGCGTGTTTCTCTCGCAGCCGGCCGTCACCGAGCGGGTGCGCAAGCTGGAGGCGCTGGGCGTCATCACCGGCTACCGCGCGGTGGTGGACAGCGCCAAGCTGGGTTATGCGATCCGCGGCGTGATACGCGTGGGCCGCTGCGACGAGCCGCGCATGCGCCGCGCCATCGAGGCCAGCCCCGAGGTGCTGACCGCCTACAACGTCACCGGCGAGGACAGCTGGATCCTGGAGATCGCGGTGCGCGACGTGGCGCATCTGGAGCAGGTGCTGCAGCGCTATTGCGCGCTCTCCGAGACCTCCACCGCCATCATCCTGCGCAGCCTGCGCGAGCACGCGCCGCTGCGGCCGGCCATGCAAGACCTGACCCCGACGGAGCCCGCGCCCAAGCATGAAAAAACCGCCAGGGCCGGCGGCCGTGGCGGTTGACCGATGCGGGGCCGGCTTACTTGGCGAGCAGATGGTTCACCGCGGCCACGTCATCGGGGCGCAGCTGGCCGGCGGCCTGGCGCAGCGCCAGGCTCAGCAGCACGGTGTCGTAGCGCGCCTTGGCCAGGTTCTGCTGGGTGCTGTAGAGCTGGGTCTGGGCATTCAGCACGTCCAGGTTGACGCGCACGCCGACCTTGTAGCCCAGCTGGGTCGCTTCCAGCGCCAGCTTGCTGGACGACTCGGCCGCCTCATAGGCCTTCACCTGGGCCATGCTGGACTGCCAGCGGAAGAAGGTGCTCTTGGTCTTCTCGGAGACAAAGCGCCGCGCATAGTCCAGGTCGTTGCGCGACTTCTCCTCCAGCTTGAGGGTCTCCTTGATGCGGTTCTGCGTCGCGCCGCCGGTATAGAGCGGGAAGCTCACGGTGACGCCCAGCGAGGCGTTCTTGGTGGTGCCCACGCCCGACTGGGCGGCGGCCAGGCCGCTCAGGTTGTTGTGCAGGTTCTGCGCACCCAGGCTGCCGTTCAGGTCCACCGTCACGCCCTCGGCGGCCTTGGCCTTCTGCGTCTCCAGCTGTGCCACCTCCAGCCCCAGGCGCGCCTTGCGCACGCCGGGGTGCTGCTCGTCGGCCTGCGCCACCCAGGTGTCCACATTGGTGGACGGCAGCGCCGGCAGGGCCACCGGCACCGCCAGGGGCTTGGGTTCCACGCCCACGCGGCCGACGATCTGGTCCAGCGTCACGCGCTTGACGCGCAGATCGTTGTCGGCCGCCAGTTCCTGCGCCGTCGCCAGGTCGTACTTGGCCTGCGCCTCGCGCGTATCGGTGATGGTGGCCGTGCCGACCTCGAAATTGCGCTTGGCCGAGGCCAGTTGCTCGCTGATGGCCGTTTTGTTGGCGCGCGTGGTGGCGAGCGTGTCGCCGGCCGCAAGCACGTCGAAGTAGGCCTGGGCCACGCGGAAGATCAGGTCCTGCTCGGCGGATTCCAGATCCGCCTGCGCCACGCCCAGGGCGCGCTGGGCCTGGTCGATGGTGAGCGCATTGCCGCGGTTGTAGAGCGCATAGCTGCCCTTCAGCCCGGCCTGCAAGGTGTCGGAATTGAGGTTGCCGCCGCTCGGCGGGTCGACACGCTGGTGCGTGGCGGAAGCGCCCAGACCCAGGGTGGGACGCGCCAGCGCGTCGGCCTGCGCCGCCTTGTACTGCGCCGAATCGGCCTGGGCACGCGCGGCCAGGTAGGTGGCGTCATAGGCCCGCGCCGCGTCATAGAGCTCGTTCAGGCTCTGTGCCTGCGCGCCTGCACCGAAGAGGCCGAGCGCCATGGCGAGGGTGCTCAGGCGCAATGCGGTGCGCGCTTTGTTCGACTTGTTCTCACGGACAGCAGGCATGACGCTTCCTTGCAGCATAGTTAGGTCCCAAATAAGGGAGGGTTCGGATCAATATCTGGGCACCATGGGGTCTTGCTCGCAAGACCAGGCCTCGATGCCGCCGGCGAGGTTATAGACGGTTTCAAAGCCCTGGCGCTCAAGAAATGCGACGACTTGCAGACTTCGCATCCCATGATGGCAATAACAGACGACGGGCCGCGCCGGCTCCAGCCGCGCCAGCGCCGCCGGAATCTGCCCCATCGGCACGGCCAGGGTGTCGACGCCGGGCGGGCTGATGCTGGCCAGCGCCACCTCCCAGGGCTCGCGCACATCCAGCAGCAGGGGCGGCGTCGGCGCGTCCAGCATGGCGCGCAGTTCCGTCACCGAGATCTGCTGCATGCGAGGGCTCAAAACACGAAGCCGGAGGCGGCTTCGAAGCCCGGCAGGCGCGGCGCCGCGGTGTCGAACAGCTCGACGCTCTTGTATTCCTTCTCACCCACCCGGGTGGTGAGGGTGGCGCGCATCACCGGCTCCTCGCCCACGATGGCCAGCAGGCGCCCGCCCACCTTCAGCTGTGCCAGCAGGGCCGCGGGCACCTCGGCCACCGAACCCGACAGCAGGATGGCGTCGAACGGCGCCTCGCCGGCCAGGCCCTGGGCGCCGGCCGCTTCGCGCACCGTGACATTGCTGAGGCCGGCGCGGCGCAGGTTCTCGGCCGCCTGCCGCGCCAGCTCGGGGCTGGACTCCAGCGTCACGACGCGCTGCGCGCGGTGCCCCAGCATGGCGGCGAGAAAGCCGCTGCCGGTGCCGATCTCCAGCACCTTCTCATGCCGCGCCACCTTCAGCTCCTGCAGCAGGCGCGCTTCCACGCGCGGGGCCAGCGTGCTGCGCCCCTCGCCCAGCGGCAGCTCGGTGTCGGAGAAGGCCATGGCGCGGTAGGCGGCGGGCACGAAGTCCTCGCGCTTCACCGCGGCCAGCAATCCCAGCACATCCTGGTCCAGCACATTCCAGGGCCGGATCTGCTGTTCGATCATGTTGAAGCGGGCTTGTTCGTAGTTCATGCTCATCCTTGGCTCAAATCTTCCGGCGCGATTCTATTTCCCGGCGCGCGCTGCGCCATTGCCATCCGTCATGCCGCGCGACCATTTGCGCCTGGCCCATTGCGACAGATCGTCCAGGTAGCAGTAGATCACCGGCACCACCACCAGGGTCAGCAGCGAGGAGGTGATGACACCGCCAATCACCGCCTGGCCCATCGGCGCGCGCTGCTCCGAGCCCTCGGAGAGCGCAAAGGCCAGCGGCACCATGCCGAACACCATCGCCAGCGTGGTCATCAGGATAGGGCGCAGCCGCACCCGCGCGGCGTGCAGCAGCGCGGCATCGCGGCTCATCGGCTCGGCATCCACGCCATGGCCATGCTCGCCCTCGCGCGAGCGGATCGCGAAGTCGATCAGCAGGATGGCGTTCTTGGTCACCAAGCCCATCAGCATGACGATGCCGATGATGCTGAACATGTTCAGCGTGGAGCGGAACAGCAGCAGCGCCAGGATCACGCCGATCAGCGTCAGTGGCAGCGAACTCATCAGCGCCAGCGGCTGCAGGAAGCTCTTGAACTGGCTGGCCAGAATCATGTAGATGAAGATGATGGCCAGCCCCAGCGCGCCCACCGCGTACTGGAAGCTCTCGTTCATGTTCTTGGTCGAGCCGCCAAAGGAATAGCGGTAGCCGGGCGGGAACTCGCTTTCCTGCAGGATCTTCTGGATGTCGGCCGAGACCTCGCCCGAGCTGCGCCCCAGGGCGTTGCCGTCGATGGTGATCTCGCGGTTCATGTCGCGCCGGTTGATCTGATTGGGTCCGGTGGAGGGCAGGATATCGGCCACCTGGGCCAGCCGCACCACGCGCGCCGAGCCGTCGCTGGCGGCCGCCACATTGAGGGGCAGGTCTTGCAGATCGGCCAGGCTGTCGCGCTGGCCGGGCGGCAGGCGCACGATGACGTCGTAGTTCTCGCCGTCCGGCGCGCGCCAGTTGCCCACCGTGGTGCCGGCCACCAGGGTGCGCAGCGAGCTCGCCAGGGCGTTCACGTTCAGGCCCACGTCGGCCGCGGCATCGCGCTTCACCTCCACCGAAACGGTGGGCTTGTTGGGCTTGAGCGTGCTGTCAAGGTCCACCAGGCCGGGCACCCGGCGCAGCTTCTCGGTGACGCGGTTGGCGATGCGTTCCAGCTCCTTCAGGTCCGAGCCCTGGATGGAGAACTGCAGGCTCTTGCCGCCGCCCAGATCGGTCTGGCCGATATTGGTGACGGTGATGCCCGGGATGGTGGCGAGCTTCTCGCGCAGCGGCGTGGCGAGATCGGCCACGCTACGCTGGCGGTCCTTGCGGTCCACCAGGCGCACATAGATGGCGCCATAGATCTTGCCGGCGGCAAAGCCGCTGTTGATGGTGGTGACGGTGTAGCGCACCTCGGGCATGGCGCGCAGCACCGCATCGATCTGTCGGGCGCGCGCCTCGGTCACCTCCAGCGAGGAGCCCACCGGGGTGTAGAAGTTCACCTGGGTCTCGGAGAGGTCGGCCTTGGGCACGAACTCCTTGCCCACCCCGCCCAGCAGCACGAAGCTCAGCACCAGGGTCGACAGCGCGATCAGCAGGGTCTTGCCCTTGTGCTGGAGCGACCAGGCGAGGATCAGCTGGTAGACGTCGGACAGCCAGTTGGTGAAGCGATCGAACTGGCCGGTGACGCGGCCCACCGTGCGGTCGTACAGGCTCAGCGGCCCTTCCTTGGGCGCGCCATGGCCGGCATGCGGGTCGTGCCAGACGCTGGACAGCATCGGGTCCAGCGTGAAGCTCACAAACATCGAGATCAGCACCGCGGCGACGATGGTGATGCCGAACTCGTGGAAGAACTTGCCGACGATGCCGCCCATGAAGCCGATCGGCAGGAACACCGCCACGATGGACAGCGTGGTGGCCAGCACCGCCAGGCCGATCTCCTCGGTGCCGTCCAGCGCCGCCTGGCGCGGGCTCACCCCCATCGCCACATGGCGCACGATGTTCTCGCGCACCACGATGGCATCGTCGATCAACAGGCCCACACATAGCGACAGCGCCATCATGGTGATGTTGTTGATGGTGAAGCCGAACAGGTACATGAACAGAAAGGTGCCGATCAGCGCGATCGGCAGCGTCAGCCCGGTGATGACGGTGGAGCGCCAGCTGTTCAGGAACAGGAACACGATCAGCACCGTCAACGCCGCGCCCTCGAACAGGGTGCGCTTGACGTTGGCCACCGAGATGCGCACCGCGCGCGAGTTGTCGCGGTTCACCTCCAGCTTCACGCCCTTGGGGGTCAGGCCTTGCGCGTCCTTGAGCGCCGCCATCAGGCCGTCGACCACCGCGATGGTGTTCTCGCCCTGGCTCTTCTGCACCGACAGCAGCACGGTGCGCTGGCCGTTGTAGAGCGCCAGGCTCTCGACCTCCTGCGGCCCGTCCACCACCTCGGCCACCTGCCAGAGCTTGATGGGGGTGCCGGCACGGCGCGCCACCACGATGTCGCGGAAATCCTCGGGGCGCTTCAGCCGCGCATTGATCTGCACCACGCGCTCCTGCTCGCGCGAGCGCAGATTGCCCATCGGCAGTTCCTGGTTCTCGCTCTTCACCGCGGCCAGCACCTGGTCCACGCCCACGCCCAGGGCCTCCATGGCCTGCGGCTTGAGGAAGAGCTGGATCTGGCGCTGCAGACCGCCCACCACCTGCACCGAGCCGACGCCACGCACGTTCTCCAGGCGCTTTTGCAGCACCTGGGTGGCCCAGGTGGTGAGGTCCTGGGTGCTGGTCTTGCCGTCCTCGGACAGCAGGGCCACGTTGAAGACCGGTGCGCTCTGCGGATCAAAGCGCGAGATGCGCGGCTCCTTGACCTCGTCGCGCAACAGCGGGCGTATCAGCGCCACCTTCTCGCGCACGTCTTCGGCGGCCTTGCGGCCGTCGATGTCGAGGTTGAACTCGATGATCACCACCGCCGTGCCCTCGTAGGAGCGCGAGTACAGCGAGCTGATGCCGGCCACCGTGTTGACGGCCTCCTCGATCTTCTTGGTGACCTCGGCCTCGACGATCTCGGGCGAGGCGCCCGGATAGTCCATTGCCACCACCACGGTGGGCAGATCGATGTTCGGGAACTGGTCGACCGCCAGACGCTGGTAGCTGAACAGGCCCAGCACCACGAAGGCGAGCATGACCATCACGGCCATCACCGGGTTCTGGATGGAGAGTCGGGTGAACCACATGGTCGGGTCCCGCGCTCAGTGCGCCGCACCGCTGGCGGCAGAGGTGGCCGTGGGCGCCACGCGCACGAGGCTGCCCTCCGCAACCGCGCCCGCCGCGGCCGTCAGCACCTGGGCGCCGGCCGCCAGGCCGCCGCGCAGCTCCAGCGCGGGCACACCGCCCTGCTCGCCGGCGGCACCCAGCTGCACCACCTGCGCGCGCACCTTGCCGGCATCGGCCAGCAGCACATAGGGTTGGGCGCGGTCCACGCGCACCGCACCCGTCGGCAGGGCCAGGGCCTCGCGCTCCTCCAGCACCAGGCGGCCGCGTGCGAACATGCCGTGGCGCAGGCCCGCCTGACCGGCCACCCGCAGATAGGCCAGCACCGCGCGCGAGCCCGCCTGGGCGCTCGGGCTGATGCGCGCCACCTGGGCCTGCACCGGCGCGGCCAGCCCCTCCACCTGCAGCAGGGCCGGCGCGCCGATCTTGAGGCCGGCGGCCTGCTCGGCCGGCACCGCGGCCTCGAGTTCCAGCCGCGAAAGATCGACGATCTCGAGGATGCGGCCGTCCACCGCCACGCGCTCGCCCGGCTGGGCCAGGCGCTGCGAGACCTGGCCGGCAATCGGCGCCAGCAGCCGCGTATCCGCCAGCGACTTGCGCGCCAGCTCCACGGCCGCCTCGGCCGCCAGCAGATTGGCCTTGGCATTGGCCTCGCTGGATTGCGCGGCCTCCAGCGCCGTCGAGGAGATGAAGCCCTGCGCCACCAGGGCGCGGTTGTTTGAGGCACTGCGGCTGGCGATGTCCAGCTGGGCCTTGGCGGCCAGCGCGGTCTGCTCGGCCTGGCGCAGGCGCCAATCGAATTCGGTGGCGTCGAGCTGACCGAGCAACTGGCCGGCGTGCACCGTGTCGCCCTCGCGCACCGCCAGGCTCTTCAGCTCGGCGGCCACCTTGGCCTTCAGCAGCGCCATGTCCACCGCGCGCAAGCTGCCCGAGATGTCCAGGCTGCGCGCGAAGCGCTGCGGCTTCAGGGTGACGAGGTCCAGCGCCCCCAGCTCCAGCACCGTGGCGGGCTTGGGCGCGGCGGCCTCGGCCTCCCTGGCCTTCTTGCCCTTGAGATAGCTGGCGCCCAGGCCGCCCACGATGAGCAGGGCCAGCACCGGCACAGCAATCTTCCACCCAGCTTTCATGCGTTCGTCTCCGCGGGAATGTATTGGTTCGTTGGCATCAGGGCGGCGACGCCAGCAGGCCGCGCAGCATCAGATCCAGCTGCACGTCCAGCACCGCCTTGGCATCCAGGGGCGGGCCGTGCAGGGCACAGGCGCCAAAGGAGTGCTTGTGTAACACGAGATGCAGCATCGGCGCGATCAGCACATGCACCGCATGCTCCAGCGGCACCGGGCGGAATTCGCCGCTGGCCACGCCCTTGGCCAGCAGGCCGGCCAGCAGCTCCTGGGTGGGCCGGATCACCTCGTCCACATAGAACTGCGCCAGCTCGGGGAAATTGCGTGCCTCGGCCATCATGATCTTGGTGATGCCGCCGGCCGGGCTCATGCCCATGCGCGCCCACCAGTCCGCCATCAGGGTGCGCAACAGGCTGGCCATGCTGCCGCGATGCTGGGCCGCCAGGGCCACGCTCTCGGTGATCGGCGAGACCAGGCTGGCACGCACCATCGCCTTGAAGAGCTCTTCCTTGGACGGGTAGTAGAGATAGAGCGTGCCCTTGGACACGCCGGCGCGCGCCGCCACTTCCTCCGAACGCGTGGCCGCGTAGCCCTTCTCGACGAACAGGCTCAGCGCCGCGTCCAGCAGCTCCTGCGGGCGGGCTTCCTTGCGGCGTTGACGGGGCGAGGGGGTGGAACTGGCCATGGGCTCATACTGACTGACCGGTCAGTAATGTAGGCGGCTCGTTCCAGCGGGTCAAGACAGCAGGCGGCCGCCTTCGCCGCGCCGGCTATCATCCCGCCCCTGCTTTCATCTGGAGTGCACGTGGACGCCATGCTGTTGATCAAGGCCGCGATCATGGGGATCGTCGAGGGCCTGACCGAATTCCTGCCGATCTCGTCCACCGGACACCTGATCCTCACCGGCTCGCTCTTGGGCTTCAGCGACGACAAGAGCAAGGTCTTCGACATCGCGATCCAGACCGGCGCGATCTTCGCCGTCATCCTGGTCTACTGGCAGCGCCTGGCCGATACCGCCGCCGGCCTTGGCAGCGATGCGCGCGCGCGCCGCTTCGTGCTGAACGTGGCGATCGGCTTCCTGCCGGCCGTGGTGCTGGGCCTCTTGTTCGGCAAGGCCATCAAGGCCCATCTGTTCACGCCCACGGTGGTGGCCAGCACCTTCATCCTGGGCGGCTTCGTGATCCTGTGGGCCGAGAAGCGCCCGCAAAGTACGGTAAAGATCCAGGACGTGGACGGCATGGGCCCGCTGGATGCGCTCAAGGTGGGTCTGGTGCAATGCCTGGCCATGATCCCCGGCACCAGCCGCTCGGGCGCCACCATCATCGGCGGCATGCTGCTGGGCCTGTCGCGCAAGGCCGCCACCGACTATTCCTTCTTCCTCGCCATCCCCACCCTGATCGGCGCCGGCCTCTACAGCCTCTACAAGGAGCGCGCCCTGCTGAGCATGGCCGACCTGCCGCTGTTCGGCGTGGGCCTGCTGTTCTCCTTTGTGAGCGCCTGGATCTGCGTGCGCTGGCTGCTGCGCTACATCTCCAGCCATACCTTCGTGCCCTTTGCCTGGTACCGCATCGCCTTTGGCATCGTGGTCTTGGCCACGGCCTGGAGCGGGCTGGTCGTGTGGGCTGACTAAAATAGCGCCCTATGACGATCACCATCAAGTCCGCGGCCGATATCGCCGCGATGCGCGTGGCGGGCCGCCTGGCCTCCGAAGTGCTGGACATGCTCACCCCCCATGTGAAGCCCGGCATCACGACGGACCAACTCGACAAGCTCGCCTACGATCACATCGTGAACGTCCAGCAGGGCATCCCCGCGCCGCTGAACTACTGCCCGCCGGGCTACACGCCCTACCCCAAGTCCATCTGCACCTCGATCAACCATCAGGTCTGCCATGGCATCCCGAACGACCGGCCGCTGAAGAACGGCGACATCGTCAACATCGACGTCACCGTCATCAAGGACGGCTGGCATGGCGACACCAGCCGCATGTTCATCGTCGGCGAGGGCTCGATCGCGGCCAAGCGCCTGTGCGCCTTCACCTACGAAGCGATGTGGAAGGGCATTGCCAAGGTCAAGCCGGGCGCGCGCCTGGGCGACATCGGCCATGCCATCCAGACCTTTGCCGAGAACGCCGGCTTCGCCATCGTGCGCGAGTTCTGCGGCCATGGCATCGGCCAGAAGTTCCATGAAGAGCCGCAGGTGCTGCATTACGGCCGCCCCGGCACGCTGGAAGAGCTGGTGCCCGGCATGGTGTTCACCATCGAGCCCATGATCAACGCCGGCCGCCGCGAGATCCGCGAGATGGGCGATGGCTGGACCATCGTCACCAAGGACCGCTCGCTGTCCGCGCAATGGGAGCACACCCTGGTGGTGACCGAGACCGGCTACGAGGTGATGACGCTCTCGGCCGGCAGCCCGCCGCCGCCGGCCTTCATCACCGGCTGATCCATGACCGTTCCGGTCATCGGCATTGCCGAACTGAAACAGCACTTCAAGACCGGCAAGGCCGGCCTGCTGCAGGCCTTCCGCGACGCCGAGCCCACCGTGGGGGCCGCCACCGGCCTGATGCGCAAGCTGGCGCGCCATGTCGACGCCACCCTGCAGACCCTGTGGCGCCAGGCCGGCCTGCCCGAGGGTGCGGCGCTGGCCGCGGTGGGCGGCTATGGTCGCGGCGAGCTGTTCCCCTACTCCGATGTGGACGTGCTGCTGCTGCTGCCCGACGGGCTGGAGCCCTACCAGCCCGGGCCGCTGAAGGCCAGCATCGAGGCCTTCATCACCGCCTGCTGGGACATCGGCCTGGAGATCGGCTCCTCGGTGCGCACGGTGGACGAATGCGTCAGCGAGGCCGCCGGCGACGTGACGGTGCAGACCGCGCTGCTGGAGGCGCGCCTGCTGGCCGGCGCCAAGCCGCTCTTCAAGCGCTTCGAGCAGCACATCGCCGCGGCCATGGACGCCAAGGCCTTTCTGCGCGCCAAGGTGCTGGAGATGCGCCAGCGCCATACCAAGTACGACGAGACCCCCTACGCGCTCGAGCCCAACTGCAAGGAAAGCCCGGGCGGGCTGCGCGACCTGCAGTTGCTGATCTGGATCGCGCGCGCCGCCGGCCTGGGCAAGACCTGGACCCAGCTGGCCGCCAAGGGCCTGATCACGCCCTTCGAGAGCCGCCAACTGCAGCGCAACGAGGGCGTGCTCAAGCTCATACGCGCGCGCCTGCATGTGGTGGCGGGCCGGCGCGAGGATCGCCTGGTGTTCGACCTGCAGAACGCCGTGGCCGAGAGCTTCGGCTACCAGGCCAGCAAGGCCCAGCGCGCCTCCGAGGTGCTGATGCGGCGCTACTACTGGGCCGCCAAGGCGGTGAGCCAGCTCAACCAGATCCTCTTGCTGAACCTGGAAGAGCAGATCACCGGCTCGCAGAACGCGCCGATGCGCCGCATCGACGAGCGCTTTCTGGACCGCGCCGGCATGCTGGAGGTGGCGAGCGACGATCTCTACGAGCGCGACCCGCACGCCATCCTCGAGACCTTCGTGGTCTACCAGCGCACGCCCGGCATCAACGGCCTCTCGGCGCGCACCCTGCGCGCGCTCTACAACGCGCGCGAGCTGATGAACAGCGCCTTCCGGCGCGACCCGGTGAACCGCGCCACCTTTGTGCGCATCCTGCAGCAGCCCGAGGGCCAGACCCATGCCTTCCGGCTCATGAACCAGACCTCGGTGCTGGGCCGCTATCTGTGGGTGTTCCGCCGCATCGTCGGGCAGATGCAGCACGACCTGTTCCACGTCTACACGGTGGACCAGCACATCCTGATGGTGCTGCGCAATGTGCGGCGCTTCTTCATCCCCGAGCATGCGCACGAGTACGCCTTCTGCTCGCAGCTGGCGGCGCAGTTCGAGAAGCCCTGGCTGCTCTACATCGCCGCGATCTTCCACGACGTTGCCAAGGGCCGCGGCGGCGACCACTCCGACCTGGGCGCGCGCGAGGTGCGGCGCTTCTGCCGCGAGCATGGCCTGGCCAAGGCGGATGCCGAGCTGGTGCAGTTCCTGGTGCAGCACCACCTGACGCTGTCGCGCGTGGCGCAGAAGGAGGATCTCTCCGACCCCGAGGTGATCGAGACCTTCGCCAAGAAGATGGGCGATGCGCGCCACCTCACCGCCCTCTATCTGCTCACCGTGGCCGACATCCGCGGCACCAGCCCCAAGGTCTGGAATGCCTGGAAGGGCAAGCTGCTGGAAGACCTCTACCGCCTGACCCTGCGCGCCCTGGGCGGCGCCCGGGTGAGCATGGACGTCGAGATCGAGGCCCGCAAGCAGGAGGCCAGGCAAGACCTGGCCCTGCGCTCGATGCTGCCGGGCACCGAGGGCCCCCTGTGGGAAACGCTCACCGTCAGCTATTTCGCCCGCCACGATGCCAGCGACCTGGCCTGGCATGCGCGCTCGCTGTGGCGCCATGTGCAAAGCACCGTGCCGGTGGTGCGCGCGCGCCCCTCACCGGTGGGCGAAGGCCTGCAGGTGCTGGTCTATGCGCCCGACCAGCAGGACCTGTTCGCGCGCATCTGCGGCTATTTCGACAGCGCCGGCTTCAACATCCTGGACGCCAAGGTGCACACCACGCGCCAGGGCTTTGCGCTCGACACTTTTCAAATCATCTCGCCCGACCAGGAGCTGCATCACCGCGATCTGGTCTCGCTGGTGGAGTCCAAGCTGGCGCAGGCGCTGGCGGCCACCGGTCCGCTGCCCGAGCCGCGCCGCGGGCGCCTGTCGCGCCGGGTCAAGTCCTTCCCCTTCACCCCGCGCGTCACGCTGCGGCCCGACGAGCGCGCCCAGCATTGGCTGCTCTCGATCAGCAGCAGCGATCGCGCCGGCCTGCTCTACGCGATCGCGCGCGTGCTGGCGCGCCACCACATCAATCTGCAGCTGGCCAAGATCTCCACCCTGGGCGAGCGCGTCGAGGACACCTTTCTGGTGGACGGCGCCGCCTTGCAGCAGAACAAGCTGCAGCTGCAGATCGAGAGCGAGCTGCTGGACGCGGTCTCGCTGCCGAGCTGATCAGGGCCGTCCTCAGGGCTGGAGGTCGAACACCAGCACCTCGGCGTCGCGGCCCTGCCCCAGGCTCAGCCGCGTCTCCTCGCTGATCTGCAGCGCGTCGCCGGCCTTCAGGGCCTTGCCGTTCACCGTCAGCTCGCCGCGCACCAGGTGTACATAGGCCAGGCGCGCGGCGCTCAGGTTCAGCTGCGCGGCCTCGGCGCCATCGAACAGGCCGGCATACAGCCGCGCATCGGCATGGATGCGCACCGAGCCCTCCGCGCCATCGGGCGAGGCCAGCAGCCGCAGGCGGCCGCGCTTTTGCTCGGCCGGCACATGGATCTGCTCGTAGCCGGGCGCCACGCCGCGCGCATCCGGCTGGATCCAGATCTGCAGGAAATGCGTGGTCTGGTCCTTGGCATGGTTGAACTCGCTGTGCATCACGCCGGTGCCGGCGCTCATGCGCTGCACGTCCCCCGGGCGTATCACGCCGGAGTTCGCGCCACCGGCCTGGCCATTGCCCATGCTGTCCTTGTGCGCCAACTCGCCCTCCAGCACATAGCTGATGATCTCCATGTCGCGGTGGCCGTGGGTGCCGAAGCCGGTGCCGGGGGCGATGCGGTCCTCGTTGATGACGCGCAGCGCGCCGAAGCCCATGCGGCGGGCGTCGTAGTAGTCGGCAAACGAGAAGCTGTGATAGCTCTTCAGCCAGCCATGGTCGGCATAGCCGCGGTCGCAGGATCGGATCAGTTCAAGCATGGTGCGTCGCTCCTTGTTGGCATCCAATGTAGGAGCGCACCCCGGCGGCGTGGCTGGAACGCCTTGAAGCCAGCGTTCAAATAAGATGAAACCATGTCGACCCAGAGCAACAAGAGCAGCAAGAGCACGGACAAGCGCCGCGTCCTCACCCCCGAAGCCCTGTCCATGATGGACAGCATCGCCCGCAGCGGCAGCTTTGCCGCCGCCGCGCGCGAGATCGGCAAGGTGCCCTCGGCCCTGACCTACAGCGTGCGCCAGCTCGAGGAGGCGCTGGACGTGCTGCTGTTCGACCGCAGCTCGCGCCAGGCCGTGCTCACCGCCGCCGGCCAGGAGCTGCTCAACGAGGGCCGCCGCCTGCTGCAGGAAATGGACGCGGTGGCGAATCGCGTGCGGCGCGTCGCCACCGGCTGGGAGAGCCAGCTCACCATCGCCATCGACGACGCGATCGCGCGCCGCGCCGTGTTCGACCTGATGGAGGCCTTCTACAGCCAGCGCCTGCCCGAGGGCGGCGCCCCGCCCACGCGGCTGAAGCTGCGCGTCGAGGTGCTGTCGGGCACCTGGGAGGCGCTGATGTCGGGCCAGGCCGATCTGGCTATCGGCACCTCGGCGCAGCCGCCCGGCACTGCGGTGGTGTGCGAGCCGCTGGCCGAGATGGAGATGATGTTCTGCGTGGCGCCGCACCACCCGCTGGCGCGTCTGCCCGAGCCGCTCTCGGCCGCCACCATGGCCGAGCATCGCATCGTCACCGTGGCCGACACCGCGCGCAGCATGGAGCCGATGACGGTGGGCGTGATGCCCGGCCAGGAGGTACTGACCATGCCCTCGATGGCCGCCAAGCTGGAGGCCTTGCTGCGCGGCCTGGGCTGCGGTTCGCTGCCGGCACCGATGGTGCGCCGCCATGTCGAGGCCGGCCGCCTGGTGCACAAGCGCACCTATGAAAAGCGCCGTGCCTTCCCCCTGCACTACGCCTGGCGCAGCACGGGCCACCCGCCGGCCAAGGCCCTGGCCTGGTGGCTGCAGCAGTTGCAAAGCCCCACCACGCGCCGGGCGCTGGTGGAGCAGCACGAAGGTCTGCTCTTGTGAGCACGGCCTATGTCGGGCGCTATGTTGGTCGATTTGCGCCCTCTCCGACCGGCCTGCTGCATGCCGGTTCGCTGGTGGCGGCGCTGGCCAGTTGGCTGGATGCGCGCGCCCATGGCGGCCGCTGGTTATTGCGCATCGAGGACGTGGACCTGCCGCGCTGCGTGCCCGGCGCCGACCGCCTGATCCTGGGCCAGCTGGCCGCCCTGGGTCTGCTGCCCGACGAGTCACCGATGTGGCAATCGCAGCGCGGCGCGCACTATGCGCAGGCCCTCGCGCGGCTGGAGGCCGAGGGCTGGGTCTATGGCTGCGCCTGCTCGCGCAAGGACATCGCCGCCGCCATCGCCGCCGCCGGCGGGGCGCTGCAGCGTCATGGCGAGCTGGTCTACCCCAGCACCTGCCGCGCCGGCACGCAGGGCCGGCCGCTACGGGCCTGGCGGCTGCGCAGCACAGCGGGCCGGGCCGACGAGCGGCCGCTGCTGATAGCCTGGCACGACCGCCGCCTGGGCGCGCAAGCGCAAGACCTGACCCATGCGGTGGGCGACTTCGTGCTCAAGCGCGCCGACGGCCTGTGGGCCTACCAGCTCGCGGTGGTGGTGGACGACGGCGAGCAGGGCATCAGCCATGTGGTGCGCGGCGAAGACCTGGCCGACAACACGCCGCGCCAGATCCGCCTGCAGCAGCTGCTGGGCTACGCGCGGCCCGCCTATCTGCACACGCCCCTGGTGCTGGGTGCCAATGGCGAGAAGCTCTCCAAGCAGAACGGCGCGCTGCCGGTGGAGCTGGGCGACCCGCTGGCCGCGCTCAAGCAGGCGGCGCTGCCGCTGGGGCTGGCGCTGCAGGCCAGCAGCCTGCCCGAAGCCCTGGCCGAGGCCGTGGCCGCCTGGCCCTACCGGCTGCCGGGCCCGGTTTGATGGCATGATGCCGGCCTCCGCAGAAAAGGAAATGACATGAACACCACCCCCAGCGGCCTGCAATACGACGACACCGTGACCGGCACCGGCGCCGAAGCCAAGTCCGGCCAGGACGTCACCGTGCACTACACCGGCTGGCTCTACAAAGATGGCGTCAAGGGCGCCAAGTTCGACTCCAGCAAGGACCGCAAGGACCCCTTCCAGTTCGAGCTGGACGGCGGCATGGTGATCCGCGGCTGGGACGAGGGCGTGCAGGGCATGAAGATCGGCGGCACGCGCGTGCTGGTGATCCCGCCCGAGCTGGGCTATGGCGCGCGCGGCGCCGGCGGCGTGATCCCGCCCAATGCCACGCTGATGTTCGAGGTGGAGCTGCTGGCCGTCAGCGGCGGCCAAGACGGAGGTGGCGAGATCAGCCTCGAGCTGCAGAGCACCGCCTCCGGCCTGCAGTTCCAGGACGTCACCCTGGGTGAAGGCGCCGAGGCCAAGTCCGGCCAGCGCGTCACCGTGCACTACACCGGCTGGCTCTACAAGAACGGCCTGCGCGGCAAGAAGTTCGACTCCAGCAAGGACCGCGGCGACCCCTTCCGCTTCCATCTGGACCAGGGCCAGGTGATCCGTGGCTGGGACGAGGGCGTGCAAGGCATGAAGGTGGGCGGCACGCGCATGCTGGTGATCCCGGCCGAGCTGGGCTATGGCGCACGCGGCGCCGGCGGCGTGATCCCGCCCAATGCCACGCTGCTGTTCGAAGTGGAACTGCTGGCCGTCTGAGGCCGGCGTTGCAGAATCGAGACGGGGGCCGCAAGGCCCCTTTTTCTTGCCCTCGCCAGGCCCAGGCGCGGGTTTAGCATGGGCCCATGAACCTGCTCGATTTCGACCACCTGCTGCGCTACTGGACCGCCGCGCAGTGGCAGGCCAATGTGCTGATGCTGCTGCACCTGATGGGCGCCATGCTGCTGGGGCTGATACTCGGCTACGAACGTGCCTTCCACGGCCGCGCCGCCGGCATGCGCACCTATGCCCTGGTCTGCATGGCGGCCTGCGCGGTGACGATTCTGGTGGGCTATCCGGACCAATGGTTCGGCGGCCATGTGGCCGGCGGCAGCACGCCGCAGTTCACCGACCCGACCCGCGTCATCCAGGGCGTGGTCACCGGCATCGGTTTCCTCTGCGCCGGCGTCATCATGCGCGAGGGCATGAACATCAGCGGCCTCACCACGGCGGCCTCGCTGTGGGCGGCCTCAGCGATCGGCATCCTGCTGGGCATGGGCTTTTATTTCGCCGCCATCATGCTGACCCTGCTGTGCGCCGGCCTGATGATGTGGGGCGCCAAGCTGGAGGCCAAGCTGCCCTCGCACCCCGCCATCTCGGTGCTGATACGCGGCAAGCCGGGCCGGCATTTCCAGCAGGACGAGCTGGCCGATTTCTCCGAGCGCCTGGGCTTTCGCTTCGCCCCCGGCTCCCTGAGCATCGAACGCAACGGCGAGCGCGAGGAATGGCGCTTCGTCTGCACCGCCAAGCGCAACTACAAGAGCACCACGCTGACGCGTTTCTCCAGCCGTCTGCACGAGCTTGAGGGCGTGGCCGAATACCGCGTCACGCACGCGCGCAACTGACCCCCATGGCCCCGACATCCGTCTGGCGCCTGCTGGCGCTGCTGGCGCTGGCCGGCCCGGCGCTGGCGCAGCGCGCCGAGCATTACAGCCTGCATGTGCGACCCGACATCGAGGCCCAACGCCTGCAGGTCCAGGCCCGGCTGCAGATCAGCGGTGTGCCGCCCGGCAGCCGCGAACTGCTGGTGGCCGCGCCGGGACTGCAGCTCAGCCATGCCGAGCTGGACGGGCAAGACCTGCCCCTGCGCCACAGCGAGGCGGGCTGGCACGTGCAGTTGCCCGCCGGCGTCGGTCCGGGGCTGACGCTGGCGCTGCGCTACCAGGCGCCGGCGGCCGAGGGGCTGGTGTTCGGGCCGAACTATGTCTACACCGCCTACCAGAGCTGCAACTGGCTGCCCTGCGTGGGCCGGCTGCTGGAGCGCGCGACGCTGCACGTCCAGTTCGCGCTGCCACCCGGCTGGCTCAGTGTGGCCAGCGATGCCGAGCGCCCCTACCCGCTCTATGTGCTGGGTTTTGCCGCCGGGCGATTCAAGGAGGCCAGCGAGACCGCCAGCGGCAGGACCCTGCGCTATCTGGGCGCCGTGGACGACGAGGCCGGCCTGCGCGCGCGCTTTGCCAGCACACCGGCGATGCTGGCCTTCTTCGAGGCCAAGGCCGGCCTGCCCCTGCCGCACGCCGAGTACACCCAGCTGCTCGTGCCGGGCGGCGTGGCGCAGGAAGTGAGCCGGCATGCCGTGATCGGCAAGGCCATGCTGGACCCCATCCTGGAGACGCCCGAGGAGGACTGGGTGATCGCGCACGAACTGGCGCACCAGTGGTGGGGCAATCTGATCACCTGCGCCGACTGGAACGAGTTCTGGCTCAACGAGGGCATCACCAGCTTCATGACCGCGGCCTGGAAGCAGCAGCGCTGGGGCGAGGCCGCCTACCAGCGCGAGCTGGAACTGGCCGCCAGGCGCTGGGAGCGCGCCAAGGCGGCGGGCTTCGACAAGCCGCTGAGCTGGCCGGGCGACTACCCCAGCCTCGGGCTGAAGCGCGCCATCCACTACAGCAAGGGCATGCTCTTCATGCATGCGCTGCGCCAGGAACTGGGCGAGGCGGCGTTCTGGCAGGGCTTGCGGCGCTATACCCAGGCGAACGCGGGCCACAGCGTGCGGGCCGCGGATCTGCAAGAGGCGATGGAAGGCGCCGCAGGCATGAACCTGCAGCGCCTGTTCGAGCGCTGGGTGTACTGAGCGCTGGCGCTCAGTGCACCACCCTCTCGAACGCGAACTCGCCCCCCTCCACCCGCACCGGGATCACATCCTTGGGCCCGAAGCGGCCCTGCAGGATGAGCTTGGAGAGCGGGTTCTCGATGCGCTGCTGGATCGCGCGCTTGAGCGGCCGGGCACCGAAGGCGGGGTCGAAGCCGACCTTGGCGAGTTCGGCCAGGGCCTCGTCGCTGACGTCCAGCTTCATCTCCAGCTTCTCCAGCCGCGCCTCGAGCGCCTGCAGCTGGATCTTGGCGATGGAAGCGATGTGCTTGTTGTCGAGCGCATGGAACACCACGGTCTCGTCGATGCGGTTGAGGAACTCGGGGCGGAAATGCGCCTTCACCTCGCCCCACACGGCGTCGCGTATCACCTCGCTCGATTCACCCGCCAGCGCCATGATGTGCTGTGAACCCAGGTTGCTGGTCATCACGATGACGCAGTTCTTGAAGTCCACGGTGCGGCCCTGGCCATCGGTCAGGCGGCCATCGTCCAGCACCTGCAGCAGCACATTGAAGACGTCCGGGTGGGCCTTCTCGACCTCGTCCAGCAGCAGCACGCTGTAGGGCTTGCGGCGCACCGCCTCGGTCAGGTAGCCGCCCTCGTCGTAGCCGACATAGCCGGGCGGCGCGCCGATCAGGCGGCTCACCGAATGCTTCTCCATGAACTCGCTCATGTCCATGCGGATCATGTGATCCTCGCTGTCGAACAGAAAGCCCGCCAGCGCCTTGCACAGCTCGGTCTTGCCCACGCCGGTGGGGCCCAGGAACAGGAAGCTGCCGAGCGGGCGGTTCGGGTCCGAGAGGCCGGCGCGCGAGCGCCGGATCGCGTCCGCCACCGCGGTGATGGCCTCGTCCTGGCCCACCACGCGCTGGTGCAGCTTGGCTTCCATCTGCAGCAGCTTGTCGCGCTCGCCCTGCAGCAGCTTGGAGACCGGGATGCCGGTGGCACGCGCCACCACCTCGGCGATCTCCTCGGCCCCCACCAGGGTGCGCAGCAGCTTGTTGGGCGTGCCGCCGGCGCCCGTGCCGGACTTGCCGGCCTCCTTGGCCTGGGCGTCGCTCAGGCGCTTCTCCAGCTCCGGCAGCTTGCCGTACTGCAGCTCGGCCACCTTGTTGAAATCGCCCTTGCGCTTGAGTTCCTCGATCTGCTGCTTGATGCGGTCGATCTCTTCCTTCACATGCGCGCTGCCCTGGGCCTGGGCCTTCTCGGCCTTCCAGATCTCTTCCAGGTCATTCGCCTCGCGCTGCAGCTTGAGCAGCTCTTCCTCGATCAGGGCCAGGCGCTTCTTGGAGGCCTCGTCCTTCTCGCGCTTGACCGCCTCGGCCTCGATCTTCAGCTGGATCATGCGGCGGTCCAGCTTGTCCATCACCTCGGGCTTGGAGTCCAGCTCGATCTTGATCTTGGCCGCGGCCTCGTCGATCAGGTCGATGGCCTTGTCGGGCAGGAAGCGGTCGGTGATGTAGCGGTGGCTCAGCTCGGCCGCGGCCACGATGGCCGGGTCGGTGATCTGCACGCCATGGTGCACCTCGTACTTCTCCTGCAGGCCGCGCAGGATGGCGATGGTGGCCTCCACGCTGGGCTCATCCACCAGCACCTTCTGGAAGCGGCGCTCCAGCGCGGCGTCCTTCTCCACGTACTTGCGGTATTCGTCCAGCGTGGTGGCGCCGATGCAGTGCAGCTCGCCACGCGCCAGCGCGGGCTTGAGCATATTGCCGGCATCGATCGCGCCCTCGGCCTTGCCGGCGCCCACCATGGTGTGCAGTTCGTCGATGAAGAGGATGATGCGGCCCTCGTCCAGCGCCACCTCCTTCAGCACCGACTTCAGGCGTTCCTCGAATTCGCCGCGGAACTTGGCGCCGGCCAAGAGGCCCGCCATGTCCAGCACCAGCACGCGCTTGCCCTTCAGGGTCTCGGGCACCTCGCCATTGACGATGCGCTGCGCCAGGCCCTCGACGATGGCGGTCTTGCCGACGCCGGGCTCGCCGATCAGCACCGGGTTGTTCTTGCTGCGGCGCTGCAGCACCTGGATGGCGCGGCGGATCTCGTCGTCGCGGCCGATCACCGGGTCCAGCTTGCCCTGGCGGGCGCGCTCGGTGAGGTCGAGCGTGTATTTCTTGAGCGCCTCGCGCTGGCCCTCGGCCTCCTGGCTGTCGACTTTCTGGCCGCCGCGCACCGCTTCCACCGCGGCCTCCAGCGCCTTGCGGGTCAGGCCATGGCCGCGTGCAATGCCGGCCAGATCGCTCTTGGCATCGGCCAGGGCGAGCAGGAACATCTCGCTGGCAATGAAATGGTCGCCGCGCTTGGCCGCTTCCTTCTCGGCGTTCTGCATCAGGCTCACCAGATCGCGGCTGGGCTGCACCTGCTGGCCCTCGCCCTGCACCTGGGGCAGGCCGGCCAGGATCGCGTCCACCGAGGTCTTCAGCACCGCCAGTTTGACGCCGGCACGCTCCAGCAGGGCGCGCGGCCCCTCGGCCTGAGCCAGCATCGCGGCCAGCACATGGGCCGGCTCGATATAGGGGTTGTCCTTGGTGACGGCCAGGCTCTGGGCCTCGGCCAGGGCTTCCTGGAACAGGGTGGTGAACTTGTCGACACGCATGGTTGAAATCCTCCGGGGGGTGCTCGCTTGGGACGCAAGTGGGACCCAGCCCGAGGATTTCAAGACTGGGGCCGCTCGGCAAGGCCCCAGACGCTCAGACCCTGAGCAAGATCAAGTCGCGCATCAGTTTCAGGCCCAGCACCGCGCCGCCCAGCCCGCCCAGCACATGGGCGGCGGTGTGCGCCAGCGCCAGGCCATAGAGGCCACGCTGCAGCAGCGCCAGCGATTCACCGGAAAAGGTCGAGAAGGTGGTCAGCCCGCCCAGAAAGCCCGTCACCAGCAGCAGGCGCAGCCCCTCGTCGGGGAAGCGCGCCAGCCATTCCAGCGCCATGCCTATCATCAGCCCGCCCAGCACATTCACCAGCAGGGTGCCGAGCGGGAAGCCGGCCCAGACCTGGTTGAACAGGATGCCGGCGCGCCAGCGCGCCAGCGCCCCCAGGCTGGCGCCGACCGATACAGCCGCGATCTGGTTCAGCATGCTCAAGCTCATGCGCCGGCGTTCCCGGCATCAATGCCCCAGCGCGCCAGCGCGGCATCGTCGGCCACGCGGGCATCCACCCAATGCGCACCGGCGGGGGTGTGCTCCTTCTTCCAGAAGGGCGCCTGCGTCTTCAGATAGTCCATCAGGAACTCGCAGGCCTGGAAGGCCTCGCCGCGGTGCGCCGAGCTCACCAGCACGAGCACGATCTGCTCGCGCGCCGCCAGGGGCCCGACGCGGTGGATCACGCGCGCGCCGCGGATGTCGAAACGCTGCAAGGCCTGATCGATCATGGCCTCAATGGCCGCCTCGGTCATGCCCGGGTAATGTTCCAGCTCCATCAGGCTGACCTGCTCGCCATCGCTGGCCTCGCGCACGGTGCCCACAAAGCTCACCACCGCGCCCACGCCGCCGTCCTGCTGGCGCAGCGCCAGCGTCTCGGCACCGAGGTCGAAGTCTTGGGTCTGGATGCTGACGCGGCTGTCGTTCATGACACGAATTGTGGCATTGAGTACCCACCCTTCGTGAGGAAGGACATGGGCCCTGCGCTGGTGGATACTTCGCTCGCGGCGGCGAACGCCGCGAACTCACTGCAATATCGGGAGCGCGACCATGGGTTTGATGGACTTCATCAAGAAACAGTTCATAGACATCCTGCAATGGACCGAGGACAGCGATGGCACGCTGGCCTGGCGCTTCCCGATGCAGGATTTCGAGATCCAGTATGGCGGCTCGCTGACGGTGCGCGAATCGCAGATGGCGGTGTTCGTCAACGAGGGCAAGGTGGCCGATGTGTTCGGCCCCGGCACCTACAAGCTGACCACCCAGACCCTGCCGGTGCTGACCTATCTGAAGAATTGGGACAAGCTCTTCGAGTCGCCCTTCAAGAGCGACGTCTATTTCTTCAGCACGCGCCAGCAGGTGGACCAGCGCTGGGGCACGAGCCAGCCGGTCACCATCCGCGACAAGGACTTCGGCGCGGTGCGCCTGCGCGCCTTCGGCAACTTCGCCTACCGCGTGGCCGACCCCAAGCTGTTCCACACCGAGATCTCCGGCACGCGCGAGCGCTACACGGTGCAGGATCTGGACGGCCAGTTGCGCGGCCTGATGCTGCAGCACATCAGCGATGCGGTGGCGCAAAGCGGCATCCCCTTCCTGGATCTGGCGGCCAACCAGATCGAATTCGCCAAGCAGCTGCAGACGGCCACGGCGCCCGAATTCGAGAAGCTGGGCCTGAAGCTGGAGCTGGTGACGCTGCAAAGCGTCTCCCTGCCCGACGAGCTGCAGAAGATCCTGGACCAGAAGATCGGCATGGGCATGATCGGCGGCCAGAACATGGGTCAGTTCATGCAGTACCAGACCGCGCAGGCCATTCCCAAGCTCGCCGAAGGCGTCGCGGGTGGTGGCGCAGGCGGGGGCGGCAGCATTGCCGGCGACGCCATGGGCCTGGGGGCAGGTCTTGCCCTGGGCCAGACCATGGCGAGCCAGCTGGCCCAGGGCCTGGCGGCAGCGCAGGCCCCGCAAGCCGCGGTCACCGGCGAACCCACGCCCACTTCCGAAAGCATCATCGCCCTGATCGAGAAGCTGGGCGACCTGAAGGCCAAGGGCATCCTGACCGACGAGGAATTCGCCGCCAAGAAGGCCGAGCTGCTGAAGAAGCTGGCGTAAATCTTGGCCGGCGAGGAGACCCAGCGCCGCTGGCGCGCCAACTGTCCCAACTGCGGCGCGCCGGTCGAGTTCGCCTCGGCGGCCTCGGCCAGCGCCGTCTGCAGCTTCTGCCGCAGCAGCCTGCTGCGCGAGGGCGAGGCGCTGCGCAAGATCGGCGAGAGCGCCGAGCTGTTCGACGACTATTCGCCGCTGCAGCTGGGTGCCGCCGGCCGCTTTGCCGGCGCAGCCTTTCGCCTGGTGGGCCGGCTGCAGCTGGCCTACGAGGGCGGCAGCTGGAACGAGTGGCACGCCCTCTTCGACTCGGGCCGCAGCGCCTGGCTGGCCGAGGACAACGGCAGCTTCGTGCTGGGCTTCGAGGCCCCGCTGGCCGAGCGCGCACCACAGGCCCATGAGCTGATCCTGGGCGCGCAGCTGCCGCTGGCCGGCCAGGCCTGGCGCGTCGCCTCGCTGACCCAGGTGACGCTGGCGGCCGCCCAGGGCGAGCTGCCCCACCCGCCGGCGCTGGGCCGGCAGTTCCTGGTGGCCGATCTGCGCAATCCGCAGAACGAGGTGGGCACGCTGGAATACAGCCAGGCCGAGGCGCCGCTGTGGTCGGTGGGGCGGCCGGTGCGCATTGCCGAGCTGGCCATGAGCGGCCTGCGTGAGGCCGAGGCCGGCGCCAAGGCGATGGCCTCCAGGACCTATGCCTGCCCCAGCTGCGGCGCCGCTCTGGCACCCAGGCTGCAGGACAGCAAGAGCATCGTCTGCGGCCAGTGCCATGCGGTGGTGGACATCTCGCAGGGCCTGGGTGCCGACCTGGCCCACTACGCGCAGCAGAACGGCATGGCGCCGCAGATCCCGCTGGGCAGCATCGGCAGCCTGGCCGTCGCGGGCGGCGCGCCCCTGCCCTGGCAGGTGGTGGGCTACCAGGAGCGCTGCGATCTGCCCGGAAGTCAGGGTTCTCCGGGCGACGACGACGAAGAACAGACCTTCTGGCGCGAATACCTGCTCTACAACCGCAACGAGGGCTTTGTCTTCCTGGTCGACACCGAGGAAGGCTGGTCCATCGTGCGGCCGCTCACCGGCGTGCCCAAGGGCGCCGGCGCCAGCGTCGAATGGCAGGGCAAGCCCTTCAAGCTGCGCTACAGCTATATGGCCAAGAGCACCTATGTGCTGGGCGAGTTCTACTGGCGGCTGCGGCGCGAGGAGCGCATCCAGGTCAGCGACTACGAATACAAGAGCGGTGCCCGCACCGAGCTGCTGTCGCGCGAGGAGCAGGCGGGCCAGGAAATCAGCTGGAGCCATGGCCGCAAGCTCGACGCCGCCGAGGTGGCGCGCGCCTTTCCCAAGCTCGCGCCGGAGGCGCAGGCCACGCTGGCGCGCGACGCCGGCCCGGCCAGCGAGCACAGCCTGGGCTTCAAGCTGGTGGTGGCGGTGTTTGTCATCATGGTGCTGGTCATGCTGGTACGCGCCTGCAGCAGCGACGATTGCCAGAGCTACAAGGACGCCTATGGCGAAGCCAGCAGCGAATACCAGCAATGCCGGCAGCGCAGCAACGGCAGCGGTGTGCGCATCAACTCGGGTGGCGGCTCCTTCGGCGGCTTCAGCAGCGGCGGCGGTGGACACAAGTAGGCGAACAAGGAGAAGACTATGGACGGACTCGAATGGCTCAAGCCCGGCATCGTGCTGGGTTCCATCCTCTACGCGGTGGTGGGCGTGCTGGTGTTCTGGATCAGCTTCGTCATCATCGACAAGCTCACGCCCTACAAGCTGTGGGAGCAGATCGTCGAGGAGAAGAACCTGGCGCTGGCCATCGTGGTGGCGGCGATGTGCATCTCGATCGGCATGATCGTCTCGGCGGCCATCCACGGCTGAGCGCAGCGCCACGCCATGGCTGGCCTGCCGACCCGCCTGCTGTGCGCGGCCCTGCTGCTGGCCGTGTCGGCCGCGCCGGCCCGGGCCGGCGACAAGATCAGCTGGGGCTGGGCCGATTCGGCCCCCTTCATGATTCCCGAGGGGCCGGATCGCGACCAGGGCATTTACGACCAGATCCGTGCCCTGCTGAAGAAGCGCCTGCCGCAGTACGAGCACGAGGAGGTGGCGGCGCCGATCCCGCGCATCCTCAAGGAGATCAAGGCCGAGAGCCACTGGTGCTGGCTGGCGGCCAGGAAGACGCCGGAGCGCGAGGCATTTGCCTATTTCTCCTTGCCCGCCGCGCTGGTGATGCCGCCCCGCATCATCATCCGCAAGGACCATCGCAAGGCCTACGAGGGCATGGGCGAGCTGTCGCTGAAGACCTTGCTGGAACAGCATCCGGAACGCGCCAGCTTCATGCGCGAGCGCTCCTACAGCCCGGAGGTCGACGCGCTGCTGCTGCAGAACCCGCCCGGCCATCTGCATTCGACGCGCCATGTGGCGGTCCAGCTGATCCTGGCCGAGCGCATCGACTACCTGCTCGAATACCCGGCGATGGCCTTCTACCTGGCCAAGCGTTCCGGCCATGAGGGCGCGCTGATGGCCCTGCCCTTCAAGGAAATGTCCAGCCACAGCCTGGACCGGGTGATGTGCCCCAAGACCGAATGGGGGCGCCAGGTGATCGCGGCCGTCGATGCTGTGCTGCTGGCGGAGCGCCCCACGCCCGCCTACCGCCGCATGCTGGAGAGCTGGCATGACGACGAGGGCGTGCAGCGCATCCGCCAGCTCTACGACACGACCTTCCTGAACGGCCGCTAGCGGGCGTGCCCAGCTGTCGCCGGATGTAAATGTGTTTGGCTGCGCGCCACGGGCGGCCTAGACTCGGCGCGCTTTGATGTTGGGAAAACAACCATGATGATCGCCAAACGCCTGATTGCCTCCACCCTGGTGCTGTCCTGCACGCTGATGAGCATGCCCGTCCATGCCCTCATCGTGCCGACCGAGGCCCTTGTCGAGACCGAGGCCGGCGACACGAGCGGGCAGCGCGCCCGCATCGACGCCTTCTTCGCGCGCGAGGACGTGCGCCTGGCCCTGGTGCAGCAGGGCGTGGACCCGCAGGCGGCGCTGGCACGCGTGGCGGCGATGAGCGATGCCGAGGCCGCGCAGCTGGCCGGCCGCATCGAGCAGGCGCCTGCCGGCGGCGAGGTGCTGGGCATTCTCTTCACCCTCTTCATCGTGCTGCTGGTGACCGACATCCTGGGCTTCACCAAGGTCTTCCCCTTCACCCGCTCGATTCGATGAGCATGGCTGGCGCCGGCCGCCCGCGCCAGCAACACCCCGCCGCGGCGGGGTTTTTCGTTTTCGTCCTTTGCCTGGCCGGGCTGCTGAGCGGCTGCGCCGGCACGCCGCAAGTGCAGGCGCTGCGGGCCGACTGGCCGGCCGGCCTGCCGGCGCGGGCCCAGGTCGGCACCGTGCCCTTCATCGACCAGGACGAGTTCGAGTGCGGCCCGGCGGCGCTGGCGATGCTGCTGCAATCGGCCGGCCTCGCCACCACGCCGGCGCAGCTGCGACCCCAGGTCTTCCTGCCCGGGCGCCGCGGCTCGCTGCAGACCGAGCTGCTGGTGGCGGCGCGCCGCCAGGGCCTGCCGGCCTACCGCCTGGAGCCCAGGCTACCGGCCCTGCTGCAGGAGCTGGCCGCCGGCCATCCGGTGCTGGTGTTCCAGAACCTGGCCCTGCCGGTCTACCCGGTCTGGCATTACGCCGTGGTGCTCGGTTTCGACCGCGAGCGCGACCGCCTCTACCTGCATTCCGGCCACACGCCGGAGCTCGAGATGTCGCTGTCTACCTTCGAGCGCACCTGGGAGCGCGGCGGCTACTGGGCGATGCTGGCCCTGCCGCCGGATCGGCTGCCGGCGACGGCCCAGGCCGCGCCGCTGGCGGCCGCGATCGCGGCGCTGGAACGCGTGCAGCCAGCGCCGGCACGCCAGGCCTACGAGCAGGCGCTGATGCGCTGGCCGGAACAGCCGGCTCTGCTGCTGGGCGCCGGCAACGCCGCCTATGCGCAGGGTGATCTGGCCGGCGCCGAGGCCGCCTACCGGCGCGCGGTGCAGCGCCTGCCGGCCGCCGCCGATGCCTGGAACAACCTGGCCCAGGTGCTGATGGAACGCGGCCAGCGCGAGGCGGCGCGCGAGGCGATCGAACGGGCGATTGCGCTGGGTGGCCCGCGCCTGGCCAGCTACCAGGAACTGGCACTGAAACTGCGCCAACCTTGAGCCGCCGGAGGGTGGGCGCGTGATAGCCTCTCGCCCCATGTCCGACGCGCCCGCCGCCTCTTCCTCCCCTGCTGTCGCCCGCATCTCGCTGCACGAGTTGCTGCTGCTCGCCAGCGTGTTCGTGGTGGCGGCCTGCGGCCTGGTCTACGAGCTGGCCGCCGGCGCGCTTGCCAGCTATCTGCTGGGCGACTCGGTGCTGCAGTTCTCCACCATCATCGGCACCTATCTGTTCGCGATGGGCCTGGGCTCCTGGCTGTCGCGCTACCTGGAGCGCCAGCTGGTGGCGCAGTTCCTCAAGATCGAGCTGCTGGTGGGCCTGATCGGCGGGCTCATGCCGGCCGCGCTGTTCACCGCCCACAGCCTGCTGCCGCCCACCCAGCTGGGCGCCTTCCGCGTGCTGCTGTATGGGCTGGTGCTGCTGGTGGGCGCGCTGGTGGGGCTGGAGATCCCACTGGTGATGCGCATCCTCAAGAAGCATTTCAGCCAGCGCTATGCCTTGCGCGAGCTGGTCTCGCAGGTGCTGACCTTCGACTACCTCGGCGCCCTCGTGGTGGCGCTGGCCTTCCCGCTGCTGCTGGTGCCGCAGCTGGGCCTGGTGCGCACCGGCATCTTCTTCGGCCTCCTGAACGCCTTCGTCGCGGTGTGGGCGCTGTGGCTGTTCCGCACCGAGCTGCGCGCCTGGTCGCGCCATGCCTGGGCCTGCGGCCTCACCGTCGCCGCCCTGCTGGCCGCCATGCTGGGCGCCGACCAGCTCACCACCTGGGCCGAGGACCGCTTCTACGGCGAGCACATCATCCTGCGCGAGACCAGCGACTACCAGCGCGTGGTGCTGACCCAGGGCGGCGCGGGCGTGCGCCTGTTCCTGAACGGCAATCTGCAATTCCATTCGCGCGACGAGTACCGCTACCACGAGGCCCTGGTGCACCCGGCGATGGCGGCCCAGGGCGCGCCCAAGCGCGTGCTGGTGCTGGGCGGTGGCGACGGCATGGCGGTGCGCGAGATCCTGCGCTGGGCCAGCGTCGAGCAGGTCACCCTGGTGGAGCTGGACCCGCACATGACGCGGCTGTTCTCGAGCCTGCCGCTGCTGCGCCAGCTGAACCAGGACGCCCTGCTCAGCCCCAAGCTCCGCATCGTCAATGCCGACGCCTTTGGCTGGCTGGAGCAGCATCCCGACGCGCAGTTCGACGTGATCGTGGTGGACTTCCCCGACCCCAGCAATTTCGCGCTCGGCAAGCTCTACACCACCAGCTTCTACCAGCTGCTGGACCAGCGCCTGGCCGCGGGCGGCTTCGCGGTGGTGCAGACCACCTCGCCGCTGCTGGCGCGGCGTAGCTTCTGGACCGTGGTGACGACGCTGGAGGCGGTGGGCCTCGCCACCACGCCCTACCACGCCCATGTGCCCAGCTTCGGCGAATGGGGCTTCGTGATCGCCAGCCGGCGGCCCTGGCGTGCCCCGACCGCGCTGCCGGCCGGCCTGCGCTTCCTCACGCCCGAGGGCATGGCGGCGCTGCGCGACTTCCCGCCGGACATGGCGCGTGTGCCGACCGAGGTCAATCGGCTCTCGAATCAGGTGCTGGTGCACGAGTTCGAAGCCGAGTGGGGCAAGGTCCATTGAGGCGGCGCGAGCTGCTGGCCGCGGGCTCGGCCCTGCTAGCCGGCTGCCGGGCCGGGCAGCCGCCCCTCCAAGGCGGCTGGGTCGGCGCCAGCGCGGCGCGCGGCCACCGCCTGCGCACGCCGCTGCCGAGCGCGGCACCCGCCATCACGCGCCGCAGCCAGGTGCTGATCGTCGGCGGCGGGGTGTCAGGTCTTGCCTGCGCGCGCGGTCTGGCCGCGGCCGGCATCGACTTCGCGCTGCTGGAGTTGGAAGACGAGGCCGGCGGCAACAGCCGCGGCCATCGCATGGGCGGCATGGCCTGCCCGCTCGGCGCGCATTACCTGCCGCTGCCAGGGCCGCATGCGCATGAGGTGAGCGAGCTGCTGCACGCGCTGGGCCTGGCGCGGCAGGCCCTGGGCCGCACCGTCTACGACGAACGCATGCTGTGCCACAGCCCGCAGGAGCGCCTGTTCTTCGAGGGCCAATGGCATGAGGGCCTGCTGCCGCCGGCGCAGACCGAAGCCACGCGCCGCCAGTATCGCCAGTTCGCCGCCGCCGTGCAGCAGGCCATGCGGCTGGGCTTTGCCATGCCCACGCAGCGCGCACCCTGGACGCCCGCGCACGCCGCCCTCGATGCCCAGAACTTTGCCGCCTGGCTGCAGGCCCAGGGCCTGGACGACGCGCAGCTGCGCTGGTATCTGGACTATTGCTGCCGCGACGATTTCGGCGCCGACGCGGCCCAAGTCTCGGCCTGGGCCGGCCTGCACTATTTCGCCAGCCGGCATGGCTTCCATCCCCCCGAGGACGAGAGCGCCGAGCGCGAGGCCGTGCTGACCTGGCCCGAGGGCAATGCCTGGCTCGCCCGGCGCCTGGCCGAACCCCTGGGCGATGCATTGCAGACGGGCCGCACGGTGCTGCGGCTGCGCGAGGGGCGCCACGAGGTCGAGGTGCTGGCATTCGACGAAGCGACGCAGACGCTGGAGCGCTGGCTGGCCCCGCGGGCGGTGCTGGCCACGCCGCTGCTGATCGCCGGCCGCCTGATCGAGCGCCCGCCGGCGGCGCTGCGCGAGCTTGGCCAGCTGCTGCGCTACGCGCCCTGGCTGGTGGCCAATCTGCAGCTGGCCGAGGCGCCGCTGCAGCGCCTGGGCGCCGCGCCCGCCTGGGACAATGTGCGCTACGGCAGCGCCGCGCTGGGCTATGTGGATGCGATGCACCAGAGCCTGCGCCCCTACCCGGGGCCGACGGTACTGAGCGCCTACTGGGCCCTGCCCGGCCAGCAGCGTGCGAGCCTGCTGCAGGGCGATTGGGCCGAATGGACCGAGCGCGTGCTGGCCGAGCTGCGCCCCCTGCACCCCGAGCTGGACCGCCAGCTGCTGCGCGTGGACCTGATGCGCTGGGGCCATGCGATGAGCATTCCCGTGCCCGGCCTGCGCGGCTCGGCGGCGCTGGCGGCGCTGCGAAAACCGCAGGGCCGGCTGCACTTCGCGCACAGCGACCTGGCCGGCTACTCGGTGTTCGAGGAGGCCTATACCGCCGGCTGCCAGGCGGCCGCGCAGCTGAAGCGCTAGCTAGCTAACTAGCTAGCCACACCAGGCCGGGCCCAGCAGCCACAGCTGCAGCTCGGCGCGCTCCAGATAGGCCGGCAACGCCAGCAGGGCCAACGTCATCAGCATGAGCAGCAGCGCCAGATGCCGCCAGCGCTTCACGACGCCACGGCCAGCGCCGGCCGCGGCCTATCGTCGATGGGCCAGTGCAGCAGCGCCGCCAGCAGGCCCAGGGCCATCGCGATCCACCACATCGGCGCATAGCTGTGGGTGGCGTCGAACACCCGCCCGCCCAACCAGACGCCCAGGAAGGAGCCCAGCTGATGGCCCACAAAGGTGAAGCCGAACAGGGTGGAGAGATAGCGCAGGCCGAACACCTGGGCCACCAGGCCGTTGGTGAGCGGCAGCGTGCCCAGCCACAGCAGGCCCATCGCGATGCAGAACAGCTGCACGCTCCAGTTGCTGAGCGGCAGCAGCAGGAACAGCGCGATCACCGCGGTGCGCAGCAGGTAGAGCAGGGTCAGCAGCTGCTTCTTGCGCCAGCGCCCGCCCAGCCAGCCGCACAGATAGGTGCCGCCGATATTGCTCAGCGCGATCAGGGCCAGGCCGCTGGCCGCCTGGCCGGCCGGCAGGCCGCGCTCCAGCAGATAGGCCGGCAGGTGGGTGGCGATGAAGGCAAGCTGGAAGCCGCAGGCCAGAAAGCCCAGATTGAGCAGCCAGAAGCCCGGCTGGGCAAAGGCGTCGCGCAGGGCCCGGCCCAGCCCGCCATCGCCCACGCCAGCACCCCGCGGCTGGCGGTCGTCCAGCGGCCAGCCCAGCGGCAGGGCCAGCGCGATCAGCACGGCCAGGCACAGCAGGGTGGCCGACCAGCCCAGCCCCTGCATCAAGCCCTGGGTCAGCGGCACGGCGAGGAACTGGCCCAGCCCGCCGACGGCGCCGGTCAGCCCCAGCACCGCCGCACGCTGCGCCGGCGCGACGATGCGGCTCAGGGCCCCATAGACCACGCCGAACGCGGTGCAGGCCAGGCCCAGGCCCACCAGCAGGCCGGAGCCCAGGTAGAGCAGCCACAGGCTCTGCGCCGTGGCCATGGCCCACAGCCCCAGGCCGTAGAGCAGGCAGCCGGCCATCACCACCCGGCGCGAGCCGCAGCGGTCCGCCAGCATGCCGGTGAAGGGCTGGGCCAGGCCCCAGACCAGGTTCTGCAGCGCCAGCGCGAGGGCCACGCTCTCGCGGCCCCAGCCGCGCTCCAGGCCGATGGGCAGCAGGAACAGGCCCTGCACATGGCGCACGCCCAGCGCCAGACCCATCATCAGGCCGCCGCACAGAATCGGCAGGGCCCAGCGTCTCAAATGCTTCATATGAGTTTCCCGATGCGAATGCCATGATTCGAACTGGCACCCAGTCTGTCTTGACGGCACGGCCCTCATCAAGCAATCTCTGCGACACCTTCACATTCGCAACTGGAATGTCATTTCCGCTCACCCGACTGACCCAGCTGGACCTGCTGCGCGGCTTTGTCGCGGTGGCCCGGCGCATGAGCATCACGCTGGCGGCGCAGGACCTGTGCCTGACGCAGTCCGCAGTGAGCCGGCAGATCGCGGCGCTGGAAGCCAACCTGGGCTGCGCGCTGTTCCTGCGCGGCTATCGCAGCATCAAGCTCAGCCCCGAGGGCGAACGCCTGTTCCGCCGCGTCGATCCGGCCTTCCAGCAGCTGCAGGACGGCCTCGCCGAGCTGCTGGCGCCCGCGCAGCGCCGTGGCAGCGTCACGCTGACCGCCAGCATCGGCGTGGCCTCGCTGTGGCTGCTGCCGCGCCTGCGCGGCCTGCAGCAGCGGCATCCGGACATCGATCTGCGCGTGGCCGCCAGCGACCGCGTGATGGACCTGCGCGCCGACGGCATCGACCTGGCGCTGCGCTATTGCGCCATGAGCCAGCCGCCCGCCGGCAGCGCGCGCCTGTTCGGCGAGGCGGTGCTGCCGGTGGCCCACCCCGCCCTGCTGGCCCAGGGGCAGGATCTGGCCGAGCTGTTGCCGCAGCAGGTGCTGCTGGAATTCGACGACGCCCGCCGCCCCTGGCTGCAATGGGCCGACACCCTGGCTGCGCGCGGCCTCAGCGCGCGGCAACCGCGCGCGATGCTGCGCTTCAACCAGTACGACCAGGTGATCCAGGCCTGCCTGGCCGGCCAGGGTCTGGCGCTGGGGCGGGTCGCGCTGGTAGCGCCCATGCTGGCCGATGGCCGGCTGCGCGCCATCGATGCCCAGGCCGTGGCCCAGCCCTGCGAGCACGCCTACTGGCTGCTGCGGCGCCCTGGCAGCAGCACGCCCGCGGTGCAGGCGGTGGTCGACTGGCTGCTGGACGAGGCCGCCCTCACCCCGGCCGACGCCGGCGCGCGCTGAGTCAGGCCAGGCCGCGCCGCAGGGCTTGGCGCGCCGCGCTGGCGGGCGCAAACGCCGCCACCAGCCTGTCCATCAGGGCCTGTGCCTTGCTGCTGTTGTCCTGCCCCAGATTGCAGACATAGACGTCCAGCGTCACCGCACCCAGCTCGGGCCAGGTGTGCACGGCCAGATGCGACTCGGCCAGCAGCACCACGCCGGTGATGCCAGATTGCTCGCTCCCAGGCGTGGGCGTGAAGCGGTGGAACAGCTCGGCCACGGCACCCAGGCCGGCCTCGGCAACCGCCTGCACGCACAGGGCACGCAGGGTCTCGGGCCGCAGCATCAGCGCCTGTGCGGGATCGCAGCCGCGCAGGTCGGCCACGAGGTGGAGCCCCTCCACTCAGCCCCCAGTCACGGGCGGGAAGAATGCGACTTCCGCGCCATCCGGGATCAAGGCGTCTTCCTTGCTGAGTTGCTGGTTCAGCGCGCAGCGCACCGCACGCGTGCGCGCCAGCACGCTGGCATGGGGCTCGCCGCGCGCCAGCAGTTGATCGCGCAGGGCGCCCAGGCTCAGGCCGGCCTGCCAGTCCTGCGTTTCGCTGCTTCCCAGCGCCTCGCGCAGGGAAGCAAAATAGCGGATCGTGATCATGGATGCAGGAGTTCGGAGAAGGGGATGAACTGCACTGTAGCGCCGTCGGCAATGGCCGCGCCGGCCGGGTTGTCGACCAGCCCCTCGCCCCACACGGCCGAGGTCAGCACGCCCGAGCTCTGGTTGGGGAACAGCGCCAGCCCGCCCTGCTCGTTGATGCGCGCACGCAAGAACTCGCGGCGCTTGTCGGGCCGGGGCCAGGCGAAGTCGGCGCGCAGCGGATAGCGCCTGGGCGTGAGCTCGCTGGCACCTTGCAGGCGCAGGATCACCGGACGCACCAGCAGCAAGAAGGTCACGAAGCTGGAGACCGGGTTGCCGGGCAGGCCGATGAACCAGGCATCTCGCACCTTGCCGAAAGCCAGCGGCTTGCCGGGCTTGATGGCGATCTGCCAGAGGTCCAGCTCGCCCTCGGCCTGCACGGCCGGCTTCAGATGGTCTTCCTCGCCCACCGAGACACCACCGGAGGTGATGATCAGGTCCGCCTTGTTCACGCCCTCGGCCGCCTCGCGCAGTGCGGCACGCGTGGCGTCCAGCCGATCCGGCACGATGCCCAGATCCACGACCTCGCAACCCAGGCCCTGCAGCAGGGCCGTGAGCGTGAAACGGTTCGAGTTGTAGATGGCGCCGGGCTTGAGCAGCTCACCGGGCATCTGCAACTCGTCACCGGTGGAGAACAGCGCCACGCGCGGCCGCCTGGCCAGGGTCAGCGTGGCCGCCCCCACCGAGGCCGCCAGGCCCAGAGAGGCGGCGTTCAGCCGCGCCCCGGCGGGCAGCACCACCGCGCCGGCCTGCACGTCCTCGCCGCGGCGGCGTATCCACTGGCCGGGCCGGACTTCGGCATGGATGCGCACCTGCCCCAAGCCCGCGGCGGCGGCCACGGCCTCGCATTGCTCCTGCATCACCACGGCATCGGCGCCCAGCGGAATCTGCGCGCCGGTGAAGATGCGCGCCGCCGTGCCGGGCTCCAGCACCGCCCCGACCACGCCGGCCGGCACGCGCTGCGAAACCGGCAGCGCGGTGCCAGGTCTTGCCAACAGATCGGCGGCGCGCAGCGCGTAGCCGTCCATGGCGGTGTTGTCGGCCGGCGGCACATCCAGCTGCGACACCACCGGCAACGCCAGCACGCGCCCCAGCGCGGCGGCGGTGGGCAGGGTCTCGGTGACGGCCAGCGGGGCGACGCGGCCCAGCAGGCGCGCGAGCGCCTCGTCCAGGCTCTGCAGCGGCGCGCGCGGGGCTTGCGGATCAGACATGGTTGCGGATGAAGTCCTTCACCGCCTGCACATCCACCGGCAGCACGGTGACGCGCTTGGGCAGGTCCTCGATGTGCTCCAGGCCGGCCGGGCGCGGCGGATCGATCCACAGCGCCTCCTTGATGGTGGCGGCGAACTTGGCCGGCAAGGCGGTTTCCAGCACCAGCATGGGGGTGCCGGCGCTGCGCTGCTCCAGCGCCACCTTGAGGCCATCGGCGGTGTGGGTGTCGATGATCTGGCCGTACTGCTTGTGGGTGGCGCGTATGGTGGCGATGCGGTCCGCGTGGGTGCTGCGCCCGGAGACGAAGCCGTAGCGGGCGATGCGCGCGTGCTCGTCGGCCGTCAGCGCGAAACCGCCGGCACCGAACAGGGCCTTGACGCGCGCGCCATCGCGGCCCAGCAGGTCGAACACGAAGCGCTCGAAATTGCTGGCCTTGGAAATGTCCATCGAAGGGCTGGAGGTCTCGTGCGTTTCGGCGCTGCCGCGCACGCGGTAGACGCCGGTGCGGAAGAACTCGTCCAGCACATCGTTCTCGTTGGTGGCCACCACCAGCTTGGCAACCGGCAGGCCCATCATGCGCGCCACATGGCCGGCGCAGACATTGCCGAAATTGCCCGAGGGCACGGTGAAGCTGACCTTCTCGGTGTTGCTCTTGGTGGCCCGGAAGTAGCCGGCGAAGTAGTACACCACCTGGGCCAGCAGGCGCGCCCAGTTGATCGAGTTGACCGTGCCGATCTTGTACTGGCGCTTGAAGTCGAGGTCGTTGGAGACCGCCTTGACGATGTCCTGGCAGTCGTCGAACACGCCTTCCACCGCGAGGTTGTGGATGTTGGCGTCCTGCAGGCTGAACATCTGCGCCTGCTGGAAGGGGCTCATGCGGCCGTGCGGGCTGAGCATGAAGACGTTCACGCCGGCCTTGCCGCGCATCGCGTACTCGGCCGCGCTGCCGGTGTCGCCCGAGGTGGCGCCCAGGATGTTGAGGGTCTCGCCGCGGCGCTTGAGCTCGTACTCGAACAGCTGGCCCAGCAGCTGCATGGCCATGTCCTTGAAGGCCAGGGTCGGGCCATTGGACAGCGCCTGCAGCGCCAGGCCCGGCTCCAGCACCTTCAGCGGTGTGATCTCGGGCGTACCGAAGACCTCGGCCGTGTAGGTGCGGCGCGTGATGGCCAGCAGATCATCGGCCGGGATGTCGTCGATATAGAGCGAGAGGATCTCGAAGGCCAGGTCGGCGTAGGCGAGGCCGCGCCACTTCGTGAGCGTGGCCTCGTCCACCTGCGGATAGGCCACCGGCAGGTAGAGGCCGCCATCGGGCGCCAGGCCTTCCAGCAGGATCTCGCAGAAGGAGCGCTCGGTCTGATCGCCGCGGGTGCTGATGTACTTCATCAGGCGAGTTCCTCTTTGCGCAGCCGCACGATGGGCGCCAGCACGGTGGGCAGGGCCTGCATCTGTGCGAGGGCCTTGTTCATGCGGCCTTCCACGGTTTCGTGGGTGAGGATGATGAGGTCGGTCTGCTTCTCGCCCTCGGCCGATTCGCGCTGCAGCACCGCGTCGATCGAGATGTCGTGCTCGGCCAGGATGGTGGTGATGCGCGACAGCACGCCGGCCTCGTCGGCCACGATCAGGCGCAGGTAGAAGCTGGTGAGCACCTGTTCCATCGGCAGGATGGGGGTGTCGTTCATCGCATCGGGCTGGAAGGCCAGGTGCGGCACGCGATGGTCCGGGTCGGCGGTGTGCAGGCGGGTGATGTCCACCAGGTCGGCGATCACCGCCGAGGCGGTGGGCTCGGAGCCGGCGCCCTTGCCGTAGTAGAGCGTGGTGCCGACGGCATCGCCCTGCACCACCACCGCATTCATCGCGCCTTCCACGTTGGCGATCAGGCGATTCGCCGGCACCAGGGTCGGGTGCACGCGCAGCTCGATGCCATTCTCACGGCGGCGCGTCAGGCCCAAGAGCTTGATGCGGTAGCCCAGCTGCTCGGCGTACTTGATGTCGGCCGCCTGCAGCTGGGTGATGCCCTCCACATGGGCCTTGTCGAACTGCACCGGGATGCCGAAGGCGATGGCCGACATGATGGTGGCCTTGTGCGCGGCATCCACGCCCTCGATGTCGAAGGTGGGGTCGGCCTCGGCATAGCCCAGGCGCTGGGCCTCCTTCAGCACCACGCCGAAGTCCAGGCCCTTGGAGCGCATCTCCGAGAGGATGAAGTTGGTGGTGCCGTTGATGATGCCGGCGATCCACTCGATGCGGTTGGCGGTGAGGCCCTCGCGCAGCGCCTTGATGATGGGGATGCCACCGGCCACGGCCGCCTCGAAGGCCACGATCACGCCCTTGGCGCTGGCGGCGGCAAAGATCTCGGTGCCATGCACGGCCAGCAGCGCCTTGTTGGCGGTGACCACATGCTTGCCGGCGGCGATCGCCTCCATCACCAGGGTCTTGGCGATGCCGTAGCCGCCGATCAGCTCGACGACGATGTCGATCTCGGGGTTGGCGATCACCGCGCGGGCGTCGCTCACCACCACCGCGGCGTCGCCGACGATTTCACGGGCGCGCTCGGTATTGAGGTCGGCCACCATCGCAATCTCGATGCCGCGGCCGGCACGGCCACGAATCTCTGCCTGATTGCGGCGCAGCACATTGAAGGTGCCACTGCCCACGGTGCCAATGCCCAGGAGGCCGACTTTGATCGCTTTCATGGTGTCTCTTTGCTGTCAGTTGTCAGGTGCCGTGACGCTTGCGGTAATGCGTCAGGAAACGCTCGATGCGGCCCACCGCCTCCTTCAGGTCGTCGGAGTTGGGCAGGAACACGAGGCGGAAGTGATCGGGGGCAATCCAGTTGAAGCCCGTCCCTTGCACGATCAGCACCTTTTCCTCGGCCAGCAGCTCGTAGGCGAACTGCTGGTCGTCCTCGATCGGGTAGATCTTGGGGTCCAGGCGGGGGAACATATAGAGCGCGGCCTTCGGCTTGACGACGCTGACGCCCGGGATCTGGGTCAGCAGCTCGTAGGCCAGGTCGCGCTGGCGGCACAGGCGGCCCGTGGGGGCCACCAGGTCCTTGATGCTTTGGTAACCGCCCAGGGCGGTCTGAATGGCGAGCTGGCCCGGCGTGTTGGCGCACAAACGCATCGAGGCCAGCATGTTCAGGCCGGTGATGTAGTCCTTGGCATGGCGCTTTTCGCCCGACACCACCATCCAGCCGGCGCGGTAGCCGCAGGAGCGGTAGTTCTTGGACAGGCCGTTGAAGGTCAGGCACAGCACGTCGTCGGCCAGCGAGGCGATGCTGGTGTGCACATTGCCGTCGTACAGCGTCTTGTCGTAGATCTCGTCGGCCATGATGATCAGCTGGTGCTGACGGGCCAGTTCGATGATCTCCAGCAGCAGGCTCTCGGGGTAGAGCGCGCCGGTGGGGTTGTTGGGGTTGATGACGACGATGGCCTTGGTATTGGGCGTGATCTTGCGGCGGATATCGGCGATGTCGGGATACCAGTCGCTGCTCTCGTCGCAGATGTAGTGCACCGGCGTGCCGCCCGAGAGCGCCACCGCGGCGGTGTAGAGCGGATAGTCGGGCGCCGGCAGCAGCACCTCATCGCCGGTATCCAGCAGCGCGTTCAGCGCCATCACGATCAGCTCGGAGGCGCCATTGCCCAGATAGACATCGTCGATGCCGACGCCGCGGATGTTCTTCTCCTGGCAGTAATGCACCACCGCCTTGCGCGGCGCGAACAGGCCCTTGGAATCGGTATAGCCGGCCGCCGCGGGCAGGTTGCGGATCATGTCCTGCACGATCTCGTCGGGCGGCTCGATGCCGAAGGCGGCGATATTGCCGATGTTCAGCTTGATGATCTTCTGCCCCTCCTCCTCCATCGCTCGCGCCTTGTCCAGCACGGGACCACGGATGTCGTAACAGACATTGGCGAGCTTGGCGGACTTGGAAATCGGCTTCAAGAGGGGCTCCGGTGGTTGACTGGTGCAAAAATGCTGCACTGCAGGCGTGGAATTTAAACACAGGGATCAGGGCATTCCCCCAGACCCGGCGACACTGGGTTCGCAAACCACGCAAGCAGGCTTCGCGCAGACAACGGCACTCATGAAATTCCAACTCGATGAACAGCAGGGCGGCAACAGCATCTCGCGCCACGACGGCAGCCAGGTCTGGGTGAATGGCCAGCGCCACCAGCAGAGCCTGCTGGTGCCCTGGCGCGGCGACGTGCAGGCCTGGGCCCTGCCCAGCTTCGATGCGCTCAGCGAGGCGCATTTCGAGCAGATACTGGCCCTGAAACCCGAGCTGGTGATCTTCGGCAGCGGCGCCAGGCTGCGTTTCCCCCATCCCAGGCTCTACCGCGGCCTGATCGAGGCGCGCATCGGCGTGGAGACCATGGACCTGGCGGCGGCCTGCCGCACCTACAACGTGCTGGCCAGCGAGGGGCGCGCCGTGCTGGCGGCCTTGCTGATCGAGGGCGCAACGTCGACCTGAGCGGGCACAAGCCGGCAATCCCCCGAAGTGGCGACGGGGAGACTTGCGGTTCGACGTATAATTCGCGGCTATGCCCACCCGGGCACACCTCTCTAAAGAACGCCCACATGACGCCAGCGCTCAACAAACCCCTTCCGGAAATTGAAGCTCTTGCTACCGGAGGCGTGAAGTTCACACCCCAGGCCTTCAAAGGTCAAGTGGTGGTGCTGTACTTCTACCCGAAGGACAACACCCCCGGTTGTACCACCGAGGCCATGCAGTTCCGCGATCGCCACAAGGATTTCGTGAAGGCTGGCGCAGTTGTGCTGGGTGTTTCGCGCGACAACATGGTGTCGCATGACAAGTTCAAGCAGAACCTGGAACTGCCCTTCGAGCTGATCGCCGACACCGAAGAGAAGCTCTGTCACATGTTCGGCGTGGTGAAGAACAAGATCATGTACGGCAAGAAGGTCAAGGGCATCGAGCGCTCCACCTTCCTGATCGACGCGACCGGCGTGCTGCGCGAGGAATGGCGCGGCATCAAGGTGGCCGGCCATGTGGACGAGGTGCTGAAGGCCGTCAAGGCCCTGAAGAAGGAAGCCGCCTGATCCTCGGCGCGGGCCTCGGCTGCCACCCGGCAGCATTGCAGTATCCAAGCGAAGCCGGCTCCTGAGCCGGCTTTTTGCGTTTACTGGCATCCGGCGTTGCATGCGCACCGCGCCGCCGGCCCAGGGCTGGCGGTCACGGCGCTTTGTGCATAATGGACTCATGCCCCTGAGTTCCCCGATCCGCATTCCAAGCCAAAGCCGCATCGCTCGCCGTGCGGCTTTTTGCTTTTTCGGCCCGGACCTCTATCTTTTGCTTTCCAACCCAAGCTTGCTCTCTGGCAAGCTGCACTCATGCCACTGCCCAAGCCTCCGACCAAGCGCGCCAGTCGCCTAGAGCCCACCGCATTTGCCGCCAGTCTGGCGGTCAGCAAGAACCAGGCAGTACCGGTGGCTGCCCATGCCCCAGAGAAAACAACCGCCCCTCCGCTCGCCCAGGCCACTCAGGCTGCCCAGGCCGCCCCGGCCGTGACGCGGGCCATGCCCAACGGCAATCGCCGCAGAAGCACCAGCGCCGCACCGGCCGCGCCCGAGATGCGCGCCCCCGCCAACCTGGCCCTGGTGGCACCGGCCACCAGCGCGGCGCCGCTGCGCCCGGTGGCGCCTCCCAGGCCCAAGGCCACCAAGCCCAAGAGCAACGAGGCACCCAAGCTCTTCGTGCTCGACACCAATGTGCTGATGCACGACCCCATGTCGCTGTTCCGCTTCGAGGAGCACGACATCTACCTCCCCATGATCACGCTGGAAGAGCTGGACGGGCACAAGAAGGGCATGACCGAGGTGGCGCGCAATGTGCGCCAGGTCAGCCGCGACCTCGACACGCTGGCGGCCAGCCTGAAGAGCAGCACCCTGGAGGAAATGGCCAAGGGCCTGCCGCTGGACAGCACCGGTCACCGCGAGGCCGGCGGCAAGCTGTTCTTCCAGACCCAGCTGATCGACACCCCGCTGCCGCAGGGCCTGCCCCAGGGCAAGGCCGACAACCAGATCCTCGGCGTGGTGCAGGCGCTGAAGGTCCAGCAGCCGCAGCGCGAGGTGGTGCTGGTGTCCAAGGACATCAATATGCGTATCAAGGCGCGTGCCCTGGGCCTGCCGGCCGAGGACTACCGCAATGACAAGACGCTGGAAGACTCCGACCTGCTCTACACCGGCGTGCAGGCCCTGCCGGCCGATTTCTGGGAGCGCCATGGCAAGACCATGGAGAGCTGGCAGCAGGGTGGCATCACCTTCTACCGCATCAGCGGCCCGCTGGTGCCCTCGCTGCTGGTCAACGAGCTGATCTACCTGGAAGCACCCGGCGCCGCGCCGCTCTATGCCAAGGTCACCGAGATCACCGGCAAGACTGCGGTGCTGCGCACGCTGAAGGACTACGGCCACCAGAAGAACGCCGTCTGGGGCGTGACCGCGCGCAACCGCGAGCAGAACTTCGCCCTCAACCTGCTGATGGATCCGGAGTGCGACTTCGTCACCCTCACCGGCACGGCCGGCACCGGCAAGACCCTGATGACCCTGGCCGCCGGCCTCTCCCAGGTGTTGGATGAGCGCCGCTACAGCGAGATCATCGTCACCCGCGTGACCGTGCCGGTGGGCGAGGACATCGGCTTCCTGCCCGGCACCGAGGAAGAGAAGATGGGCCCGTGGATGGGTGCGCTGGACGACAACCTCGAGGTGCTGGCGCGCGGCGACAGCTCGGCCGGCGAATGGGGCCGCGCCGCCACCAACGACCTGGTGCGCAGCAAGATCAAGATCAAGAGCCTGAACTTCATGCGCGGGCGCACCTTCCTGAACAAGTACGTCATCATCGACGAGGCGCAAAACCTGACCCCCAAGCAGATGAAGACGCTGATCACGCGTGCCGGCCCCGGCACCAAGATCGTCTGCCTGGGCAATCTGGCGCAGATCGACACGCCCTACCTCACCGAGGGCAGCTCGGGCCTGACCTATGCGGTGGACCGCTTCAAGGGCTGGGCCCACAGCGGCCATGTCACGCTGGCGCGCGGCGAGCGTTCGCGCCTGGCGGACTTTGCGTCGGAAGTGTTGTGACGCTCTATGTCAGCGACCTAGACGGCACCCTGCTCGACCCGCAAGGCCGGCTCGCGGATTCCACGCGGGCCGGCCTGACGCGCTTGCTCGACGCGGGCCTGACCTTCACCGTCGCGAGTGCCCGGCATGTGTCATCGATCCGGCAGATCCTGGGCGATCTGCCGCTGCGCCTGCCGGTAATCTCGTCCAACGGCGCCTATATCAGCGAGATGGCGAGCTGCCGGCATGAGCTGGTCAACACCATAGCGCCGGCGCTGGGCGAGGCGATCTTTGCGCTGATACGCCGGCATGGGCTGATGCCCTTCATCTCCACCCATGGCCCCAGGGGCGACCAGCTGTTCTACCAATCGGTGCACAACGAGGCGCAGCAGGCCTTTGTGGACGAGCGCATCGAGAAGGCCGACCCGCGCCTGCGCCACACGCCGCGCCTGCAGGACGCGCTGCGCGACCCGGCCGTGGTGTTCGTGGTGGTGGAGCGCGAGGCGCCGCTGCAAGCCCTGCAGGCCGAGATCGACGCGCTCTGCGGCGATGCCGTCGAGACCCATCTGGCCGAGGATCTCTACAAGCCCGGCTGGCCCTGGCTCACCGTGCACGACCGCCGCGCCACCAAGGACCAGGCCATCAAGACCCTGGCCGAGCGCTACGGCCTGGCCGAGCGCGAGATCGTGGTGTTTGGCGACCATGTCAACGACGTCAAGATGCTGCGCGCCGCGCACCGCGGCATCGCGGTGGCGAACGCCATCGATGCGGTCAAGCGGGAAGCCCATACCGTGATCGGCCCGCACCACGAGGACAGCGTACTGCGCTTCCTGGAGGCCGACTTCAGGGCCGACCTCAGGGGCGACTCCGGGCTCGCCTAACGCCCCAGCAACTGCCCCAGCATGGCGCCCAGGTCGCCGCTGTCGGGCAACTGGCCGTTGGGGCTGAGCTTGTCGACAATCTGCGGCAGCCACTGGCTCAGCTGCGCGCCGGCCTCGGCATGCGAGACGCCCGCCTGACTGGCCAGCTGGCTCAGCGCGTCGCTGCCACCCAGCGCGGCGCTGAGCTGATCGGCCGACACCGGCAGGTTCGCGCCCGTGCCGATCCAGGACTGCACCTGCTCGCCCAGGCCGCCCGCCTGCAGCTGCTGCAGGATGCCGGCCAGCCCGCCCTGCTGATTCAGCAGGCCCGAGACCATGCCGACCCAGTCGCTGCCACCGCCCGCCGCCTGCTGGCCGCTCAATGCCTGCTGGGCCGCGCCCAGCAAAGAATCCATCAGTCCCATGACATGCTCCGGTTGGCGCGATGGGCATCACCGCCGGCCCATTGTGCACGCCTGGCCATGACTACTCCTGCCCCATGGTGTCGCCCGCATCCGCGGCACCCTCGTGGCGGCGCAGCTGGTAGAAGATGAAGGCCGCCAGCGCTGCCATGGCGCCGATGGACAGATAGGTGGCATGGAAGGCGGGCAGCAAGTCCTGACCCCGCGGCAGCTCGCTGGCGCCCGAGAACAGCAGCAGGAAGGCGCTGGAGGTGGCCACCCCCAGGCTCATCGACAACTGCATCACCACCGCCAGCAGGCTGTTGCCGCTGCTGGCGGTCTGCGCGTCCAGATCGCCCAGGGTGAGCGTGTTCATGGCGCTGAACTGCAGCGAGTTCACCATGCCGAAGATGGCCAGGTGGATGGCCAACCAGAGATGGCTGGTCTGGCGGTCCAGCAGCGCGAAGCTGGCGATCAGCGCGCCCAGCAGCAAGGTGTTGGCCACCAGCACGCGGCGGTAGCCCTGGCGCTGGATCAGCCGGGTCGCCAGCGTCTTGGTGAGCATCGCGCCCAGCACCGTGGGCACCATGGACAGGCCCGCCTCCGAGGGGCTGTAGCCCAGGCCCAGCTGCAGGTACATGGGGGTCAGGAAGGGCGTGGCGCCGCTGCCCAGGCGCGCGAACACATTGCCGATGATGCCGATGCGGTAGGTCGGGATGGCGAACAGCCCCATCTGGAACAGCGGCGCCTCGGCGCGCGCCGCATGCAGCCAGTAGGCCGCCATACTGGCCAGGCCGGCCACCAGCAGCACCAGGCTCAGCGCGGTGGACACCATGCGCTCGCCAAAACCCTGCAGGCCCACCGAGAGCAGCATCAGCCCCAGGCTGAAGAGCACGAAGCCGGGCCAGTCGAAGGCCTTCAGCGCCTGCGCCTTCAGCTGCGGCATGTAGCGCAGCGCCGCCAGCACGCCGGCCACGCCCACCGGCAGGTTGATGAGAAAGATCCAGTGCCAGCTGGCGAACTGCACCAGCACACCGCCCAGCGCCGGGCCGATCAGCGGCCCGATCAGGCCCGGGATGGCGATGAAGCTCATCACCGGCAGGAACTGCTCCTTGGGAAAGGCGCGCAGCACCACCAGCCGCCCCACCGGCACCAGCAGCGCCCCGCCCACGCCCTGCAGCACGCGCGCCGCCACCAGCCAGTTCAGCGAGCCCGCCAGCGCGCAGGCCAGCGAGCCCAGGCTGAACAGCGCGATCGCCCACAGGAACAGGGTGCGCGTGCCCAGGCGGTCCGCCAGCCAGCCCGAGGCCGGGATCAGCAGCGCCACGGTGAGCATGTAGGCGATCACCGCCGACTGCATGCGCAGCGGATGCTCGCCCAGCGCCAGCGCCATGCCAGGCAGCGCGGTGTTGAGGATGGTGGTGTCCAGCGTCTGCATGAAGAACGCCAGCGCCACCACCCAGGGCAGGAAGCGGCGGGTGGCCGCATCGAGTGCGGGGCGTGCGGGGTCGGAAGGCATGGCCCGCAGCATATGGAAAAAGCCCGCTGGCCGGGGGCTCAGCGGGCTTGCCTGTGCGCTCGGCGACTACTTATTTGCGCAGATAGTCGAAGAAGGCCTTGGAGTTGGAATCGCGGCCGAGGAAGTCGTGCACCAGCTCCTGCGCCGGCTTCTGGCCACCCTGGCCCAGCACGGTGTTGCGGTAGCGCAGGCCCACCTCGGGGCTCAGCTTGTCGGCCGCGAAGGCGGTGCGCAGGTCCATCGCCACCACCAGGCTCCAGAGGTAGCCGTAGTAGCCAGCACCATAGCCGCCGGCGATATGGGCAAAGCCGGCCGGGAACTTGCTGCCGGGCACATAGCCCAGCGGCGTGGCACCCTGCATCTTGGCCCACAGGGCCAGGGGATCGGGCACCTCCTTGCCATGCAGGGCCAGGTCATAGCTGGCGAACAGGTGCTGGCGGCCATAGGCCGAGCCCTTGCCGAATTCCTTGGCCGCCTTGGCGCGGTCCACCAGCTCGTCGGGCACGGGCTTGCAGCTCGGGCACACATCGGCCATCAGCTTCAGCACCTTCTTGTCCACCACCCAGTCCTCCAGCATCTGCGAGGGGGCTTCGACGAAGTCCAGCATCACGCTGGTGCCGCCCTGCAGCGCATAGCGGGTGTTGCTGAGGTTGTTGTGCACCGCATGGCCCAGCTCATGCAGCAGGGTTTCCATCTCGTCGATGGTGAGGCCCTTGCGGTCAAAGTTCACCACCAGAGCGGCGGTGGAGGTGCGACCGATGCGCGAGGCGCTGGAGCGCAGCGGCCACACCGCCGCATGGTTGTACTTGCCCTCGCGCGGGTACATGTCCACATAGAGGGTGGCGATCGGCTTGCCGCTGGCCGCATCGCTGACGGCAAAGGCCTTGGCCTCGGGGTGCCAGAGCTCGGCCGGCACCTCGGTGTAGCGCACGCCCATCAGCTTCTCGATCACATGCATCGCGAACTTCAGGCTCTCCTGGGCCGGGAAGTACTCGCGGAAGGCCTCCTGGTCGACGCTGAAGCGCTCCTTGCGCAGGCGCTCGGCGTAGAAGCTGCTGTCCCAGCGCTCGATCTTGGTGGCTTCGAGCGGCTGGCCCAGGTGCTTGGCCTTGGCGGCGCGCAGCTCCTCCACATCGCTGCGTTCGCGCGCGTTGACGGTGTCCTTCACCTCGTCGAGGAACTTCCAGGCGGTGGCGGCGTCCTTGGCCATGCGGCGACGCAGATTGAAGTCGACGAAGTTGCTGAAGCCGAACAGCTGCGCGTACTCGTTGCGCAGCTTGGCGATCTCGCCCAGCAGGGCCAGATTGGCGTCGCCGCCCTCGTTCTCCTTGGCGCGCCAGAGGCGCTCGCGCGCGGCGGCGTTCTCGCCGCTTTGCAGCAGCGGGCGCAGCGTCGGGTAGTCCACGCCCAGCAGCACGCGGCCCTGGGCGTCGCGCTTGGCCTTGGCCCACACGCCCTCGGGCACGCCCTTGAGCTCGTCCTCGCTGAAAGCCACCTGCACATTGGCGTCGCGGATGTTCTTGTTGAACTGCTGGTCCAGCTCGGTCAGCTTGTCGAGGATCTGCTTGGCACGCTGGCGCTTGGGCGCCGTCAGGCTCACGCCGCTGTCCTCGAAGCCGCCCAGGGCAATGCGCTGCAGCTCGCGCTCGATCGCCGTGGGCGTGGGGGCGCTCTTGAGCGCGCGGAAAATCTTCTCGTTCTGGTTGAAGCTGGAATTGAAATCCGACCAGCGCAGCGAGCAGGCCTGGGCGGCATCGCGCCCGGCGGCATCCGGGTGCACGTTCAGCACGAAGTCGATCGGGCTCAGCGTGTCCTCGACAAAGGCGTAATAGTCGTCATAAGCGGCAATCCAGCCGGCGTCGACCTTGTGGCGCTCGAGCTGGGCCACGCGCTTCTTGGCGGCGGCCAGGCCGGCATCGCAGGCGGACTTGATCTGCGCGGCGCTCTTGAGCTGGGGAAAGGCCGGGCCGGGCAGGCTGGCTTGCGCCAGCGCGTTGGCGCCGAGCAGGATGGCGCCGGCCGCGAAGGCGGCGGCGCGCAAAGGCTTGGTATTCATGCGGACTCCAGTTGCGGGGCCGCCCCCAACGTTAGGATCCGGGCGGCAAGGGCACGGATTGTGCCCGCGGGTCAAAAATCGGGCCAAAAGGCACAGCGTAGGAACCCTAGGAGGAGCGCATGACAGCAGCACAGACCAGCCGCATCCGCGTGGGCATAGGCGGCTGGAATTTCGAGCCCTGGCGCAACAATTTCTACCCGGCCGGCTGGCCGCAGGCGCGCGAGCTGGAGTACGCGAGCCGCCGGCTCAGCGCGATCGAGATCAACAGCACCTACTACAGCTCGCAATCCCCCGCCAGCTTCGCGCGCTGGCGCGCGCAGACGCCCGACGACTTCATGTTCTCGCTCAAGGCCTCGCGCTTTGCCACCAACCGGCGCGTGCTGGCCGAGGCCGGCGAATCGGTGCAGCGCTTCGTACACAGCGGCATTGCCGAGCTGGGCGACAAGCTGGGGCCCATCGTCTGGCAGTTCGCGCCCAGCAAACGCTTCGATGCCGAGGACTTCGCAGCCTTCCTGGCCCTGCTGCCCGCGGCGGTGGACGGCATTGCGCTGCGGCACGCGCTGGATGTGCGGCATGCCAGCTTTCTGTGCCCCGAGTACCTGGCCCTGGCCAGGCGCCATGGCGTGGCCAGCGTGTTCACCGACTCGGACGACTACCCCAGCTTTGCCGACTTGAGCGGCGACTTCGTCTACACGCGCATGATGCGCACCCAGGCCGAGCTGCCCGAGGGCTGCACGCCGCAGGCCCTGGATGCGATCGCAGCCTGTGCCCAGGCCTGGCATGCCGGCCACGAGCCCGCCGCGCTGCCGCGCGTGCAGGCACCCGCGCCGGCAACTGCGCTGACAACTGCGCCGCGCGATGTCTTCATGTTCTTCATCAGCGGCGCCAAGGAGCGCGCGCCCGCGGCCGCGATGGCCCTGGAGCAGCGGCTCAGGCCGGATTAGGCACCAAGCAGCTCGCTGATCTGGCGCAGCGCCGCCGGGTCGTCCATGGTGCTGAGATCGCCCGGATCGCGCCCCTCGCAGACCGCCTGGATGGCGCGCCGCAGCAGCTTGCCCGAGCGCGTCTTGGGCAGCACATTGACGAAGCGCACGCGCGCCGGGCGCGCCACCGCGCCCAGCTGCTCGTCCACCAGCTTCATGATCTCGCCCTCCTGGGCCAGCGCGGCCTGCGGCGTGGCGGCGCGGCTGGCGTCCTTGAGCACCGCGAAGGCCATCGCCACCTGACCCTTGAGCTGGTCGGCCACGCCCACCACCGCCACCTCGGCCACATTGGGATGGCTGGAGATGCTCTCCTCGATCTCGCGCGTGCCGAGGCGGTGGCCGGCCACATTGATCACGTCGTCGGTGCGGCCGAGGATGTAGAAATAGCCGTCGGCATCGCGGATGCCCCAGTCGAAGGTCGAATACAGCTGCTGGCCCGGGATGCTGGACCAGTAGGTGTTGACGAAGCGCGCATCGTCGCGCCACACCGTCTGCAGGCAGCCGGGCGGCAAGGGGCCGGCGATCGCCACCACGCCCTTCTGGTTCGGGGCCGTCAGCTCCGCGCCGCTGTTCTCGTCCAGCAGCTTGACGTTGAAGCCATACATGGCCACGCCGGGCGAGCCGAACTTGCTGGCCTTGGTCTCCACGCCATTGGCGATCGAGAGGATGGGCCAGCCGGTCTCGGTCTGCCAGTAGTTGTCGATGATGGGGCGGCCCAGCGCCTCGGCGATCCACTTGGCGGTGGGTTCGTCGAGCGGCTCGCCGGCCAGGAAGAGCGCACGCAGCGAGCTCAGGTCGTATTTGCTCAGGTAGGCCGGATCCTGCTTCTTCAGCACCCGCACCGCGGTAGGCGCGCTGAACATCACCGTGACCCGGTACTTCTCCACCAGGCTCCACCAGACGCCGGCGTCCGGCCGGGTGGGCAGGCCCTCGTACATGATGGTGGCCATGCCCGCCAGCAGCGGGCCGTAGATGATGTAGCTGTGGCCCACCACCCAGCCGATGTCGCTGGTGGAGAAATAGGTCTCGCCCGGCCGGCCGCAGTAGATGTGCTGCATGCTGGCGGCCAGCGCCACCGCATAGCCGCCGGTGTCGCGCTGCACGCCCTTGGGCTTGCCGGTGGTGCCGCTGGTGTAGAGCGTGTAGCTGGGCGCGTTGGCCTCCAGCCAGGTGCAGGGTACCTGGGCGTCGAGGTGCTGCTCGCGCAGCGCGGCGTAGTCGAGGTCGCGGCCGGCCACGCGCTCGAAGGGCGCGAGGCCGCGGTCCACCATCAGCACCGCGCCCGGCTTGTGGCGTGCCAGCTGGATGGCCTCGTCCAGCAGATGCTTGTAGGGCACGACCTTGCCCGAGCGGCTGCCGGCATCGGCGCTGACGATCAGCGCCGGCTCGGCATCGTCGATGCGGCTGGCCAGGCTGTGGCTGGCGAAGCCGCCGAACACCACGGAATGGATCGCGCCGATGCGCGCGCAGGCCAGCATCGCAAACGCGGCCTCGGGAATCATGGGCATGTAGATCAGCACCCGGTCGCCCTGGCTCACGCCCTGGGCCAGCAGGATGGCGGCCATGCGCTCGACCTCGCGCTGCAGCGCGCTGAAGCTGTAGATGCGCTCCTGGTCCACCTCGGTGGAGACCCAGATCAGCGCGTTCTGCTCGCCACGGTCGCGCGCATGGCGGTCCACCGCGTTGTGGCAGAGATTGGTTTCGCCACCGACGAACCAGCGCGCAAACGGCGGCCGGCTGTAGTCGCACACCTGCTCGAAGGGGCGATGCCATTCGATCGCCCGGGCCTGCTCGGCCCAGAAGGCATCGCGATCCTCGATCGAGCGGCGGTAGAACTCGGCGTAAGACGAAGTGGACATGCGCGAACTCCCAAACAATGCTTGGCGCGCATTTCATGCAGAGGGACTGACGACAGCCTGACCCGCCGTGCAAAGCTGCACGCGACTTGAGCTTGCGCAAGGCGCCGGCCCCATGAGCCTGTGGTCCAATGCGGGTATTCCCGCATTTTGCAATTTCAAAACCGGCCCCGGGCTTACCCGGAGTTTTACATCCTCTTGCTTGACACCCCGGACAGCCCCTCCTTAAGCTGCGCGCCGGACACCATGACAGTCGCGCGCCGCTTCCCCTCCCCCACCCGCCCTGCCCGTCTCAAGCCACTGGCTTGCGGGCTGAGCCTGTGCGCGGGTCTGCTGGGCAGCGGGGCCTGGGCACAGCAAGCGCCGCAAAACCTGACCCCACCGCCCGGCACGATGACCGGCGCCTATGGCCAGAGCCTGCTGCAACAAGCGCCCGCGGCCGTCGCGCCGGCCCCGGCGACAGCTGGCCAAAATGCCACCAACGCCACCGACGCCGTCTCGCGTTTTCTGCAGGAGCGCGGCCTCCTGAGCCAGGCGCAGCTGGAGTCCAACAAATTCCTCAGCTCGGTGCGCGATACCGCCTCCGACCTGGTGCTGTCGGCGATGAACTTCCTCGGCGTGCCCTACAAGCGCGGCGGCAATTCGATCGACAGCGGTTTCGATTGCAGCGGCTTCACCCGCCACATCTTCGAAAAGAGCGTGGGCCTGGTGCTGCCGCACCGCGCCGACGAGCAGGCCCGGCTCTCCAGCCTGATGCCCATCAAGCAGGACGAGCTCAAGCCCGGCGACCTGGTGTTCTTCAACACCATGCGCCGCACCTTCTCGCATGTGGGCATCTATGTGGGCGAGGGCAAATTCATCCACGCCCCGCGCACCGGCAGCGCCGTGCGCGTGGAAGACATGCGCGAGGCCTACTGGGCCAAGCGCTTCACCGGCGCGCGCCGCGCCGACCTGGGCAGCGCCGTCGACGCCAGCACCTTGCTGCGCTGAGCGCACTCGAAGGGGCCCCCGCGCATGCGGCCAAGGGTTCTCTTGATGACCATCAAGCCGCCTGCCGTGCGAGCATGGCAGCATGATGATCTTCATGCCCAACAAACATACCGAGAAAGCCCTGCAGGAGTCGCGCCGCTTCGGCGTCAAGCCCGTGCCCGTGTTGCGCCCGCTGGGCTGGCTGGCGCGCGGCTGGGCCGATCTGGTGCATTGCCCCGGCCCCTCGCTGCTGCACGGCCTGGTGCTGGCGCTGGCCGGCGCCGCCATCTTCATGCTGGCGCGCCACCGCTTCTGGCTGCTGGCCGGCGCCTTCAGCGGCTTCCTGCTGGTCGCCCCCATCCTGGCCACCGGCCTCTACGCGATCAGCCGTGAGCTGGAGCGCGGCCGGCGCGCGACGCTCGCCACCGTGCTGCAAGTCTGGAAGCCGCGCGACGGCCGCCTGGTGGGCTTCGGCCTGCTGCTGGCCCTGGCCGGCAGCGGATGGGTGCTGACCTCGGCGGCGCTCATCACCGGCTTTGCCGGCGTGCCCATCACCAAGCCGCTGGATTTCGTGCGCCATGTGGTGCTGAACGAGGGCTCGCACCTGTTCGAAGCCTGGCTGGCGCTGGGCGCGGTGCTGGCCGCGCCGGTGTTTGCCTCCACCCTGATTGCCGTGCCGCTGCTGCTGGATCGCCAGATCAGCGTGCTCGGCGCCGTCTTCACCAGCTGGCGCGCGGTGATGGAATACCCGGCGCCGGTGGCGCTGTGGGCCGCCCTCATCATGGCCCTGACCCTCGTGGGCATGGCCACCCTGATGCTGGGCCTGGTGGTGATCCTGCCCTGGCTGGGCCACGCCAGTTGGCATGCCTACCGCGACCTGGTGGATACCTCGGGCATGGCCCGCATCGATTGAAGCAAGACCTGACCCCATGTTCGGATACTCGGAAGAGCAGATCGCGCAATTCGGCCTGACGTTCGGCGTCACGGCCTTCATGCTCTACATGGTGTTCATCATCCTGCAGCTGGCGCGCGAGTCCAAGGCCGGCAAGTTCGGCACCTTCATCCTGCTGCTGGGCCTGGGTTTCGGCCTGGTGGGCTTTGCCGCCAAGGGCCTGATCAAGTACTTCCTGAGTGGCCTGGGCGAATGAGCAATAGCAACAAAGCCGGCACGCGCAGCTTCCGCCACTCGCTGTTCGAGGATGCCCAGGCCCTCATCACCGGCACCCTGTTCGTGGCGCTGGGCGTGGCGCTGTTCAAGCAGGCCGGCATGCTCACCGGCGGCACGGTGGGCATCGCCTTCCTGCTGCACTACGCCAGCGGCCTGCCCTTCGGCGCGCTGTTCTTCTGCCTGAACCTGCCTTTCTACTGGCTGGCCTACCGCCGCATGGGCCTGGCCTTCACGGTCAAGACCGTCTGCGCGGTGACGCTGATGTCGCTGCTGGCCGAGGTGCTGCCGCGCTGGCTGCAGTTTGCGCAGCTGAACATCTGGTTTGCCGCGATTGCCGGCGGCCTGCTGATCGGCGCCGGCATGCTGATCCTGTTCCGCCACAAGGCCAGCCTGGGCGGGCTCAACATCCTGGTGCTGTTCCTGCAGGAAAAGCGCGGCTGGCGCGCCGGCTATGTGCAGGCGGCGCTCGACGCGGCGATCCTCCTGAGTTCGCTCGCCTGGGTGGCGCCGGAGCGCATCGGCCTGTCGCTGATCGGCATGGCGGCCATGAATGCCGCGCTGGCGGTGAACCACCGTCCCGGGCGCTATCTGGCTATTTGAGATCCCCAGCCAGGCTGGCCAGGGTCTCGGCCGGGATCTGGGCATGGATGGGATAGTTGGCGTGGTCGCAGCCCAGCTTGGCGGCCGCGCCGGCGCGCAGCGCCTCGCGCATCGCGGGCGTGAACTCGAAGCGCACGAAATGCACGGCCGAGGTCTTCTCGGCGTTCTCGCGCTCCAGATCCTCGTCGGCGATCGCGTAGACGCGTGCATGGCCCTCGACCTCGACGAACAGGCGGTCCTCCACGCCGATCAGCCGCGCCAGCTCGCGCTTGCGCTCATGCGGGTCGGGATACTCGAGCAGCATGGTGGCCTTCCAGTTCGTGCCATCGGGCACCAAGGGCAGGTAGGCGTCCAGCTCGCCCTGTATGCCCTCCTCCTCGAAGATCTTCTCGATGCGCAGCATCTCCTGGATCTGATAACGGATGGTCTGCTCGTCCTCGAACTGCAAGCTCATGTGCTCGCCCAGGGCCACGCTGCGCAGGCGGCGGTGTGCGATCACCGCGCCGTGGTGCTGCTTGCGGTGCCGGGCATAGGCCTCCAGGGTCATGAGGCTGTCGCGGGTGATGGTCATGTGCTCGCTCGTCTTCCTAGGTCAATCCATAGGCCATGCGCAAGAGGCTCAGCGGGTGAGCCAGATGCCTGGCCGGCGTACCGGCCTGCTGCATGCCCTGGGCGATGTGGTGGCCGGCCAGCGCGCAATCGCTGGCGATATGGTCGGGCTCGTCCTTGGCCATGGCCTTGAAGACCGGCTTGCCGATCTTCATCGCCACCGGGTGGTAGGGCGTCTTCACGCCATAGGTGCCGGCATGGCCCGAGCAACGCTCCACGGTGTTGAGCTGCACGCTCACCGTCTGGCCGATCAGCTTGAACATCTCCTCGGTCTTGCGGCCGATCTTCTGCACCCGGCCATGGCAGGGGATGTGGTAGCTGACCTTGCCCAGCGCCGCCTTGAAATCGGTTTTCAAGAGGCCGTCCTTGTGGCGCGCGATCAGGTACTCGAAGGGGTCCCAGACCGCCTCCATCACCAGCTGCACATCGGCCTCGTCCGGGAACATCAGCGGCAGCTCCTGCTTGAACATCAGGGTGCAGCTGGGGATGGCCGAGAGGATGGCATAGCCCTCGCGCGCATAGCGCGCCAGCACCGGGATGTTGGCGTCCTTGTGCTTCTCCACCGTGGCCAGATCGCCCAGCTCCAGCTTGGGCATGCCGCAGCATTTCTCCTTCTCGACGATCACGTAGGGGATGTCGTTGTGGGCCAGCACCTTGAGCAGGTCGTGGCCGATGCCGGGCTCGTTGTAGTTGATGTAGCAGGTCGCGAAGATCGCCACCTTGCCGGGCGTGCGCTCGCCATGCGTGGCCGGGCCCTCACCTGCACTTTTGGCCGCGCCCCAGCGAAAGCGCTGGCCGGCCAGCTCGGGCATCCAGGCCTCGGGATGCACGCCCAGGGCCGCGTCCATGGCCTGGCGCGCCACGCGGGTCTTGTTGACGGCATTCACCAGCTGCACCACCACCGGGATGCCGGCGAACTGGCCGTGCACATCGGTGGAGGCCAAGAAGCGCTCGCCCGCGCCCACCTCGCCCTTGCGGAACTTGATCGCCTTGGCACGCAGCATGGTGTGCGGGAAGTCCAGGTTCCAGACATGCGGCGGCACATAGGGGCACTTGGTCATGTAGCAGAGGTCGCAGAGATAGCACTGGTCCACGACCTTCCAGAAATCCTGCTTGGCCACGCCGTCGAGCTCGCCGGTCTTGCCCTCGTCCACCAGGTCGAACAGCGTCGGGAAACTCTGGCACAGGCTCACGCAACGGCGGCAGCCGTGGCAGATGTCGAAGATGCGCTCCATCTCGTGCAGGCATTGCTGCTCGTCGTAGAAGGCGGGGTTCTTCCAGTCCAGTGGATGCCGGGTGGGGGCTTCGAGATTGCCTTCGCGCTTGCTCGTCATGCTTTGCTCCCGCATACAGGGGCGGCGTCCTGAAAACTTGTTCAGGGCGCCGCCACAGCCCTCCTCACATGTCTACCAGGGCATCCAGGGCCTTCTGGTAGCGGTTGGCATGCGAGCGCTCGGCCTTGGCCAGCGTCTCGAACCAATCGGCGATCTCGTCAAAGCCCTCGCTGCGCGCGGTCTTGGCCATGCCCGGGTACATGTCGGTGTACTCGTGCGTCTCGCCGGCCACCGCGGCCTTGAGGTTGTCGCGCGTCGGCCCGATCGGCAGGCCGGTAGCCGGGTCGCCCACGGCCTCGAGAAACTCCAGATGGCCATGCGCATGGCCGGTCTCGCCCTCGGCGGTGGAGCGGAACAGCGCGGCCACATCGTTCTGGCCCTCGATGTCCGCCTTGTTCGCGAAGTAGAGGTAGCGTCGGTTCGCCTGCGATTCACCCGCAAACGCGTCCTTCAGGTTCTGCTCGGTTTTCGATCCTTTCAAGCCCATGTCGCTCTCCAGTGATGGTTGGTCGGTCGGTGGCTGCCTGAGAGGCCCGAAACTGCGACACCCAGCAGCACAGGGCGACGCTAACTCAAGCCACCAGGGCCCGCCAATACCAAGAATCAATCTGGCTCATAGCAGTGCGCTATACCAGCGCAGGTCCAGCAGCTTGCGCGCCAGCTGGTGGCTGCGCCCCTGCGGGTCGGCCAGGTCGTGCAGCACGGTGAAGTGGTTGAGCCCGGGCAGCGTCTCGCACACCGGCACCGCACGCTCGCCCCAGGCGCGGCGGATGGCGCTGTTCTGCTGCAGGAACTCCTCGCTCTCGGCCCCGCCCACCAGGGCGTAGAGGGGCGAATCGGGGGCCGGGAAATTCACCGGGCTGAGGCGGCGCACCGCATCGGCGCCGAGCTGCAGATCGCGCTGCAGATAGGGCGTCTGGCGGAGCGGCGCCAGATCATGCAGGCCCGAGAGCGAGAGCACACCCTTGACCAGCTGACGCGGCAGGTCGGGCGCCACGGCCTTCCAGTCGCAGCAGCTCAGCATCGCGGCCAGATGGCCGCCGGCCGAATGCCCGGCCAGCACGATCTGGTTCGGGTCGCCGCCGAAATCGGCGATGTTGCGCCACACCCAGGCCAGCGCCTGGGTCAGCTGCAAGGGGATGCGCTCCATGCTGACGCCCGGGCACAGGCTGTAGTTGGGCAGCACCACCAGGGCACCCTCGTCGGTGAAGGCGGGCGCGATGAAGGAATGATCGGCCTTGTCCAGCGCACGCCAGTAGCCGCCATGCAGGAACACCAGCACCGGCGCCTTGGCGCTCTCGGTGCGGAACAGGTCCAGGCGCTCGTCGGGCCCGGCGCCGTAGGCCAGGTCCAGCTCGCAGGCCACTTGCTCGCGCACCAGTTGCGAGGCCCGCTGCCAGCGCTCCAGCAGCACCGCGCTGTCGGCCACGCGGGCACGGTTGTTGTACTGGGCATCGAACCATTCGGGCGACCGGCTGGACATGAAATCCTCCGCAAACAAGACCCAGGTAGTTTCCCCAGGTCGGGCAGGCCCGCGCTACCGCAAAAGCCCTAGGACTGTGGCTATACTTTCTCTGCGTTGGGGGGGTAGCTCAGCTGGGAGAGCGCCGCGTTCGCAATGCGGAGGTCGGGAGTTCGATCCTCCTCCTCTCCACCACAATTTTCCCTTGTTGATCAAGGACTGACGGCACTCGATTGAGTGCCGTTTGCTTTTGGATTTTAGGTTTGAGGACGCTATGGGGAATGGACCCCAGGGGCTGGGTAAGCGGCCTCCCCAGCGCCACACCGGGCACAGCCCTGGGACCGTGGTGCCACTCAATCCGCTGGCCCAGTACCTACGCACTCGCCAACAGACCCGCACAAGCACGCTATGGAAGCACATCAATGATGGGCCTGATGACAGCCTGGGCTTCGGTAGATGAGTAGCACTCCCTCGCCCACTCTGCGCACATCGCTCGCCATAGGGACTCGGCGCCATAGCGCATGTTGTTCGCAGCGAACTTCACCCATTCGTGGTGGTCAAGTGTCATCGCGTTGGTACAGGCGTCATGCACGAGCGAAGTGTCTCGATTCACAAGTGCCCAAAGATTTGCCCAATTCTTCGCTCGCAGGCCCTTGAATACGACCTGCTCAGGGGCATCCCCACCAGGTAGCGGATAGCACCCCGGTCCCGGGTCCGTGTCGCCGTCGACGAACACGCACGTGGGCCTCGTGAACCGCTTGCTTGCGACCATCGTGCCGAGAGCAAGTCCCACATTCGATGCCCCGTAGGGCACAACGGCACACCGCGGCATGACATGCTCGCCATAGCGAGAGAGGATTTCCTCCGCGAAAATTCTTGCTGCGTCGTCTTCGACGTAAACGTCGCACTCGGGATAGGCGTCGTCGTCCATCTTGGTCATCGCAAATTCGGGGCTGATACCGCCCACTATCTGCTTGACGGTTTTTGAACCATTGCTTGTGCGCAAGATGCACAGTCGAGCCTCCAGCGGGAGCTCGTCGAGCACATATGGCGAATGCGTCGTTAGGATGATCTGGCACTCTTGAAGACGGCACTGCTCGGCCAGGTCACGAATGAGCCGGCGTTGGGCCCTGGGATGCAGCGACGACTCGATTTCGTCGATGAGCACTAAGCCGTACTTTGGCAGTTCGATGCTCAACAGTTCAGAAACGGTAATCAGGCCTGAGCCCTGGTGATAGCCGGAATACTGGAACTGCTTCTCGCTGACGACGGGAACCTCACGTACATCGTCGATGCTGGATAGGGCCATGCGAGCAGATTCGTACTCCTGCCCCATTACGAATGACAGACGCTTAACCTTGTCAGCGTCGAAGGGCTTCGCCGATTGTTCATGGTGCATGGACTTCGCAATGCGGGCATAGCCCACGCGCGCGCCCACAGGTTGAATGCGGTTCAAGTCTTCGTACTTGACGACTCGCTTCGGCCGTTCAGTCTGGCCGAGCCAGCGAGTAGAGGGCTTGCGCAGCGAGCCATCAAAGTTGTCGTTTCCTTGCGAGTAGCCGTACTTGATCGTGACTCCCCTCAGTTCGTCCCACGCGGTGTCTGGGAAGAACTCAGTGGGGTAGAAGGTTCGAGCTTCACCCACATAGGCGCACGCAGCGGCCTGAAGCACTGTGCTCTTGCCAGACCCGTTCTCACCGATCACCGCAACGATGGGGAAGTCGAACGATATGCGCTGCTTCTCCCAGCCACGCATGTTGTCAATTTCCAGCCAGTTCAGCCGCTTCGGCCAGCCTTGCTTGCTAGACCACTTCTTCTGCAGTCGTCGTATCTCGTCGTGTACAGCCATGACTCGCTCCATTCAAGGTCTTCAGCGAGTCCAACCTAGCTCAGAGGCCCCGCCAGCGCGAGACTTTACGTCATTTAATTTTCATATGGGAAAATTATTTGGCAAGTTGCCTGCCTCTGTGGCCTGGAGAGCGCGCCCTCTCTGCCATGGCAAGTCGGTGGCTTACGCGCCTGAGATTCAATGTTTTCTACGCAACACATCTACACGACAACGAGTCTCGTGCAACGTAACCTGTTGATTTATATCGAACCTATGGAGAGGACCCTAATCCTCCTCTCCACCACCATCACCATCGTCGGCAGCTCAGCGCTGCCGGCGCGCGTCCAGGCTCCAATCGCCCGGGCCCCAGGCGGCCAGGATCAGCAGGCCGCCCACCACACCGACGTTCTTGAAGAACAGCAACTGCGGGATCATCTGCTGGCCCTCGGGCGCGGCCCAGAAGGCGTGGAAGAATACCGAGGCGGCGAGCGTGAACAGCGCCAGCACCAGTGCCGCCCAGCGCGTGCCCAGGCCCAGGATCAGGGCCAGTGCACCGACAATCTCCACCACCAGGGCCAGGGCGGCGCTCACCTGGGGCATCGGCAGGCCCACCGAGGCGATATAGCCCACCGTGCCGGCAAAGCCGCCAAGCTTGGCGAGGCCCGCGGGCAGGAACAGGCAGGCGAGCAGCAGGCGACCCAGCAGGGTGGCCAGGTTTTGCATGGGCTGTGCGGGCATGGCGGGCTCCAAAAGCGTTGAAAGCGTTGGGTTGGATGGATGGATCGATGCAATCCGCCCCGAATGTAGCGCCCCTGCGCCGCCGCGCAAACGCCGTGTTTCACTGGTGTAATGCGGCGCCATGAATCCGCAGCCCGAGATCGACAGCAACGCGCGCCCCGCGCCCCTGAGCTTCTGGGCCGCACTGGGCTTCTGGCTCAAGCTGGGTTTCATCAGCTTCGGCGGCCCGGCCGGCCAGATCGCGGTGATGCATGCCGAGCTGGTGGAGCGGCGCCGCTGGATCAGCGAGCGGCGCTTTCTGCACGCGCTCAACTACTGCATGCTGCTGCCCGGCCCCGAGGCCCAGCAGCTGGCCACCTATATCGGCTGGCTGCTGCACCGCGGCTGGGGTGGCATCGTCGCGGGCGGCCTGTTCGTGCTGCCCTCGCTGTTCATCCTGGTGGGGCTGTCCTGGCTCTACATGGCACATGGGCAGCTGCCGCTGGTGGCGGGCATCTTCTATGGCCTCAAGCCCGCCGTCACCGCGCTGGTGCTGCATGCCGCCCATCGCATCGGCACGCGCGCGCTGAAGAACGGCTGGCTATGGGCGATTGCGGGCGCGGCCTTCGTCGCCATCTTTGCGCTCGATGCGCCCTTCCCGCTGATCGTGCTCGGCGCGGCGCTGCTCGGCCATCTGGGTGGCCGGTACGCGCCGGCGCTGTTCACGCCGGGCGGCGCGCATGGCCAGGCCCGGCCGCAAGGCCATGGGCCAGCCCTGATCGACGACCACAGCCCCACCCCGCCCCATGCCCTCTTCAGCCGCGCCCGGCTGGCCCGCGTGCTGCTGCTGGGCCTGGGCCTGTGGGCGCTGGTGTTCGGCCTGTTGCTGGCACGTTGGGGCTGGCAGGGCACGCTGACGCAGATGGGCTGGTTCTTCACCAAGGCGGCGCTGCTGACCTTTGGCGGCGCCTATGCGGTGCTGCCCTATGTCTACCAGGGCGCGGTGGAACAGCAGCAATGGCTCAGCGGCGCGCAGATGATCGACGGCCTGGCGCTGGGCGAGACCACCCCCGGCCCGCTCATCATGGTGGTGGCCTTTGTCGGTTTCGTGGGCGGCTGGGTCAAGCAGGTCTGCGGGCCCGACGCCCTCTTGCTAGGCGGTGCGCTGGCCGCCAGCGTGGTCACCTTCTTCACCTTCCTGCCCTCCTTCGTGTTCATCTTCGCCGGCGCGCCCCTGATCGAATCCACCCATGGCAATCTGAAGTTCACCGCGCCGCTCACCGCCATCACCGCCGCGGTGGTGGGCGTGATCCTCAACCTGGCGCTGTTCTTCGCCTTCCACGTGCTGTGGCCGCGCGGTTTTGGCGGCCCCTTCGACTGGGTCTCGGCCCTGATCGCATTGGCGGCCAGCGTCGCGCTGTTCCGCTTCAAGCTGGGCGTGCTGCCGCTGCTGGCGGCCTGCGCCGGCGCCGGGCTGCTGCTCAAATTGTGGTCGGCGCAATGATCAGCCGTCTCAACCGTCGATAGGCACGCCCCCGGTCCAGCGGCACATCCAGCCCTCCCACCAATCCTGGCCGACGGCACGCATCGCGTCCTGCCAGATCAGCATGGCCTGCCATTGCGCGGCCTGCAGCTTGAGCAGGTCCTGCATCCAGCCGGCGCCATCGGGCAGGGCTGGGGCCGCGGCCGGACGGTGCGGCGCGGCGTCGGGTGTTCTCGTCTTCGTCATGATTGCTCCCCAGCGGCTGCTGCGCTTATCGAGCCAATGTAGGCCGCCGCCCAGACCGGCCGTTGACGCAGCGCAATCCCTCAGCGTTCGCCCAGAAAGCGCAGCCCGTCCAGCAGCGGCCGCGCTTCGGCCGCCTCCATGGGCGTGAGCCAGTACTCGCGCAGCGACCAGAACACCCAGCCCTCCAGCCGCAGCACCCGCACCTCGCCGGCGCGTGCCTGCAGGCGCAGCTGGTAGCTGCCGCCCTGCCATTGCAGGCGCAGCAGCTGCTCGCCGGGCGGCAGCTGCAGACGCACCACGCTGCGCGGCAGCGTGGCCAGCGGCGCGCCCGCGCCGGCGCTCACGCTGACCGGCTTGATGTCGTCGCTCCAATGCTGCCGCAGGATGTAGACGGTGCTGCCCGGCCCCATGGGCGCGAGCGCGCGCGCCTGCGCCGCACGCGCCGGCTCCACCGGCGGCGCGTCCACGCACACCAGGCGCCGCGGCTTGAGCTGCTGCTGGCATATGCGGCCCGGCGGCGGCGCTACCGTCGGCTCCGGCAGCGTCGCGCAGCCCGCCAGCATCACCGCTGCCAGCCCGAGCGCGGCGGCGCGCCTAGTCATGCTCGAGGCCCCAGATCAGATGGGCGTCGATGAGCAGGCGGTGGCGCGCGCGCAGCGCCTGCACGCGCGCCTCCTGCTCGGCGCGCTGCGCCTCCAGCCATTGGCGGCGCGCCAGCAGCAGCGCCTGCAGCTCGCCCTCACCCAGGGCATAGGCTTTTTGCAGCATCGCGGCGCTCTCGCCCGCCAGACCGGCCGCCTGCGCAGCCAGCTGCCAGCGCGTCAGGGCCGCATCCCATTCGGCCACGCCGCCGGCCAGCTCAAGCTCCAGCGCCTCGCGCTCGCGCGCCAGCGCGGCGCGTGCCACCTCCACCTCGGCCAGGGCCTGCTGCAGGCGCGCCTCGCGGTAGGCACCGCCCAGCGGCAGGCTCAGGCTGATGCCCACCACGCGCTCGTTGCGGAAGGCCTCGGAGGCGGTGTAGAGGCCCAGCGTGGGGTCGGGCCGCTTGTCGGCACGCGCGCGCGCCGCCTCCAGCTCGGCACGCTGCAGCAGGCCCTCGGCGGTGCGCAGCAGGTCGGACTCGGCCAGGATGCGCGGCGCCCAGTCCAGCGCCGGTGTCGCGATGGCGGCCGGATCGGCCAGCACCGGCGCTTCAGGGGGCAGATGGGCCGGCAGCTCGGCAAAGCGGCGCTGCAGGCGCAGGCGCGCGAGCGCGAGGCGGCTGGCGGCGGCGCTGCGCTGACGCTGCAGCTCGGCCAGCTCGCTGCGCGCCAGACCCTGCTCCAGGCGCGCGGCATCGCCGGCGCGCAGGCGCTTGCCCACCACCTGCAGATTCGCCTCGCCCAGCGCCAGCTGCTGCTGCGCCAGCGCCTGCGCGGCACTCGCGGCCTGCCAGTCCAGCCAGAGCTCGGCCAGGGCGCGCGCCGCCTCGTGGCGCGCCTCGCCCAGGCGGGCGCGGGCGATGTCCTGGTCCAGCTCGCCAAGCCGGCGGTCCAGCGCCGCCTTGCCGCCCAGGCGCAGGGTGCGCTCGAGGCCCAGGCTCCATTCCTGCGAGCTACCCAGCTCGCGCACGCGGCGACGCTGGCCACTGGCCTTGAGCAGCCACTCGTGCGAGGAGGCCGCGAGCGCGGCCGCGCCATGGCCGGCGCTGCCCAGCGCGGCCTGGGCCTGCAGCACCATCGGGTCGCGCTCCAGCCAGGCCGCGGCCTGCGCGGTATCCGGCAGGCCCGCCGGCGTGGGCTGGGCCTGCACCTGTGCCCACGCGCGCAGCGGCAGCGCCAGGCCCCAACACATCAACAGGGAGATCAACAGGGCACGCATCAGAACTCTCCTTCCATCACCAGGGCATGGGCCCAGAAGCGCAGGCCCGTGCCGGCGAATTCCTCGCGCAGCCGGGTGCGCAGCACCTGCAGCTCCTCCGCACTCAGGAGCACCTGCACCTGCACCGAGCGGCTGCGCCCCATCACCTGTTCGGTGGGGCTGAGCCGGCCATGCGGCGTGCCGTGGCTGAAGGTGGGGCTGCTGGTGAAGAGCTCGTCGCCCACATGCAGCAGCAGCGCATCGAGCAGCTTTTCTTCCACCGAGGGTGGGCAGATCAGGGTCAGGCAGTACTCAGCCATGGGCGGCCTCCTTGGCGCTCGCGGGCGCGCTCGGCGCGGCAAAGCGCAGATACAGAATGGGCAGCAGGATCAGCGTCAGCGCGGTGGCGCTGATGAGCCCGCCGATCACCACGATGGCCAGCGGCCGCTGGATTTCCGAACCCGGCCCGCTGGCGAACAGCAGCGGGATCAGGCCGAAGGCGGTGATGGCCGCCGTCATCAGCACCGGCCGCAGGCGGCGCTCGGCGCCCTGCAGCACGCAGTCGCGCAGGCTCAGGCCCTCGGCCTGCAGCTGGTTGAAATAGCTCAGCAGCACCACGCCGTTCAGCACCGCGATGCCCAGCAGCGCGATGAAGCCCACCGAGGCCGGCACCGAGAGGTACTCGCCGCTGAGCCACAGCGCCGCCACCCCGCCCACCAGTGCGAAGGGGATGTTGCTGAGCACCAGCAGGGCCTGGCGCACCGAGCCGAAGGTGGAGAACAGGATCAGGAAGATGAAGCCCAGCGAGAGCGGCACCACCAGGCTCAGGCGCGCCGCGGCGCGCTGCTGGTTCTCGAACTGCCCGCCCCAGCTGAGGCGGTAGCCGGCCGGCAGCGGCACGGCCTCGGCCACGCGTGCCTTGGCCTCCTCCACAAAGCCCACCAGATCGCGCCCGCTGACATTGGCGATCACCACGCCGTAGCGGCTGCCAAGCTCGCGCTCGATCTTCACCGGGCCCGATTCGCGCGCCAGCGTGGCCAGGGCCTGCAAGGGCACCGCCAGGCCCTCGCGGGTGGTGATGCGCAGGGCCGCGAACTCGGCCGGCGAGACGCGCAGCAGATCCGGGCCGCGCAGCAGGATGGGGGTGCGGCGGTTGCCCTCCAGCACCTGGCCCACGCGCAGGCCCTCCACCTGCACGCGCAGCGCATCCTGCACCTCCTCCACCGTGAGGCCATGGCGGCCCGCCTCCAGGCGATCGACGCGCACGCGCAGGTACTGCACGCCGTCGTTCTCCACTGTGTAGACGTCCTGGCTGCCGGGCACGCGCTTGAGCGCCGCCTCGATGCGCTGGCTGAGCGTGTTGAGCGTCGCCAGATCGGGCCCGAACACCTTCACCGCGAGATCGCCGCGCACGCCGATGATCATCTCGGAGACGCGCATCTCGATCGGCTGGGTGAAGCTGTAGCTGATGCCGGGGATCTGGTCCAGCTGGCTGCGGATGCGCGCGATCAGCGCCTCCTTGTCGGCCAGCTGCCATTCGGCGCGCGGCTTCAGCACCAGGAAGCTGTCGGTCTGGTTCAGCCCCATCGGGTCGAGGCCGATCTCGTCGGAGCCGGCGCGCGCCACCACGCCGCGGATCTCGGGGATCTGCATCAGCGCCTGCTGGATCTTGAGGTCCAGCGCCGCGCTCTGCTCCAGGCTGATCGAGGGCAGCTTCTCGATGCCGACGATCAGGTCGCCCTCGTCCATGGCCGGCAGAAAGGTCTTGCCCACCTGGGTGTAGAGCAGGCCGGCCAGCGCCAGCAGCGCCGCGGCCAGGCCAAACACCAGGCGCTGGCGCTGCAGCGCGGCGCGCAGCAGCGGCCGGTACAGGCGCAGCAGCTGGCGCGGCAGCCAGGGTTCCTCGTGCGCCAGCTTCTTCAGCAGCAGCGAGGCCAGCACCGGGATCACGGTGAGCGAGAGCAGCAGCGAACCGGCCAGCGCGAACACGATGGTCAGCGCCACCGGCGCGAAGTACTTGCCCTCCAGGCCCTGCAGGCTCAGCAACGGCAGGAACACGGTGACGATGATGAGCACGCCGGCCACCACCGGCGCGGCCACCTCGTGCACCGCGCGCAGCACGATGTGCAGGCGCGGCAACTTGCCGCCGGCACGCTCGTGCGCGAGCTGCTGCACGATGTTCTCCACCACCACCACGGCGGCATCCACCAGCATGCCAAGCGCGATCGCCAGCCCGCCCAGGCTCATCAGATTGGCCGACATGCCGGCCACCCGCATCAGCACAAAGGTCCACAGCGCCGCCAGCGGCAGCACCAGGGCCACCACGATGGCGGCGCGCAGATTGCCCAGGAAGGCGCCCAGCAGCAGCAGCACCAGCAGGGTGGCCTCGATGAGCGCCTTGGAGACCGTGCCCACCGCCTTCTGCACCAGCTCGGCGCGGTTGTAGAACACCTGCACGCGCACACCCGGCGGCAGGCTGGGCCGCAGCTCGGCCAGCTTGCGCTCCACGCCCTCCACCACCTGCTGGGCATTCGCGCCTGCCAGGCCCAGCACCAGGCCCTCCACCGCCTCGGCGCGGCCGCTCTGCGTGACCACGCCGTTGCGCGTCACGCTGCCCTCGCGCACCTCGGCCAGGTCGCCCAGACGCAAGATACTGCCGGCCTTGCGGGCCACCACCACGGCGCGCAGATCGGCAAGGCTCTGGATGCTGCCCTCGCTGCGCACCAGCAGCACCTCGTCGCCCTCGGTCAGGCGGCCGGCGCCGTCATTGCGGTTGTTGGCGGCGATGGCCGCCTGCACGTCGGCGCTGCCGAGGCCCAGCGCGGCCAGCTTGGCCGGGTCGGGCAGCACCTCGAAGGCGCGCAGCTTGCCGCCCAGCACGTTCACATCGGCCACGCCGGGCACGGTGCGCAGCGCCGGGCGTATCACCCAGTCCAGCAGGCTGCGGCGCGCCTCCAGCGAGAGCTCGGGCGCCTCCACGGTGAACTGGAACATCTCGCCCAGCGGCGTGGTGATGGGCGCCATGCCGCCGCTCACGCCGGGCGGTAGCTCGGCCTGGATGGTAGCCAGGCGTTCGGCCACCTGCTGGCGCGCCCAGTAGACATCGGTGCCGTCCTGGAAGTCCACCGTCACGTCCACCAGGCCGTACTTGGACACCGAGCGCAGCATGCGCTGCTGCGGGATGCCCAGCATCTCCACCTCGATGGGCGCGGCGATGCGGGTCTCCACTTCCTCGGGCGTCATGCCCGCGGCCTTCATGATGATCTTGACCTGGGTGCTGGAGACGTCCGGGAAGGCGTCGATCGGCAGCTGGCGGAAGGCGTACCAGCCGCCACCCGCCAGCAGCGCCGTGGCCAGCAGCACGAAGAGGCGCTGCGCCAGGGCGAACTGAACCATCTGCTTGAGCATCTCACTGCCCTCCGCTCTTGCCCTGCCAGGCGGCCTTCAGCGCCACCACGGCGCTGGCCGCCACCTGCTGGCCGGCCTGCAAGGGGCCGCGCACCTGCACGCTGTCGCCGCCGCTGGCGAGCAGCTGCACCGGCGTGGCACGGAAGCCCTGCTCGCTGCGCACGAACACATAGGCCTGCTCGTCCTGGCGCGCCAGCGCCGCCAGCGGCAGCACCCAGGCGTCCTTGGCTGCGGCGGCGGGCAGCTGTACCTGCAGCACCTCGCCCGGGCGCAGCAGCGCCGCGCCCTCGCTGACGCGCGCCCGCAGCGTGAGCGTCTGGCCCTCGCTGACCTGGCCGGCCAGCGAGAGCACGCGTGCCTTGATGGCACGGCCCGGCACCGTCAGTTCGGCCCGGGGCGGCAGGGCCGCGGGCCGGGCGTCCAGCTGCACCTCCAGCCACAGCTCGCCCTGCTCGGCGATGTGCAGCAAGGCATCGGCCTCGCGCACGCGCTGGCCGGGTCTGAGCTCGAGCGCCGTCAGCTGCCCCGCCACCTTGGCACGCAGGGTCAGGCCTTGCTCCAGCGGCCCGCCGGCGCGCAGGCGCTGCATGAGGGCCGCGTCGGCACCGGCCAGGCGCAGCGCGGCCTCGGCCTGCTGCAGGCGGGCGCGCTCGCTGCGCTCGGCCGCCTGCGCCTCCAGCACGCGGCGCTCGGCGATCACGCCCTCCTCCAGCAGCCGCTGCTCGCGCGCCAGCGCCTTGGCGGCCAGCTCATGCCGGCTGGCGGCGTCCATCAGGCGCAGCTGCAGCTCGGCGTACTCCGGGCTGGCCAGGCGCAGCAGGGGCTGGCCGGGCCTGACAAGCTCCTGCCCGCTCACGAACAGGCGCTCCACCACGCCACCCACCGGGGCGCTGAGCACCTGCTCGCGCCCGGGCGGCAGCACCACCTTGGCGCTGTGCAGCAGCGTCGGTGCGGCGGCGTTGGGCGCCAGCGTGTGCAGGCGCACGCCCAGGGTCTGCAGCTGGGCGGGCGAGACCGCGAATGCGGCCGCCAGCGCGGGCTCTGCGCTCGCCGCGCAGCCAGCCGCGGCGAGCAAAAGGGGCAGGAAGGAATGGCCGGCGCGCAGGGCTGCGCGCGCGATCGGATCAACGATCATGCGTGATGACTCCGTATGAGAGGAAACGAGACGGGAACGGCGGCCGCGCCGGCGCTCCGCCGGGCAGGCCGCAATCAGGCCAGCATCAGGCGCGTGGGGGACGTTCCAGGCTGCGCAGCGGCGGCAGCTGGATGGCGGTGCGCTGCGGCTCGGCGGGCGCGCACAGGCTGGCGGACAGCAGTGGCAGATCGAAGTCCATCAGCAGGCTCGGCGCATGCACGCAGGCATCGTCCAGCGCATGCTGCTGCGAGGCCTTGGACTTGTCCTTGTGCACCGAGCCATCGCGGTCGTGGTGATGGCTCTCCAGCTTGAGAAAATGCAACTGGGCATTCAGCTGGCTGTCGCCGCGCGTCAGCAGCACGCCCACACCGGCGGCCGCCAATGCCTGCCAGCACAGGCACAACATCAGCAGCAGGTGAAGAACAGGCTTGAAGCGCATGGGCGCCAGTCTAACGCAGCAGGCTTGCGGCAGCGCAAGGCAAAAGCCCTGCATGACGCCCCGCCTTCAGCGGCGCTTAATCCGCAGGTAGCAGGCGGTAGCCCTCGCCGCGCACGGTCTCGATGCGCGTCAGCAGCAGCTTGCGGCGCAGACTGTGCACATGCACGTCGATCGCATTGCTTTCCAGGTCCTGGCCCCAGCGGTAGAGCTGGGCGAGGATCTGGTCGCGCGTGCACAGCGCGCCGGCGGGCGCCATCAGCAGCGCCAGCAGATCGAACTCGCGGCTCGTCAGCCCGAGCGCGCGGCCCTGCTCGAAGGCGCAGCGGCCCTGGGCGTCCAGCACCAGCGCCCCCGCCAGCAGGGCCGATGCCAGATTGCCACGGCCGCCCAGCACCATGGCCTGCAGGCGCGCCGCCAGCTGCGCCGCGTCGACCGGCCGCAACGCATAGGAATGGGCGGGCAGCGCGCTGCGCAACAGCGGCGCGAGCTCGGCCGCCGCGCAGCACACCAGCAGATGCGGGCGCTCCACCGGCGAGGTGCCGCGCACCAGTTGCTCGGGCTCGCACCAGGCGGCGCCGGCGTAGTCCAGCACCAGCGCGTCGAAGGCCTGGGTCTGCAAGGTCTGCTGCAGCGCGGCGGCATCGGCCACCAGCGCCGGCCGCCAGCCACGCTCCACCAGCAGCTGCATCAGCCGGGTCTGCAGCGCGGGGTCGTCCAGCGCCAGCAGGGCGCGAAAGGCGTGCGCGCTATCGGGGGCGCGGGAGGGTAAGGCTTGCTTCACCTCGCCAGCCTTGCCGCGCCGGCTTAAGCCCAGATGAAGCGCGCGCGGCCGGCCGCGCTTCATGTCTGCTTAATGCACTTTCAAGAGCATGGATGTAAGCGGAGGTTGCCAGCTCGGGCAGGCGCAACAAGCGCTTACCGCCTTAATGATGAAGCGCGGCCGCCTGCGCAGACTGCGCCCCAACCAGGCTGGCCAAGCGCCCAAGCCATCAAGAACAAGTCGTCGGGAATCGATGTCCAACACGCTCTCATCCATGCATGTCGCGGCCACCAGGCCGGCCAGCCGGCAGCGGCCCTGGTGGGCCGAGGCCCTGCTCTACCTGGGCATTGCCGCGCTGGTGGCGGCGGCCTGGCTGGCGGTGCGGGCGCTGGATCTGCGCGCCGCCTCGGAGCGCGGCTACTGGCTGGGCGTGGCGGGCGGCTGCATGATGCTGCTGCTGTTTGCCTACCCCTTGCGCAAGCGCCTGCGCCTGATGGCGCGCTGGGGCGCGGCCAAGTGGTGGTTCGCGGTGCACATGGTGCTGGGCATAGGCGGGCCCTGGCTGGTGCTGGTGCACTCGGGCTTCCAGATCGGTTCGCTGAACGCCGGCGTGGCGCTCTACAGCATGCTGATCGTGGCGGGCAGCGGCGTGGTCGGGCGCTTTCTCTATCTGCGCATCCACCGCGGCCTCAGCGGCGAGCGCCAGAGCCTGGCCCAGCTGCAGCGGAGCCTGGGCCTGCAGCACGACGGCCTGCATTCGGCGCTGGGCTTCTCGCCCCTGCTGGAGCGCAGCCTGCTGCGTTTCGAGACCTATGCCCTGGCCGGCCAGGGCAGCCTGCGTCAGCATCTGCGCGCCTACACCCTGCTGCCGCTGCGCCATGCCGCCACGCGCGAGCGCTGCCTGCGCGCGCTGCGCCCGGCGCTGCGCAAGCAGGCGGGGCTGCAGGGTTGGGACGAGGCGACGCGGCGGCGCCAGCACCGGCTGCTGCGCCAGACGGTGATCGGCTATCTGCAGGCGGTACAGCGGGTGGCGCAGTTCCAGGCCGCGGTGCGGCTGTTCTCGCTCTGGCATGTGCTGCATGTGCCCTTCGTCTACCTGATGGTGATTTGCGCCGTGGCGCATGTCATCGCGGTGCACGCGTACTGAGATGTTGCATGGGCGTCCCCAGTGCACTCGGGCCCAGGCATGAGGCTGCTGCGCGCCTGCCTCATCTGGCTGTGCCTGTGCACGGGCATGGTGCCGGCCTGGGCGCAGAGCATGGAATCGGTGCTCTCGCCCGGCGCGCTCAGCAAGGCCCACCTGAAATGGGAAGACAGCTGCAAGAGCTGCCATGTGCCCTTCGACCGCAAGGCGCAGGACAAGCTCTGCGCCGACTGCCACAAGGACATCGCGCGCGACCTGGCCGAACGCAGCGGCATGCATGGCCGCATCAAGCCGCAGCCCTGCCGCGCCTGCCACACCGAACACCGGGGGCGTGAGATGCAGATCGCCGCCTTCGACAAGCCCAAGTTCGACCACCAACAGACCGACTACCTGCTGCGCGGCAGGCACCGCGAACTGGACTGCGCCAAATGCCATGCGCCCGCCGCCAAGTACAGCGCGGCGCCGCATGACTGCCAGTCCTGCCACCGCAAGGATGATGTGCACAAGGCCGCCCTGGGCGCCAAGTGCGAGAACTGCCACGAGGAGAAGAGCTGGAAGGAAACGCGCTTCGATCACGGCAAGACCCGCTACCCGCTCACCGGCGCCCACCTGCCGGCGCGCTGCGAGTCCTGCCACAAGACGCGTGAATACAAGGACACCCCGCAAACCTGCATCGGCTGCCACCGCAAGGACGACAAGCACAAGGCGCAGTTCGGTGAGAAGTGCGAGAGCTGTCATGCCACCCAGCGCTGGAAGGAGGTGAGCTTCCGCCACGAGCTCGACACACGCTACCCGCTGCGCGACAAGCACCGGGACCTGCGCTGCAGCGCCTGCCACGGCGGCCCGCTCTACAAGGACAAGCTCGCCAGCGACTGCGTGAGCTGCCACCGCAAGGACGACAAGCACAAGGCCAGCCTGGGCACGCAGTGCCAGAGCTGCCACAGCGAGCGCGGCTGGAAGGAAGTGCAGCGCTTCGACCACGACCGCAGCGCCTTTCCCCTGCTGGGCCGGCATGCGAGGGCGGGCTGCAAGGACTGCCACCAGAGTCTGGTCTATCGCGAGGCGCCCAAGGACTGCGTGGCCTGCCACCGCAAGGACGACCAGCATGCTGGCTCATTGGGCGAGCGCTGCGCCGACTGCCACAGCGAGCAGGACTGGAAGGCGCCGCGCTTCGAGCACGCACGCACGCGCTTTGCCCTGCGTGGTGCGCACGCCGCGCCCACGCTCGCCTGCAGCGCCTGCCACCAGGATGCGCGCCATTTCCGCGCCACGGCCATGGACTGCATCAGCTGCCACCGCAAGGACGACAAGCACGAACGCCAGCTTGGCGAGCAATGCGAGAGCTGCCACGCCGAGCTGCGCTGGAAGGACAGCCGCTTCGACCACGCCAAGGCGCGCTTTGCGCTGGCGGGTGCGCATCTGGCACTGGAATGCAAGGCCTGCCACCAAAGCCCGCGCTTCCGCGACGCGGCGCGCGACTGCGTGGGCTGCCACCTCAAGGACGACCGGCACAAGGCCCGCCTGGGCAGCGCCTGCGAGAGCTGCCACAACGTGCGCGCCTGGCGGCTCTGGCGTTTCGATCACGAGCGCCAGACCGACTACAAGCTGCTGGGCGCGCATGCAAAGCTGCGCTGCGAGAGCTGCCACACCCAGCCCGCACCGGCGGGCCGGAAGAAAACGGCAGCACTGCAGCGCGAATGCGTCGCCTGCCATGCCAAGGACGATGCGCACGACCGCGGCTTCGGCCTGCGTTGTGAGCAATGCCACCAAGCCACGCAATGGAAGCAGGTGCTCAACAGCACGGCACGAGGAGGATCGCCATGAGAGCCCTGTTGCGCCATTTCCTGCTGACGGTGTTGCTGTGCACCTTGGGCTGGGCCCTGGCCGCCCCCGGCAAGGATTTCGACCATCTGCGCACCGGCTTCGCGCTCAGCGGCTCGCACCAGAACCAGCGCTGCGAGAGCTGCCACATCGGTGGCGTGTTCAAGGGCACGCCGCGCGATTGCGAGTCCTGCCACACCAGCGGCGCGCGCTTTGCGCGCACCAACACCGTCAAGCCGAGCGCGCACATCCCCACCCAGCAGGCCTGCGACAGCTGCCATTCCACGCGCAGCTTCAGCGGTGCGCGCATGGACCACAGCGGCGTGGCCAAGGGCAGCTGCCAGAGCTGCCACAACGGCAGCCAGGCCGGTGGCAAGCCGGCCGATCACCTCAGCACCAGTGCGGCCTGTGACAGCTGCCACCGCAGCAGCGCCTGGAAGCCGGCCGCCAACTTCAACCATGCCGGCGTGGCGGCCGGCAGCTGCGCCAACTGCCACGCCGCGCTCAAGCCCGCCACCGCGGTGCACGCGGGCCAGACCGTCTGCGACAACTGCCACAAGAGCACCAGCAGCTGGGCCGGCGCCAAGGTGGAGCACGGTAGCTTCAACGCCAGCACCAACTGCGCCGGCTGTCACAACGGCAGCGCCGCCAGCGGCAAGCCCGGCAGCCATATGCCGGTGGGCAGCGCCAACTGCGGCAGCTGCCACGGCAGCAACGGCTGGAAGCCCAGCAAGTGGAACCACAGCCAGCTCGCCGTGGCCAACCAATGCGCGAGCTGCCACAGCGGCGCCTTCCCGCCGGCCGATGGCAAACCGGCCACCCACACGCCCTACCAGAACGTCAGCGCGCTGGCCTCGGCCAATTGCGACAGCTGCCACAAGGCCGGCTACGCCAGCTGGACGCCCGCCAAGCTGCATGCCAGCGTGAGCGTGAGCAGCCAGTGCAGCAGCTGCCACGCCAGCAGCAAGCCAAACACCGCCGTGCACAGTGGCCAGACCGTCTGCGAGAACTGCCACAAGAGCACCAGCAGCTGGGCCGGCGCCAAGGTCGATCACAGCGGCTTCAGCGTCGCGACGAACTGCAGCAGCTGCCACAACGGCACGGCGGCCACCGGCAAGAGCGCCAATCACATCCCGGTGGCGGCCACCAACTGCATCGCCTGCCACGGCACCAGCGGCTGGAAACCGACGAAGTGGAACCACAGCCAGCTCACCGTGGCCAACCAGTGCAGCAGCTGCCACAGCGGCGCCTTCCCGCCCGCCGATGGCAAGTCGGCCGCGCACACGCCCTACCAGCTGGTGGCCACGATCGCCGCCAGCAACTGCGACAGTTGCCACAAGGCCGGCTATGCGAGCTGGACGCCCGCCAGGCTGCATGCCAGCGTGGCCGTGAGCAGCCAGTGCAGCAGCTGCCACGCCAGCAGCAAGCCCAGCACCGCCGTGCACAGCGGCCAGACCGTCTGCGAGAACTGCCACAAGAGCACCAGCAGTTGGGCCGGCGCCAAGGTCGACCACAGCGGCTTCAGCGTCGCGACGAATTGCAGCAGCTGCCACAACGGCACGGCCGCCACCGGCAAGAGCGCCAATCACATCCCGGTGGCCGCCACCAACTGCATCGCCTGCCACGGCACCAGCGGCTGGAAGCCGACGAAGTGGAACCACACCCAGCTGACGGTGGTGAACCAGTGCGCGAGCTGCCACAGCGGCGCCTATCCACCGGCCGATGGCAAGCCCGCGGCGCACACGCCCTACCAGCTGGTGGCCACGATCGCGGCCAGCAACTGCGACGGCTGCCACAAGGCCGGCTACGCGAGCTGGACACCGGCCAAGCTGCACAGCAGCGTGAGCGTGAGCGGCCAATGCAGCAGCTGCCACCTCAGCAACCGCCCGGCCACCGCGGTGCACGCGGGCCAGACCGTCTGCGAAAACTGCCACAAGAGCACCAGTGCCTGGACGGGCGCCAAGGTGGACCACAGCGGCTTCACTGTGGCCACCAACTGCTCAAGCTGCCACAACGGCAGCGCCGCCACCGGCAAGAGCGCCAATCACATCTCGGTGGCCGCCACCAACTGCATCGCCTGCCACAGCACGGCCGGCTGGAAGCCGACGAAGTGGAACCACACCCAGGTGACGGTGGTGAACCAGTGCGCGAGCTGCCACAGCGGCGCCTACCCGCCCGCCGATGGCAAGCCCGCGGCGCACACGCCCTACCAGCTGGTGGCCACGATCGCCGCCAGCAACTGCGACAGTTGCCACAAGGCCGGGTATGCGAGCTGGACGCCGGCCCGCCTGCACAGCAGCGTCAGCGTGAGCAGCCAATGCAGCAGCTGCCACCTCAGCAACCGCCCGGCCACCGCGGTGCACGCGGGCCAGACCGTCTGCGAGAACTGCCACAAGAGCACCAGCAGCTGGGCCGGTGCCAAGGTGGACCACAGCGGCTTCACGGTGGCCACCAACTGTTCAAGCTGCCACAACGGCACGGCCGCCACCGGCAAGCCGGTCAACCACATCCCCGTGCAGACCACCAACTGCATTGCCTGTCACGGCACCAGCGGCTGGAAACCGACGAAGTGGAACCACACCCAGATCGCGGTGCTGGACTGCGCCAGCTGCCACAACGGCAGCTACCCGCCGGCCGATGGCAAGCCGGCCCAGCACATCCCCTACCAGGCGCTCACCGGCGTGCTGGCGAGCAACTGCAACAGCTGCCACAAGGGCGGCTACGCCAGCTGGGCCAACGGCAAGCTGCACAGCAGCGTGACGGTGACCGGCCAGTGCAAGCAATGCCACAACGGCAGCTACCTCTCGCAGGGCGCCGTGGCCAAGCCCAGCAACCACATCCCCGAGTCGCAGCTGCTGAACGGCGCGGCGCTGGAGTGCAACGCCTGCCACACCAGTACCACCGCCTGGAGCCAGCGCATGAATCACAACGCCAGCATGGGCAGCGGCGCGGGCTGGTGCAAGGCCTGCCACGCCAGCGGCACCAGCTACCTGGGCAGCATGGAGCGCAAGGCCCTGACCCACCGCACCAAAACGCCCGTGCCTACGGACTGCTCCGAATCCGGCTGCCACCGCCCGCTGGGCAACAAGGGCGCGGCCTACACCAAATGGGACTGATGAAAGCTGCCACGAAAATCAAGAAAAAGGGGCCGCGCCTGCTGGCGCTGCACCTCGCACTGCTTGCCGCGGCCGCCCAGGCCCAGCTGGTGGACGATGTGGAGATACGCCGCGAGGGCGAGGACGCGGTGCTGCAGGTGCGCTTCGTCACCCCGGTGCAGCTGCTGCGCAGCCTGAGCGCCCGCAGCGGCGATCTGGGCCAGGTCTACTACGACCTGCTGCCGACGCGCGAGCCGCTCAATCTCGCCATCAGCTCCGAGCGCCGCCTGCCGGCCGGCGCCCGCAGCCCGCTGCTGATACTCACCGACGAAGCCGCCGGCGGGGCCGAACGCAGCCGCAAGCTGGTGCTGCGCTTCAGCGCCAACACGCCCTTCGTGGCGCGCAGCACCCAGGGCGGCCGCAGCATCGAGCTGGTGCTGCGCGGCCAGGGTGCGGCGCTGGCCGGCGCCGGCACGCCGACCGCCGCCATGCCCTCCCCCACGCCCACCCCCACGCCCACCCCCATGCCCGCTCCCGGCCCGCAAGCCCAGGGCAAGGCCGAGGCCCTGCTGGCGGCGGCGCGCCAGGCCATCGCGGCCGGCGAGCATCAGCAGGCCATCAACCAGCTCGACGAGCTGCTGGCCCTGCCGCCCAGCAGCGCCACGCAGGAGGCCCAGGAGCTGATCGCCCAGGCGCGCTGGCGCCAGGGCGACCCTGAGCGCGCACGCGCCGAGTACGAGCTCTACCTCAGGCTCTACCCGCAGGGCGCGGGCGCCGACCGTGCCCGCGAGGCCTTGCTCACCCTGGCCCCGCCGGCGCCGCAGGTGGTGGAGGCCGGTGCGCAGCCCGCCGTCACCACCACGCTGAGCGGTTCGCTCGCGAGCTTCTACTACGGCGGCCAGTCCAAGATCCGCACCCAGGACTTCCAGGACTCGCCGCTCAGCGGCCTGCCCGAGCTGGTGTCCGATGCCACCCTTTCCAACACCGACCAGAAGCAGCTGATCTCCAGCGTGGACATCAACTGGCGCCGCCGCGATGCCGACAGCGACCTGCGTCTGGTGCTGCGCGACAGCTACAGCGCCGACCTGCTGCGCAGCGCCAAGAGCAAGAACAAGCTCTCGGCCCTCTATGCCGACTACCGCCTGCAGAGCCAGGGCCTCAGCCTGCGCCTGGGCCGGCAGTCGCCCACCGGCGCCGGCGTGATGGGGCGCTTCGACGGCGCACAGCTCGGTTACCGCTTCAGCCCCAAGTGGCGCGTCAATGCGGTGGCGGGCCGGCCCTCGGACAGCCTGCTGCAGAGCCAGCGCCATTTTTACGGTGCCTCGCTGGATGCCGACGAACTCGCCAAGGGCCTGGGCGGCAGCGTCTACCTGATCGAGCAGCGCATCGATGGCGAGATCGACCGCCGCGGTGTGGGCAGCGAACTGCGCTTTCTCGCCGGCAATCTCTCCGCCTCCGGCATGCTGGACTACGACACCCAGCTGCGCGGCCTCAACGTCGCCTCGCTGCAGGCCACCTGGACCTCGGAGCAGAACATGGTGGTCAACGCGCTCTACGACCGCCGCTCCACCCCCATGCTGATGCTGGGCAACAGCCTGTTCTTCCAGAACCCGGTGCTGGGCGTGCAGGCCTCGCGCCTGGCCGAGCTGCTGGCCAGCCAGAGCCTGGCCCTGCTGCGCCAGCAGGTGCGCGACACCACCGCCTACAGCACCCAGGCGATGCTGAGCGTGACGCGGCCCATCAGCACCAACTGGCAGCTCGGCGCCGACCTGCGCCTGACCAATGTCGGCGCCCTGCTGCCGGTGCCCGACATCCTGCCCAATGGCCAGCCCGGCACCGGCAATATCTGGAGCAGCGGCCTGCAGCTGATCGGCACCAATCTCTACTCGGCGCGCGACACCCATGTGCTGGTGCTGAGCCTGCTGAAGGGCCTCAGCTACACCGGCAAGCTGCTGTCCTACAACAACTCCTCCAGCATCGGCGGCGGCTGGCAGCTGGAGCCAGCGCTGCGCTACTACCTGCAGAACGACAGCAACGGCACGCGCAGCCAGCGCTGGGCCCCCGGCCTGCGCGTCACCTACCGCGCCAGCAGCAAGCTGGCGCTGGAATCCGAGCTGAGCATGGAGTTCAGCGACGTCAGCGGCCCGAACCGCAACGAGTCCTCGAACCGCTCGTTCTGGTACTTCGGCCTGCGCTACGACCTCTGAGGCATCGATGACGGACAACATCGCCAACACCACCACCCAGCTGCAGCAGCTCGACGCGCTGGCCCAGGCCGGCGTACTGAGCGCCAGCGCGCACCAGGCCGCGCGCAGCGCGCTCGAGCAGGCCATGCTCGGCGCCCTGCTGGGCCAGACGCCCGCCCAGAGCCGCCGCGCCGGCCTGGCCACGCGCTGGCTCTGGGGCCTGGCGGGCGCGGGCCTGCTGGGCGCCGCCGCGCTGGCCTATGCCTTGACAACGCTGGACGGCGGCGGCCCTGCCCCAGCCCCCAGCGCCGCCGCCCCGGGCACGCCCGCCAGCGCGCCGCATGCATTGGGCGACCAGCAGATGCTGGCGATGGTGCAGGGCCTGGCCGAGCGCCTCCGGGCCAGGCCCGACGACGCCGCCGGCTGGGCCATGCTGGCGCGCTCCTACGCCACCCTGGGTCGCCATGCCGAGGCCCTGCCGGCCTATGTGAAGGCGCTGGCCCTGAGCCCCGACGATGCCGGCCTGAAGGCCGACTATGCCGCCGCACTGACGCGCCAGGCCGCGCTGGGCGGCGCCAAGCCCTGAGTCAGGGCCGATCAGGCGCTGCCGTGCTTGGTCTGGAAGGCGATGCCCATCTGCTGCAGCAAGGGGATGGGTAGCACGCCGCCGGCGCACACGATCACCGCATCGTTGGGGCGCTGCAGCTCGCCGCTCGCGCCGCGCAGGCGCACGGCCTCGGGCGCGATCTCCAGCAGTTCGCTGCCCAGCAGCAGCTCCAGCCGGCCGGCCTCGGCGGCCTGCTGCAGGGCGCGCCGGTTCTTCTCCTTGACGCGGTTGAAGGCGGCGCCGCGGTAGCTCAGCGCCACCGTGGTGGCGGGCTGCTCGGCCAGCGCCAGCGCCGCCTCCAGCGCGCTGTCGCCGCCGCCCACCACCAGCACGCGCTGGCCGCGGTATTGCTCGGCATCCACCAGGCGGTACACCACCTTGGGCAGCTCCTCGCCGGCCACCGCCAGCTTGCGCGGCGAGCCACGCCGGCCGATCGCCAGCAGCACCGAGCGCGCCGCGTGGCTGCCGGCATTGGTGTGCACCACGAAGCCGTCGCCGCGGCGCTCGACGCGCTCCATGCGCTCGCGGAAATGCAGGCTGAGGCCGGTCTTCTCGACCACGCCATGCCAGAACTCCAGCAGCTTTTCCTTGGACACCTCGCTCATGCGCACCGTGCCCACCAGGGCCAGCTTGACCGGGGCCGTCATCGCGATCTTGTTGCGCGGGTAGTGGTAGACCGCGCCGCCGAGCGAATCCTCCTGCTCGATCAGGCGATAGCGCAGGCCATGCTGCATGGCCGCCAGGCCGGCCGAGATGCCGGCGGGCCCGGCACCGACGATCACCACATCCAGCTCAGCGGGCCCGGCGCGGCGCTGGCGCAGCGCCTCGACGGCCTGGCGACCCTGTTCGGTGGCCTTGCGTATCAGGCCCATGCCGCCAAGCTCGCCGGCGATGAAGATGCCCGGCACATTGCTCTCGAACTGCGGCGTGATGCTGGGGATGTCGACGCCGCGCCGCTCGGTGCCGAACACCAACGAGATCGCCTCCACCGGGCAGGCCGCGTGGCAGGCGCCATGGCCGATGCAGGCCGAGGCATTGATGAGGGTGGCGCGCCCGCCCACGATGCCCAGCGCACCCTCCGGGCAGGCCGTGGCGCAGCCGCCCGAGCCGATGCAGCGTGCCGGGTCCACCACCGGATGCAGCGAGGGCGGCTCGTTGAGCCCGGCTTCTTGCGCCTGCTGGTGCGCCTGGGCGGCGCCACGCTCGCGCCGGCCGCGCAGCCACAGGTGCAGGCCGACCGCGCCGGCGGCGAGCGTGCCATAGATCAGGAGGTGGTCCGGCTGCATGGGGGTGTCTGCGTGGGGCCTGCGTTTATGCCGCGGCAAGCTGAAGCCAGGCTGAAGCCGGCGCCCGGCGCGGGATGCTACCGTCGAGCCTGCGATCACCACACCATCATGCGCCTGCTGCTGCTTGAAGACGACGAAATCCTGGGCGAGGGCCTGCGCGACTTCCTGCGCCTGGAAGGCCATGTGGTGGACTGGTTCACCCGCCTGCTGGATGCCCAGACGGTCATCAGCGAGCCCTACGACGCGCTGCTGGTGGACTGGCAGCTGCCCGACGGCTCGGGGGTCGAATGGATACGCGGCCTGCGCGCGCGCGGCGTCACCACGCCCAGCCTGGTGCTGACGGCGCGCGACCTGCTGAGCGACCGCATCAAGGGCCTAGACAGCGGCGCCGACGACTATCTCGTCAAGCCCTTCGCGCCCGAGGAGCTGGCCGCCCGCCTGCGCGCGGTGCGCCGCCGCAGCGCGGCCCAGGGGGCGCCGCGCATGCGCATCGGCGCGGTCGAGATCGACAGCAGCGCCAAGGCGGTCTACCGCGAGGGCCAGCGCGTGGAGCTGACCGCGCGCGAATGGGCGCTGCTGGATGCGCTCTCCGCGCGCGCCGGCCGGGTGGTCTCCAAGCCCGACCTGGACGCGCTGGTGAGCGGCTTCGAGGGCGAGGTGTCCAGCAATGTGCTGGAGGTGCATGTGTTCAATCTGCGCCGCAAGCTGGGCCGCGAGCTGATCCAGACGGTGCGCGGTCTCGGCTACCGCATCGGCACATGAGCCCGCCGCCCTCGCTGCGCCACGAGCTGGCGCGCATCCTCACCCTCACCAGCCTGGGCTGGCTGGCAGCGGTGTTCCTGGTGGTGGCACTGAGCGTGCGCCACGAGGTCGACGACCTGCTGGACAACACCTTGCAGGAATCGGCCGAGATGCTTTACGGCATGCTGGTGCTGCACCACCACGACATGCCGCGCGGCGCCGGCGTCACCATGCCGGCGCCGCCGCACGAGGAGAGCCTGGTGTGGCAGATCGTCGATGCGCGCCAGCAGGTGGTGCTGCGCTCGCACCGCGCGCCCACCACGCCGCTGCTGCCGGCCTTCAAGCCGGGCTTCAGCGATGCCGAGGCGCACAGCCGCGTCTATGCGATGGCGCTGCCGCAGGACCAGGAGGTGCTCTACGTCGGCCAGCCCGGGCCGGACCGCATCGAATCGCGCTACGAGGCGATCGGCCTGGTGGGCGCCAGCGCCCTGCTGGTGGGCCTGGGTTGCGCGCTGTGGCTGCGCCGGCGCGTGCGCCAGGCCATGCTGCCGCTGCAGGAGCTCTCGCAGCAGGTGCAGGCCTACGACCCCACACGTGCCGCCACCGATCTGCCGCCGCCGGCGCGGCAGGAATTCGTCGAGGTGCGCGCCGCCATCATGGAGCTGGGCCAGCGCCTGGCGCGCCGCCTGGCCAGCGAGCAGGCCTTCGCCGCGCATGCCGCCCATGCGCTGCGCACGCCGCTGGCCGGCATGGAGGCACAGCTGGCGATCGCGCTGAAGGAGGCCTCCAGCGCCGGCCGCCCGCGCCTGGAGCGCACGCGCGAGGCGGTGCACCGGCTCAAGCGCGTGGTCAGCTCGCTGCTGCTGCTGTTCCGCAGCGAGGGCGAGCTGCAGGTGCAGGACATCAGCCTGGCCAGCCTGGTGCCGCATCTCGCGCCGGAGGCGCTGCAGGTCGAGGTGCAGCAGCAGGGCCCGCTGCGCGCGGACCCGAACCTGCTGGCGGCCGCCCTCGCCAATCTGTTCGAGAACTGCCGCCGCTATGGCGCCAGCCGCTGCGTGCTGCGCTGCGAGCCCGACGGCGCGGCCCAGGTACTGACCCTGCTGGACGACGGCCCCGGCCTGAGCGCCGAGCGGCGCGCCGCACTCGGCGCCCAGCTGGCGCAGGCCGACAGCGAGACCGGCCTGGGCCTGCGCCTCGCCGCGCTGGTGGCGGGCGCCCATCAGGGCCGGCTGCTGCTGTGCCCCGGCGGCCTGGGCGCTCAGGGCTTCGGCGTGAGCCTGCGGCTGTGGGACAGCGCCGCCCCGCCCTCGCCCGGCAAGGCCTGAGCCAGCTCGCGCGCCAGCTGCAGCGCCAGGCCGGCGGCCGGCGAAAGGCTGCGGCCGCGCAACCAGATCGCATGCATGGCGATCGCCATCGCCGGCGCGGCCCCGCCCATGTGCAGCCGCTTCAAGCCCTTGAACTCGGCCGCCACCGCATGCGGTAGCAGCACCAGGGTGTCGCTGTCGCGCGCCAGGCGCGCCAGCGTCGTCATGTCATCGCACTCCAGCTTAAGCGGCAGCGCCTGCGTGGCGCCCAGGCCGAAGGCGGCACGCAGCATCTCGCGTAGCGGCGGCGAGGCCGCGACGGTGGCGATGCCGGCCTCCAGCACCATCGCCACGCTGAGCTCGCGCTTGCGCGCCAACGCATGCGTGGGCCGGCAATAGATGCCGCCATGGATGGGCCCGAGCGCCTCGGTCTGCAGGCGCGCATCGGCCGGCAGCATGCGCGGGTCGGCCAGGAAGAAATCGATCTGCTCGGCATGCAGCAGGGCCAGCAGGCTGTCGGCATGGCCGCTGCGCACGCGCGTCACCACCCGCGGTTGCTGGCGCTGCAGCGCCACCAGCAGGGGCGGCACGATGGTGGCGGCCGGCACCGGCCCGGCGCCGAAGTTCAGCTCGCCCAGCAAGCCCTCGCGCAGCAGCTCCAGGTCGCGCTTGAAGCAATGCTGGTCGAACAGCAGCTGGCGTGCGCGCTCCACCACCACCTTGCCGGCCGGCGTGAGCTGGGCGCCGCGCGGGCCGCGGTCGAACAGGCGCAGGCCGAGCTTGGCCTCCAGCGCCTGGATGCTGCGGCTGAAGGCCGCCTGGCTCAGATGCACCCGCTCGGCCGCGACGACGAAGCGGCCACAGTCGGCCAGGGCGATCAGGTGCTGCAGCTGGCGCGGATCCATTATGTGTTTGGCGCAATGAATGCCGATTCATTATGCATTGGACATCCGGCCGGACTGGCCCGAAGCTGCGCCAGCGCACCCACCGGAGATGCCCTTGAAGAACCGCCCAACTACCACTGTCGCAATGCTGTTGCTGCCGATCTTGCTGGCCGGCCTGTCCGGCTGCGGCAAGCCAGGCAGCGGCATCGGCGGCAGCGCCAGCGAGGCCGCTGTCAGCGTGCAGGCCCTCAATGCCCAGCTCGCCAAGGAGCTGCCGCTGGCCGACCCGCAGGACTTCGAGGACGCCAGGCGCGGCTTCATCGCCCGACCCGAGGGCAAGATCACGATGGCCGACGGCACCGTGCTGGTGGACTTCGACGCCTTCAAGTTCGTCAGCGGCCCGGCGCCCGACAGCGTCAACGCCAGCCTCTGGCGCCACGCGGCACTGAACGCGCAGATCGGCCTCTTCAAGGTCAGCGAGGGCATCTACCAGCTGCGCGGCTTCGACATCGCCAACATCACCCTGATCGAGGGCAAGAGCGGCTGGATCGTGGTGGACGCCCTCACCTCCAGGGAGAGCGCCGCCGCCGCCATGGCTTTTGCGCGCCAGCAGCTCGGCAACAAGCCGGTCAGCGCGCTGGTGTTCACGCACAGCCATGCCGACCATTTCGGCGGCGCGCTGGGCATCGTCACACCCGAGGAAGTGGCGGCGCGCAAGATCCCGGTGGTGGCGCCGGCGGGCTTCATGGAAGAGTCCACCAGCGAGAACGTGATGGTGGGCACGGCGATGGCGCGCCGCTCCATCTACCAGTTCGGCCGCGACCTGGAGCGCTCGCCCAAGGGCCTGGTGGACACCGGCCTGGGCAAGAACGTGGCCTACGGCAGCATCGGCATCCTGCCGCCCAACCAGCTCATCAGCGAGGCCACGCAAGACCTGACCCTGGACGGCGTGCGTTTCGTGTTCCACAACGTGCCGGGCGCCGAGGCCCCGGCCGAGTTGAGCTTTGCCCTGCCCGAGCTGAAGGCCTATGGCGGCGCCGAGAACCTGGCCCAGACCATGCACAACCTGCTGCCGGTGCGCGGCGCCAAGGTGCGCGATGCGCTGCGCTGGTCGCAATACATGCAGCAGGCGCTGGAGCAGGTGCAGGCCGCGGGCGCCGAGGTCTATTTCGGCCAGCACAACTGGCCGATCTGGGGCCAGGCGCGCATCGGCCGCTTCATCACCACGCACCGCGATGTCTACAAGTACACGCATGACCAGACGGTGCGCCTCATCAACGCCGGCCTCACGCCACGCGAGATCGCCGAGCAGATCCAGCTGCCCAAATCGCTGCAGCAGCATTTCGGCGCGCGCGGCTACTACGGCGATCTGCGCCACAACGTCAAGGCGGTCTACCAGCATTACCTGGGCGCCTACGACGGCAACCCCGCCAACCTCAACCCGCTGCCGCCGGCCGAATCGGCCAAGCGCTATCTGGCCCTGATGGGCGGCGCCGACAAGGCGGTGGCCGCGGCGCAGCAGGCGTTTGACCAGGGCGAGTACCGCTGGGCCGCCGAGCTGCTGAACCAGGTGGTGTTCGGCGCGCCCGAGCATGCCGGCGCCAAGCAGCTGCTGGCGCGCAGCTACGAGCAGCTGGGCTATGCCGCCGAGGCGGCGACCTGGCGCAACAGCTACCTGACCGCCGCGGCCGAGCTGCGCCAGGGCCCGCCGGCTCAAGGGGTGAGCCGCGCGGCCCTGATCGACATGCTGGCGCAGACGCCGACCGAGCGTTTTCTCGAAGCGATGGCCGCCGGCCTGAACGGCCCCAAGGCCGAGGGCGTGGACCTGAAGGTCAAGCTGGTGCTCAGCGATGTGGGCGAAAGCTATCTGCTCTGGACCGAGAACGCGGTGCTGCACCACCGCGCGGCCAAGCCTGCCGACCCCGAGGCCGACGCCACGCTGACCCTCACCAAACCCATCTTCATCAAGATGATGGCCGGCACCGCCGGCGTGAAGGACACCTTGCTGAGCGACGACCTGAAGACCGGCGGCAGCCGCATCGCCCTGGTGCGCTTCTTCGGCCTGATCGACAAGGCGCCCGGCAACTTCGCGATCGTGACGCGCTGAGCGCCGCCGGCGGGATCAGGCGCCCGCCGCCGGCGCATGCGCCAGCCGGCGCTGCAGCGTCTCCCAGCGCAGGGCCTGCCACTCGAGGCCCACGGTTCGCAGGGCGTCGCGCAGCGCGGCCACCTCGTCCGCGCGCAGCGCCCGGCCATCGCGCGGGCGACCGATCAGCACGAAGGCCTCGAGTTCACGCTGGCGCGACAGCACCAGCGCGAGTTCGCCCGGCAGCGTCGAATGCACCTCGTCGTGCCGCGCCACCGCGTGGCCGGCGCGCAGGGCCACGGCCAGGGGCTCGTCGGCGGCCAGCGCCTCGGGCGCATCGATCGCCAGGGCCTGCTGGCGCCGCCAACCGCCGTCGGCCTGCCGCGCGTAAAGCGCGGCGCCGGCCCCGGCGGTGAAGCGATCGATGGCGGCCAGCAGCGCGCTGTCCAGCGCCGGCAGCTCGGTATGGCCGCGGGCATCGGCGGCAAAGCGCGCGAGATCGGCCTCGCGCGCCACCCATGGGCCGAAGAACACGCGGTCCACCGTCCATTCGGCGAGCGGCTTGAGCCGGGGGTAGGCCAAGGTCACCAGGGCCGCCAGCACCGCATTCAGCAGCCCCGCCTTGGCCGGGTCGTCGAAGTGCAGCAGGCGGCCGATCAGCAGGCTGAGAAACTGAAAACTGCCCAGCAGCACGCCGCCGACGAGGGTGAAGACCAGCGAGCGGTTCAGCGCCAGCCCCATGTCGAGCACGCGGTGGCGCAGGATCGCGTAGCTCAGGCCGAACAGCGACGCCAGCGAGCCGATCACGGCCAGCGGACTCAGCAGGGGCTGCATCGCGGCGCCGAGATGGTCGCCAAGATAGGTCGCGTAGCTGACGCTCCAGAGCAGCGCGAAGGCGCCGAGCAGCCAGTTGAAGCGTTGCCGCAGCTCGCCGCTGCTGCGCCGACGGCCGTCCCAGAACGCCACCAGCATCAGCGTGCCGACGGCGCCGATGTAGGGCACGTGGACCCAGTCGATCCAGCTCGCCGGGACGAGCCAAAGCCCCAGGCCGATGGCCGCGGCCTCCACCAGCACGAGCGCCACCAGGAACAGCGGCAACACCCGGCGCAGCGCGCGGCGCCAGCCCAGCGCCTGCTCGTTCGGATAATGGACGGCAAACCAGAGGCCGAAATACCAGCCCGGCGCCAGCGCCAGCCAGAACACCACAGACAGCAGGGCCGCGAGCGTGGCATCGGTGGTGTAGTTCATGCCCAGATTCAGGGACCACCAGAGGAATGCCAGGGCCAGCGCGCGGCTCGTCTTGATATGCGCCTGCCGCAGTCCGATCAGCAGGCCGAGCAGCGTGCCCAGCACGCACAGGGTGGCGTTCAGCACGAAGTTCACGCGCTCGGCGCTCCGGATCGGCCGGCCCACGGTCGTGATGCGCGCCGACAGCGCGCTGCCATCGCGCACCAGGGTCATCGCGACGACCTCGCCGGGCAGGTAGGCCCGGCCCTGACCGAGCCAGCGTTCGGGCTGCAGCACATCGCCGACCCGCACGCCGGCCTGCGGCGCCTGCGACCAGGGCTCGAACCCACGCACGAGGGTGGCGCGGCGCCCGTCATGCATCACCGCATCGCCTTGCAGGCCCAAGCGCCCCTCGGTGCCACGCATGAACGTCGCCACCGCAGCCGTGCATTCGATACCCATCACCGTGAACGAGAACAGGAAGAAGGCGATCAGCAAGGCCTTCCAGCGTCCGGTGCGGAGTTTCAAGCCGGTGGTGATCAGGTCCATGGGCAGCAATGGTAGGCGCAAGGCCGGGCTGACGCTGAGCCCCGCCACATCCATCTTCATCAAGATGATGGCCGGCACCGCCGGCGCAAGGGCGGCTTGCCGAGCGCCGATCTGAAGGCCAGCGGCAGCCGCGTTGATCTGGTGCGCTTACTTGGCCTGGTCGAAAAGGTGACGGGGATTTGCGATCGCGATGCGCTGGCGCAGCGGCGGGAACAGGGCGCAGGTGCGGCGCGAGCTCACGTGCGGCCTGGCGGGTGCATGGCGCGGAGTGACAGGAATGCAGCGGCAGCGGCCATACGACGGGACGAGATCGACGCGCGAAACCGGTCGCTCAACGTTTTACATGAGGGTCTTGCGTAGGCAGGCGACGCCTTCTGGAGCAAGCCCCCTCGATCGAAGGGCTAGGCCGCAGGGTCTTCACGCAACGACGCGCCGACTCGAACGGGCCAGAAGCCGATTTAGCGCAAGCGCTCCTACCAGGGAAGCCGCGAGCGACAAGACCCAGATTGTGGTTGAGGCCGGCGCTGCCGACTCGGCTTGACTTCCCCTGGATGAAGATTCAACAACCGTGAGCGAGGTGTTGTAGAGAGCATGGAGGGCTATAGACGGAACCAGGGAGCGTGAACGCTCATAGAGCCAACCTGCGATTAGCCCCAAGAGGAAGGCAATGACGAACTGGTAGATGTTCAGATGCGCCATCCCGAAAATGAGCGCTGAAGCAGCGATGGCGGTACCGCGGGAGTACTGAACAAGAAAGGCTCGGAGAATTACTCCTCGGAAGAGCATCTCCTCAAGAATGGGCGCCAGCACGCAGACGGCGGTGATGGCTGCCATGTTCGCTGCAGACATGCTCGCGAAAGCCTGTTCCTCCCACGCGGAGAGCGGAAAGATGCGGACCAAGAGTTCACTCAGCTCTGCCGCAAGCATGACAAGCGCAGGGACTAGAAGCGCAACGGGAGGGATAAGAAGAACTATCGTGGCGCGGAGCGAAGCCCGCGAAGGATGGAACAGAGCTCGATAGGACAAGGCCTTGGCGTGTAGCAAGACTGCGAATAGCATGCCGTTCCCCAACAGCGTGACCAGCGCACTAAGCTCTTCCCGAGTTAGTGCGAGAGTTCGCCGCGCATCGTACAGAGCAGCCCCGACAACGTACTCGGCCAGGAACATTGCGAGAACAAGCAGGAGGGCTTGTGGAGCGGAGGGGAACGATTCGTCTTTCACGGGCGGTGCGTCCTCTGCGGCCTAACGTTGCAGCTGAGCCACGAGCGGAGGCCTGCCGACGCGAGTCGGCTCGAGCGACTGGTTAGGCCTGGCTCGCGTAGCTTGCACACCTTTCGCATAGGCCAAATTCGTCAAGGTCTTGGATAGGGAACATTTCCTCGAATCTGACCTTGGGAATATTTGTTGGGGCATCAGACTTCCGTCCAAGCTGTTGGCACGCGGCGCACTGGGTGATCCACTTCCTCGTCCGAGGGTCCGCCAGGAACCACTCCTGCGTCTTCGTCTCAGTTCTCATGGGCAAGGCCTAACGTTCAAGCTGAGCGTCGATGAGCGTCTGGGAACGGAAGGGCCAGAATGAAATGAGGCCCTGAAGTGACCAGCCGTTGCGAGTCGGCTCGAGCGACCGGTTAGACGTCTCCATCGCCTGCTCTCTTTCGCGTACGCGCAAGCAGCATCCCTGCAATCAGCATACCCACCCCGGGATAGAGGAAGACGGGCACGGTATCGAAGGACGCATTCGCAACTCGTAGGACATGAGCCTCCACCTCTGCCGCGCTGTAGAGCTTGCCTGGGTGTTGGGCAAGAATCGCATAGCTCTCGTGAAGGACGGGACGTATTGCCCCACGCGAGAGTTGCATTGCTTGCAGGGCAGATAGCCAGAGAAAACCGACGATCAAGAGCGTGTAGCCAATCTTTCGCATAACCCGACTGTAAGCGTGACGCCTAACGTTGAAATTGAGCCAGCGCCGAAGGCGATCGGCTCGAATGACCGGTTGAACAGACAGCCTCATCTCCCATAGCGGTGCTCACTCCATCGTCTCCAGAATCTTCTTTAGTTGCTGTCCATCCGGATAGTGAATGTCATCGATTAGCCACCCTGCGCCTGATCGTACGAGGAGGATTTTCATGCCGATGCGCTTGCCATTGCCAGGGTAGTCAAAGGACACGTTAACCGTTGCTGGAGTCTCGCCAAGAACGACCTTCAGTCTGGCCGCGCCAGGATCTTGCGAAGCCCAGATCGGGCTGAAATCGAGTTTGCAGATTTCCCGCGTACGCGACACGCATTGACGGTCGTCTCGAAGCAGCTTGACCAAGCGCGGTGAAAAATAGCGAGACCAGACTGCATCAGACTCAGTAAGAAAACCCCGCCCAGCGATCGGCTCATCGATGACGGCCTCCCACGCGAAGTCGCGGTAGAGACGCACGACGGGATCAAGCGCGTCCCTTGGAGCGGCAATGGCGGCGGGCGAAACGAGAAACAGCAGGGCGGCGGCGCGAAAAAGCATGGAGCTGTTCAACTAGGTTGTAGGGCGACAGATTTGCTGCATAACACCGGAACCTGTCTGCATAACATCGGACGCCTCCCCGGCCTGCATGCCGCGCCATTGTTGGATTATGACCAATGGTCCGTCAATTCGCACTGCATGAACAGACCGACGAAACCGGCACGCGGTCAGCTCCATTTGAATCGCCCCGCACTCGGATCGGATGGGCTGCCGCGGCACGATCTATGCCGCTTTGTCGGCCTGAAAGCGGTAATCATTGAACGCCTGCCCTCAGCCTCGATCTGCCCATCGCCCATGCCAGCGCAGCCGCCGCTGGCCAAGCGCGTGAGTTGCTGCGGCTCATAATCCCGCATGAAACTCATCGTGGCTGTTCATTTCGAAGGCGCGCAGGCGCATGCTGCTGCTGCTGCGGCTTTCGACGCCTGGGATGCTGCGGAAGCGACCCAGACTTACGTCTCGCGAATAGCCCATGTCGAGCCGGCTGTTCGTGGTGAACTTGACCTGCGAGAACTGCCCTGCGTGATGCAACTGCTGCGCGAGCACGGCCTGGAGCCCGAGCTCATCCTGATTGACGGCTTCGTCCATCTTGATGCCGACGAAATGCCGGGGCTTGGCCAGCACCTGTATCACGCGCTGGGTGGCAGGGTGCCGATCATCGGTGTTTCGAAGAAGCGCCTCGCGGGCCTGGGGGCGCAGTTCGAAGTCATGCGTGAAGAGGAAGCGCAGCCCCTGTATGTCACGTGCGCGGGCATCGACATTGGCGCGGCCAAGGCACGGCTGCGTGCGATGCACGGCAGGAAGCGTTTGCCCACGCTGATGAAGCTCGCTGCTCGGCTTGCGAAGAACAAGGACTGATCCCACGCCCGGCATCGAATGGCTGCGCCAACCGCGCCGCGCAGCAGGGCCTGCAGGCCGCTTCGCCGTGAACGGGGCGATCAGCCCCTGGCGTACCAGGCCTTGACGCCGGCGTGCTCGCGCACCGCCGTGTAGATGGCCATCAGCTTCGGATAAGCGTCGAAGATGGTGGCCGGGATGTGGTCGACGGCGCCGCCGATGAACCAGCGCACGGCCATGTGCAGCTTCAGGTCGACCACCTGCAGCTTGTCGCCGCCGAAGAAGGGCTTGCCGCCCACGATGTTCTTCTCAGCGGCCGCGGCCCAGGCCGGCAGGTAGCTGGCGGCGAGTTGCTCGCGCACGCGCTTCTTCTCGTCGGCATCCATGCGGATCGTGGGGCCGACGACGGCGCGCAGATCTTCCACATGCTGCATCATGCCCTCGTGCCGCGCGGCCTCGAAGTCGTCGGCCGGATGCAGGCCGTGGCGGCGGCCGATCAGCACCAGGATGGGGTTGGTGTGGGCCAGCGGCGCATGGCCAGGCAGCTCCAGAAAGGGCATGCTGCCGTAAGGCGTGCTCGGCTTCAGGGCCGGCCAATCGGCGCCCTTGATGCGCACATCCTCGAAATCGACGCCGGCCAGGTGCAGGGCCAGACGGCATTCCTCGCCGCGGCTGACCGGGGCGTCGAAATAGGTGAGTTTGGGTTTGGCGGGCGTGTTCATGGCCGAAGGCTAGCACGCGCCCCCCACCACCCCATCGGCCAACAGCCGCGCCTGCTCGGCCGCGCTGTAGCCCAGCTCGCCGAGCAGGGCCGCGGTGTCGGCGCCCAGCGCCGGCGGCGGCAGGCGCAGCGGCAGGCGCTGGCCGTCCAGGCTCAGCGGCAGCAGCGGCGCGCGCGTCTCGATCGCATGGCCGGCGGCGCTGGCGTCGGGCGGGATCGTCACGGCCGCCAGGCCACCGGTGGCGCACAGATGCGGATCGTCGAACAGCGCCTGCGGCTTGGTGATGGGCGCATAGGGCAGGCCGCGCGCCTCGAAGCGCGCGCCGATCTCGGCCGCGCTGAGCTCGGCCAGGCGCGTGCGCAGCAGCGGCAGCAGCCAGTCGCGCGCCTGCACGCGCTGGTTGTTGCCATGCAGGCGCGCGTCGGCGCGCAGATCGGCCAACTCGAAGGCCTCGCAGAACAGCGCCCATTGGCTGTCGGACACCACCGCCAGGAAGATCTGCTCGCCGCCCTGCACGCTGAAGACGTCGTAGATGCCCCAGGCCGAGATGCGGCTGGGCATGGGCGCGGCCGGCCGGCCGGTGACGGCGAACTGCATCATGTGCTGGGCCATCAGGAACACATTGTTCTCGAACAGCGCGCTCTGCACCTGCTGGCCGCGGCCGGTCTGGGCGCGCTGCACCAGCGCCGCCAGCACGCCGATGGCGCCGAACATGCCGCCCATGATGTCGTTCACGCTGGCACCGGCGCGCAGCGGCCGGCCCTCGGGCCCGGTCATATAGGCCAGGCCGCCCATCATCTGCACCACCTCGTCCAGCGCGGTGCGCTGCTCGTAGGGGCCGGGCAGAAAGCCCTTGTGCGAGACATAGATCAGGCGCGGGTTGAGCGCCGCCAGCGCGGCGGGGCCCAGGCCCAGGCGCTCCATCGCGCCGGGCTTGAAGTTCTCGCTGAAGACATCGGCGCCGGCCAGCAGCTTGAGCACGATCTCGAGGCCGCGCGGGTCCTGGGTGTTGACCGCGAGGCTGCGCTTGTTGCGGTTGAACATCGCGAAGAAGCCCGCGCCCGAGCCCAGCAGGCGGCGCGTGTTGTCGCCCGCCAGCGGCTCGACCTTGATGACCTCGGCGCCCAGGTCGGCCAGGATCATGCCGCAGCTGGGGCCCATCACCATGTGCGTGAACTCGAGCACGCGCAGGCCGGCGAGGGGCAAGGCTTGCGGCAAGGCTTGTGGCGGCTGCTCAGACATGGCCGGCCGCCTGCTGCGCCACAAAGCCCTTGGGCAGGCCCGCCTCGGCCAGCATGCCGTAGAGCGGCTCGCCGGGCAGGCCGGCGCGCAGCGGCGCGCGCGCGGCCAACAGGCGCTCCAGGTCCACGCCGGTGCGCAGGCCCATGGCCTCGAACATGAAGACCAGGTCCTCGGTCACCACATTGCCCGAGGCGCCCGGCGCATAGGGGCAGCCGCCCAGGCCGGCCAGCGAGGCGTCGAAGCTGCGCACGCCTACGTCGAAGGCGGCCAGGCAGTTGGCCAGGCCCAGGCCGCGCGTGTTGTGCAGATGGGCGGCGCCGGCGCGCGCGCCCAGCTCGGCGCGCAGGCGCGTGAACAGGCGCCGCACCTGGGCCGGATCGGCCATGCCGCTGGTGTCGGAGAGGCCCACCTCGTCGGCGCCCGCCGCGGCGGCCTGCACCGCCAGCCGGATCACCTCGTCCTCGTCCACGCGGCCCTGCAGGGTGCAGCCAAAGGCGGTGGAGAGGCCCACCTCCAGGCCCACGCCCGGCGCGCGCTCGCGCCGCAGCGCCGCGACGCTGCGCAACTCCTCGAGCATCTGCGCCGGCGTCCTGCGCACATTGGCCAGCGAATGCGCAGCGCTGACCGACAGCGGCAGGGTCAGCTTGTGCACGCCGGCCGCCAGCGCCGCCTGCGCGCCGCGCAGATTCGGCACCAGGGCCAGCACGGTGAGCCCGGCCAGGCCGCGCGCATGCCGCACCAGCTCCGCGCTGTCGGCCAGCTGCGGCAGCAGCGCCGCCGGCACGAAGGAGCCGACCTCGATCTCGCGCAAGCCGGCGGCGTGCAGGGCGTCGATCCAGGCCAGCTTGGCGGGCGTGGCCATGGTCTGGCGCAGGCTTTGCAGGCCGTCGCGCGGGCCCACCTCGCTGATGTGGATGTCCGGTCGATTCGACATTGCTGTTCTGTTAGATAGAATTACGTTCTGAAAATACTAAATTCAGATCTTGCCCGAGTCAAGGAAGCCAGCATGCCCAAGAAGGCTTTGACCCCCTCCCTGGCGGACGAGCGTGCCGCCCCCGGCGGCGCGGCGGCGGTGGACCGCGCGCTGTCGCTGCTGTGCGCCTTCCGCGCCGGCGATGCGGGCTTGAGCCTGCAGGAGCTGGCCGAGCGCACGCGGCTCTACAAGAGCACCGCGCTGCGCCTGCTGGCCTCGCTGGAGCATGCGCGCCTGCTGCTCAGGCAGGCCGACGGGCGCTATGTGCTGGGCCCCGAGCTGGCGCGGCTGCAGCTCGTGCAGGCCGGCCAGTTCTCGCTGGAGGCGGTGGTGATGCCGGTGCTGCGCGAGCTGGTGGCGGCCACGCGCGAGAGCGCCGCCTTCCATGTGCGCCAGGGCGAGCAGCGCCTGTGCCTGTACCGAGTCGACTCGCCCCAGCTGCTGCGCGACCACACCCGCGCCGGCGACCTGCTGCCGCTGGAGCGCGGCGCCGGCGGGCGCGTGCTGCTGGCCTTCGGCGGCGCCAAGGGCGCGCTCTATGCGCGCATCCGCGAGGCCGGCCTGGCCGAACTCTCGGGCGACCGCGTGCCCGACCTCAGCGGCATCTCGGCCCCGGTGTTCGGCGCCGCCGGCGAGCTGGTGGGCGCCCTCACCCTGACCCTGCCCAGCCACCGGCTGCAAGCCGGCTTCGGCGCGGCGGTAAAGGCGGCGGCGGCGCGGCTGAGTCAAAGGCTGGGTGCTTAGGTCAGGTTCCAGACAGGCGCTCGCGACGATAAAGAGCGCATGACGAAAGATGCGCCTCGCTCCGACCTCAAGACCCGCGTGAAACTGCGCCTCGGCGGCTGGCTCCATCCACGCGCCACGCGCCGCTGGCAGGACTTCCTGGCCCGCCACGCCTGCCTGCAGGCGCAGCTGCAGCGCCACCCGGTGCTGGCGCACAAGATCTACCGCCCCTACCTCTGCACCGGGCTGGGCTGCGGCGCGCGCGTGCGCGTGCTCAGCGAGCATTACGGCTTCATGCACGAGCGCGGCCTGCTGGCCTGGAGCTGCGCCGCCGCCGAGCGCCCGCATTGCCTGGGCCAGCTGCCGCTGAAGGATGGCGGCAGCGCCGCGCTGACGCTGAGCGCCATCCACGACGGCCACCGCGAGGGCGAGCTGTGCCTGGCGCTGCAGCTGGCGGGCCAGCGGCTGTATTCGCTGTCCTTCGTGATACGCGGCGGCGCGCAGGGGCCGCTGCTGATGGTCGGGCGCCTGCAGGGCCTGGCCGGCGACGAGGCGCGCCAGCTGGTGCGCGAGGCCACGCGCCAGCTGCATGCCTGCCGGCCCACCAGCCTGCTCATCACGGTGGTGCGCCACATCGCCTACCTGCTGGGCTGCGCGGGCGTGCAGCTGGTGAGCAACCGGCACCGCATCGCGCTGAACCCGTGGCGGCGCTGGCACATCAGCTCAGATTACGACCAGCTCTGGACCGAGCTGGGCGCCCTGCCCGGCCGCGATGGCGACTATCGGCTCGACTGCCTGCGCGAGCCCGACATCGACCTGGCCAGCCTGCCGTCCAAGAAGCGCGCCGAGGCGCGCCGCCGCGAGGCCCTGCTGCGCACCGCCTGCGCCGGCGTGGCGGCCAGCCTGCAGGCGGCCGGCGGCACCGGGCTGCAGATCCCGAGCTACCCCTTGGCAGCCTGAGCCAGCGGCGGAAACACCAGGCAGGCTCTCAGCCCCTGGCCATCCGGCCCGGGTTCCAGGCTCAGGCTGGCCCCGAGCAGGCTGGCATAGCGCTCCACGATGGACAGGCCCAGGCCCGCCCCCTGGCCCAGCGCCGGCGCCTGGCACAAGGCCTCGCCCTGCGCCCAGCGCTGGAGCACGGCGCTGCGCTGGGCCGCGGGAATGCCGGGCCCGTTGTCGATCACGCACAGGCGCAGCCCCTGCCCTTGTGCCTGCTGGTCGGGCTGCAGCTCGACGCTGATGCTGCTGGGCCCGCTGGCGGCGCGGCCGTAGCGCAGCGCGTTGTCGAGCAGATTGCCCAGCATGCCCTCGATCAGCCCGGCATCGCCCAGCACCTGCTCGCCGCCCTCCAGCCCGCCGGCGCCCAGCTCCACGCCGGCCTGGTCGGCGCGCGGCAGGTAGCGCAGCAGCAGCTCGCGCACCAGCTCGCCCAGCACCAGGGGCTGCAGGCGCAGGCGGCCGCGCGACTCGTCGGCCAGGGCCAGGGCCAGCAGCTGGTCCACCAGATGGCTGGCGCGCCCCTCGCTGGCCAGCACCGCCTGCAGCTGCTCGCGCCAGCGCTGCGGCTCGCTCTGCGCCAGGCCGTACTCGGCCGCCGCGCGCACGCCCGCCAGCGGCGTGCGCAGCTCATGCGCGACATTGCCGGCAAACTCGCGCTGGGCGCGCACGCTGGCTTCCACGCGCGCCAGCAGGCCGTCGATCGAATGGCCCAGCTGCTCCAGCTCGCGCGAGGGCGCCTCGGTCTTGAGCTCGGCCGGCAGGGCCGAGAGATCGGAGGGCGGGCGCGCCTGCAGGGCCTGCTGCAGCGCCGCCAGCGGCCGCACATCGCGGCCGATGCGGTGGCGGAGCCAGCCGGCCAGGCCCACCAGCAGCAGCACCTGGGGCGGCAGCGCAAACAGCAGCAGCTCCTCGCGCATGCGCTGGCGCATCACCGTGGTCTGGGCCACCACCACCAGGGCCGGCTGGGGTGCGTCGCGCCGCAGCACCAGGGTGCGCACCGCACGGCCGCGGTAGTCCTGGTCCAGGTACTGCAGCTCGGGCGGCGCGGCGCCGCCGCGTGGTGGCGCCGGCAGCAGGCCCGGGCTGCCCACGATGAGGCAACTGCCGCCGTCGTGCACGGCATAGACCGCGTAAAAGACGCGCTCGCTCTGGTCGTACAGCACCGTGCCCAGGTCCTCGCTGGACATGGCCAGCTGCAGGCCCTGCGCGCCCACCTCCAGATGGCGGGCCAGCAGCAGCGCGTCGTCCAGCATCGAGCGGTCGAAGGCGCGCTGCGTGAAGTACGAGGCCACCCACAGCGCCAGCAGGCTGCCCAGCGCCCAGGTCAGCAGCAGCGGGCCCAGCACATGGCGCAGCAGGCGGCGGCGCAGCGGCGGCTTGCTACTGCTGCTGCGGCTCGCCGGTTCGCTCATGCCTCGGGCTCCAGCACATAACCCAGGCCGCGCAGCGTGCGTATGCCGGCGCCGCTGCCGGCCAGCTTCTTGCGCAGGCGCGAGATGAAGGTCTCCAACGCATTCGCGCCCAGCGCATCGTCGAAGCCCGAGAGCTTGTCGCTGAGCCGGGCCTTGCTGACCACCCGGCCGGGCGGCGTCATCAGCTCGCTCAGCACCTCGAACTCGCGCGCCGGCAGATCCAGCGGCGCCTCGCCGACGAACAGGCGCCGGGCACGCCGGTCCAGCATCAGGGCGCCGACGCGCACCTGGTCATCCAGGTCGAGGCGGCGGCGCACCAGGGCGCGCAGGCGTGCCTCCACCTCGGCCAGGTCGAAGGGCTTGCCGAGGTAATCATCGGCGCCGGCGTCCAGGCCGGCGATGCGCTCGTCGGTGCGGTTGCGCGCGGTCAGCACCAGCACGGGGGTGCGATCGCCGCGCGCACGCGCCTCGCGCAGGGCCTGCAGGCCGTTGCCATCCGGCAGGCTGAGGTCCAGCAGCACGGCATCCAGCTCCTGGATGCGCCACAGAAAGCGCGCCTGCTCGAGCGTGCCGGCCAGGTCCACCAGGTGGCCCGCCTCGCTCAGGCTGCGCTGCACGATGGAGCTCAGCGTGGGGTCATCTTCTACAAGCAAAATGCGCATGGCCGGAACGGTAGCGCATTTCTGCCCTGCCCCGGTTGAACTCAGGACGCCGCATGGACATCGACCCCAAAGACCTTGTTGAAACCGCGCAGCAGGCCGCCGCGCCCACCGCGGCCGAGCGCCCCTCGCGCCTGAACGCCGCGGTGGCCATCACGGTGGCGCTGCTGGCCACCTTCATGGGCATCTGCAAGGTCAAGGATGACAACATCGTGCAGGCCATGCAGCAGGCCCAGGCCGACAAGCTGGACCACTGGGCCTATTACCAGGCGCGCAATATCCGCCAGGAGGTGGCCGAGGCCAGCGTGGTGCAGCTGGAGCTGGCGCAGCTGAGCGCCAAGCCCGAGGCCCTGGCCGGCTATGCCAGCGCACTCGCCAAGTACCGCACCCTCGCCGCCGACCAGGCCAAGAAGAAGGACGAACTGCGCGCCCAGGCCGAGCAGGACCAGCGCAACTACGACGCCCTCAACTACCGCGACGACCAGTTCGACCTCAGCGACGCCCTGCTGGCGATCGCGGTGGCGATGCTGGCGGTGACCGCGCTGACGCAAAGCCAGCGCCTTTACTGGGCCGCGCTGCTGCCCTCCTTCTTCGGCGTGCTGATGGGCCTGGCAGGGCTGGCCGGCTGGGCCCTGCACCCGAGCAGCCTGATCGCCCTCTTGTCCTGACGCGCACAATCACCCGTTCACCAGGAGCCTCGCATGTCGCATCCCTACGCCCAGACCCTTGCCAGCTTCAGCACGCCCGCGGGCAAGAGCGGCCAGTTCTACTCGCTGCCGGCGCTGGCCCGGCAGTTCCCCAACATCCAGCGCCTGCCGATCTCGCTGCGCATCGTGCTGGAGTCGGTGCTGCGCAACTGCGATGGCCAGCGCGTGCTGCCCGAGCATGTGGCCCAGCTGGCCAACTGGGCGCCAAACGCGCCGCGCAATGACGAGATCCCCTTCGTGGTGGCGCGCGTGGTGCTGCAGGATTTCACCGGCGTGCCCCTGCTGGCCGATCTGGCGGCGATGCGCAATGTGGCGGCCGCGGCCGGCAAGAACCCCAAGACCATCGAACCCCTGGTGCCGGTGGACCTGGTGGTGGACCACTCGGTGATGATCGACCACTACGGCAGCAAGCAGGCGCTGGACCTGAACATGAAGCTGGAGTTCGAGCGCAACCGCGAGCGCTACGAATTCATGAAGTGGGGCATGCAGGCCTTCGACACCTTCCGCGTCGTGCCGCCGGGCTTTGGCATCGTGCACCAGGTGAACCTGGAGTACCTGGCGCGCGGCGTGCACAAGAGCGGCAAAAAGGGCGAGAAGCTCTACTACCCCGACTCGCTGGTGGGCACCGACAGCCACACCACCATGATCAACGGCATCGGCGTGGTGGGCTGGGGCGTGGGCGGCATCGAGGCCGAGGCCGGCATGCTGGGCCAGCCGGTCTATTTCCTGACGCCGGATGTGGTGGGCTTCGAGCTCAAGGGCCGGCTGCGCGAGGGCGTCACCGCCACCGACCTGGTGCTCACCGTCACCGAGCTGCTGCGGCGCGAGAAGGTGGTGGGCAAATTCGTCGAGTTCTTCGGCCCCGGCACCGCCAGCCTCTCGGTGCCCGACCGCGCCACCATCGCCAACATGGCGCCCGAGTACGGCGCCACCATGGGCTTCTTCCCGGTGGACGAGCGCACGCTGGACTACTTCCGCGGCACCGGCCGCACCAAGAGCGAGATCGCCGCGCTGGAGGCCTATTTCCGCGCCCAGCAGATGTTCGGCATCCCCGGCGCGCCCGGCGCCGACCAGGCCGCGGGCGAGATCGCCTACTCGCACACCGTGAGCCTGGACCTGGGCAGCGTCACGCCCTCCCTGGCCGGCCCCAAGCGGCCGCAGGACCGCATCGAGATCACCCACCTGGCCAGCCAGTTCGCCGCGCTCTACAGCCAGGGCGCCGCGGCCAACGGCTTCAACCGCCCGGCCGAGACGCTGGATGCGCGCGTCAGCACGCCCAGCGGGCTTTCGATCGGCAATGGCGATGTGCTGATCGCCGCCATCACCTCCTGCACCAACACCTCCAACCCCAGCGTGCTGCTGGCCGCCGGCCTGCTGGCCAAGAAGGCGGTGCAGGCGGGCCTGCGCGTGGCGCCGCACATCAAGACCTCGCTGGCACCGGGCTCGCGCATCGTCACCGAGTACCTGGAGCGCGCCAAGCTGCTGCCCTATCTGGAGAAGCTCGGCTTCAACGTGGCCGCCTATGGCTGCACCACCTGCATCGGCAATGCCGGCGACCTCACGGCCGAGATCAACGAGGCCATCACGAGCCAGCAGCTGATCTGCGCCGCCGTGCTCTCGGGCAACCGCAATTTCGAAGCGCGCATCCACCCCAATTTGAAGGCCAACTTCCTGGCCTCGCCGCCGCTGGTGGTGGCCTATGCGCTGGCCGGCAATGTGCGGGTCGATCTGATGACGCAACCGGTGGGCAAGGGCAAGAACGGCCGCGACGTCTACCTCGGCGACATCTGGCCCAGCAGCGAGGAGATCCAAGCGCTCATGCAGCATGCCATGGACCCCAAGGCCTTCCGCGCCAACTACGAGCAGGTGGCCAGAAAGCCCGGCAAGCTGTGGCAGAAGATCAGCGGCGTAGCGGGCCAGGTCTACAGCTGGCCGGCCAGCAGCTATATCGCCCAGCCGCCCTTCTTCGCCGGCTTCCAGATGCAGCCCGCCCAGGCCGAGGCCGGCGGCACGCACGTGCGCGGCGCCCGCATCATGGCGCTGTTCGGCGACTCCATCACCACCGACCACATCTCGCCCGCCGGCGCCATCAAGGCGAGCTCGCCCGCCGGCCTGTATCTGCAGGCCCAGGGCATCAAGCCCGTGGACTTCAACAGTTATGGCTCGCGCCGCGGCCACCACGAGGTGATGATGCGCGGCACCTTTGCCAATGTGCGCATCAAGAACCTGATGATCCCGCCGGCGCCCGACGGCAGCCGCGAGGAAGGCGGCCTGACGCTCTACCAACCGAGCGGCGGACCGGGTGAAAAGCTCGCCATCTACGACGCCGCGATGCGCTACCAGGCCGCCGGCACGCCCACGGTGATCTTTGCCGGCGAGGAATACGGCACCGGCTCCAGCCGCGACTGGGCCGCCAAGGGCACCCAGCTGCTGGGCATCAAGGCGGTGGTGGCCAAGAGCTTCGAGCGCATCCACCGCTCCAACCTGGTCGGCATGGGGGTGCTGCCGCTGCAGTTCATGCCCGGCGAGAGCTGGGAGACGCTGGGCCTGCGCGGCGACGAGCTGATCGACATCGAGATAGACGGCGCGCTGGCGCCGCAGCGCCGGGCCCGGCTGGTCATACACCCTGCCGGCGGTGGCCAGCGCCGCGAGCATGCCCTGCTGCTGCGCATCGACACCCCCATCGAGGTGGCCTATTACCAGCATGGCGGCATCCTGCCCTATGTGCTGCGGGCCTTGCTGGCCGGCTGAACTGTGCCCGGCAGCGCGCCGGTAATCTAGGCGCTAGGAAATTTGCCCGCCGCGCCGGCCACGCCTATGCTCTAGGCGTTGCCAGCGCAGGGAGGCTCGATCATGGACAACGGCCGCGTACCGATGCCGAGTCGCCGGCTGGCTCTGGCCGTCCCGCTGTTGCTGACCTTTAGGGCCAGCGCCCAGGACGCGGGGGCCGAGGCCACCATGACCTGGCTGGCCGCCGACGTGTCGATGGGCGCCGGCAATCCGGGGCAGGAACGGACCGTGGTGGGGCCGCTGTTCGAGCACCTCAGCAGCAGCTGGGGCGGCGCGGCCCGGCACCGGCTCGTGATCGCCAACGCCAAGCGCAGCTGGGGCATGCTGCGCGCCGGCGAGAATGCCTGCCACCTGATGGCGCTGCACACGCCCGAGCGCGAAGCCATGGCCTATTTCGTCGACACCCATCTGGTGCCGCCGCTGCAGCTGATCGTGCGCGCCGCCACCCTGCCACGGCTGCCGCGCAATGCCGCCGGCGAGGTCGACATCTGGCGCCTGCTGCGCCGCACCGAGCTGCAGGGCGCCGTCGTCGAGGGGCGCAGCTACGGCCCGGCGCTCGATCAGCTGCTGGCCCAACGAGCCGGCAGCAGCCAACCGAAGAGCTATACGCCGGCCGATTTCGGCCACCGCCTGCTGGAGATGATGCTGCTGGGCAGGGTCGACTACATCATCGACTACGACTTCGCGCTGCAGCAGCGCAAGGCCATGATGCCGGCGCTGCAAGACCTGACCCCGGTGCCGCTGATGGGCCACGACGAGATGCTGGTCTCGGGCATCGCCTGCCCACGCACGCCCTGGGGCGCCAGGGTGGTGCGGCGCCTCGCCGCCCTGCTGGCCACGCCGGCCGGCGTGCAAGCGCTGAAGGCCAGCTTCGACCTTGAATTGAGCCCGCAGGCGCGCGCACGCTACGGCGCGCGCATCGCCGCCTACTACGAGCAGCTGCCCGAGGCGCTGCGGCGCCGGGCCATCGATTAGGGCCCGCGCTCAGCCGCGCCGGATCTTGAACACCGCCACCACGCGCACCAGCTCCTCGGCCTGCGCCTTCAGGCTGCTGGCGGCGGCGGCCATCTGCTCGACCAGCGCGGCGTTCTGCTGGGTGGCGTGATCCATGTGGTTGACCGCCTCGCCCACCTGCGAGACGCCGTTCGACTGTTCGATGCTGGCGGCGCTGATCTCGCCCATGATGTCGGTGACGCGCTTGATCGCCGTCACCACCTCGTGCATGGTGCTGCCGGCGCGGTCGACCAGGGCGCTGCCGCGCTCGACGCGCTCGACGCTGGCGCCGATCAGGCTCTTGATTTCCTTGGCGGCGTCGGCCGAGCGCCCCGCCAGCGAGCGCACCTCAGAAGCCACCACCGCAAAGCCGCGGCCCTGCTCGCCGGCGCGCGCGGCTTCCACCGCCGCGTTCAGCGCCAGGATATTGGTCTGGAAGGCGATGCCGTCGATCACGCCGATGATGTCGGCGATCTTGCGCGAGGACTCATTGATGTCCTTCATGGTCTCGACCACCTCGCCCACCACCGCGCCGCCCTGCTCGGCCACCGTGGAGGCGTTCAGCGCCAGCTGGTTGGCCTGGCGCGCGCTGTCGGCGTTCTGCTTCACGGTGGAGCCCAGCTCCTCCATGCTGGAGGCCGTCTGCTCCAGCGAGCTGGCCTGCTGCTCGGTGCGCGCCGACAGGTCGTGATTGCCCTGGGCGATTTCGGCCGAGGCGGTGGCCACGCCCTCGGAGCCCTGGCGCACATTCGCCACCAGCCCCGCCAGGTTGTCCTGCATGCGGCCCAGCGAGACCAGCAGCGCGCCCACCTCGTCGTGGGCCTGGCCGTCGATGCTGCTGGAGAGGTCGCCCGAGGCAATGCGTTCGGCCACCAGGCCGGCGCGTGCGATCGGCCGCAGGATGCCGTTGGAAAGCCGGATCGCGATCACGATGCCCAGCACGGCGCCCAGCGCCAGCACGGTCCAGTTGAGCGTGACGGCACGCGTCAGCGCCGCCTGCAGCTGGCCGCTGTCGGCGATCTGCAGCGCCACCAGCTTGCCCGCCAGCTGGTCCACCGCATCACGGTGCGCCTCCGGGCTGCCGGTATGGGAACTCAGCGCCGCGCTCAGCGCGCGCTTCTCGGCCTCCGCCTGCGTCAGCGTGCCGAGCTTCTTCACCGGCTCGATCTCAAGACCTGGCACCGGCGCCTTGCTGGCCACCGCGATCTTGACCTGGGTGGCCCAGTCGGAGGCCAGCGCGAGCCGGAAGGCGCGCTCGTCCAGCTCGGTGTTGAAGTGCTGGATATTGGCCAGCTGTTGCTGCCCCACCCCGGCCACCACGGCCAGCAGAAGCAGCATCACGCCAAAGCCCAGCATCAATCGGTGTCTGACGCTCAATCGCATGGTTCGGCCCTTCCTCGCGGACGTCAGGACATCCTGACTCCGCCCAGGCTAGCATGCCGCGGCCGGGGCTGCCGCACAAAACAGGGCCCTTATTCAGCGCTTCTCCGCGCGCGGCGGCGCCATGTCCAGCAGGCTCTGGCCCTGCTGCGCCAGCAACTGCTCCAGCGCCGGCAGCAGCGGGCCCAGGCGCTCCTCGATGGCCTCGCGCACGGTGTCCACGAAGACCTGGGTCTGGCGCTCGATCTCGATGTTCAGACCTGACCCCACGCCCTTCTCGCCAAAGGTGGTCATGCGCAGGGTCTCGGGGATCAGCCAGACCTCGAACCAGCCGGGTTGGCCGGGCTCGCGATGGGCCTCGGCCACCGTCAGGCTGGCGCCGTTGATGGCGATATAGCCCTTGGCGAAGATGTAGCGCATCCAGCGCGCCGGCACCGCGATGCGCAGCACATGGTTGTTCTCGGGGCGGCGGATCTCGGCGATCTCGCCCATGAAGTCGACATGGCCGGAGAGCGGGTGGCCGCCGATCTCGGCGCCGTCACGGGCGGCGCGCTCCACGTTCAGCCGGCTGCCCTGCTGCAGGCCGGCCAGGCTGGTGAGGGCCAGGCTTTGCTGCATGACGTCGAAGTCGGCGCGCTCCGCACCCGCGTGCAGCGCGGTGACGGTCAGGCAGACGCCGTCGCAGGCGACGCTGGCACCGATCTCCAGGCCGGCACAGAAACCGGGCGGGAACTGCAGCGTAAAGCTGCGCAGACCGGGCCGGTCGGTGATGGCGGCGACGCTGGCGACGCCCTGGACGATGCCTGTGAACATGGAGCAACTGCCTTGGATGACAAGGCCGGCAGCTTACCAGCTGACCTCGCGATCCGGCGTCGAGCCGATCTTGTGGATGCTGAGGTCGGCACCGTCGAACTCCTCTTCCTGGCTCAGGCGCAGGCCCGTCAGCTGGCGCAGCAGGCCGTAGACGGCGAAACCGCCGGCCAGCGCCCAGCTCACGCCGGCCAGGGTGCCCAGCAGCTGCGACCAGAAGCTCACGCCGCCGATGCCGCCCAGCACCTGCTGGCCGAAGATGCCGCAGGCGATGCCACCCCAGGCGCCGCACAGGCCGTGCAGGGGCCAGACGCCCAGCACGTCGTCGATCTTCCAGCGGTTCTGTGTGAGGGTGAACAGGCTCACGAAGATGGCGCCGGCCACGCCGCCCACCACCAGGGCGCCGATCGGGTGCATCAGGTCGGAGCCGGCGCACACCGCCACCAGGCCGGCGAGCGGGCCGTTGTAGGCAAAGCCGGGGTCGTTGCGGCCCAGCAGCACCGCCGCCAGCGTGCCGCCCACCATCGCCATCAGCGAGTTCACCGCCACCAGGCCGCTGAGCTTGTCCAGGGTCTGGGCGCTCATCACATTGAAGCCGAACCAGCCCACCGCCAGCACCCAGGCGCCCAGGGCCAGAAAGGGGATGCTGGAGGGCGGGTGGGCGCTGATGGCGCCGTCCTTGCGGTAGCGGTTGTAGCGCGGGCCCAGCAGCAGCACCGCCGCAAGGCCGATCCAGCCGCCCACCGCATGCACCACCACCGAACCGGCGAAGTCATGGAACTCGGCGCCCATGCTGGCCTTGAGCCAGGCCTGGAAGCCGAAGGCCTGGTTCCAGGCCACGCCCTCGAAGAGCGGGTAGATCAGGCCCACGATCACCGCGGTGGCCATCAGCTGCGGGCCGAAGCGGGCGCGCTCGGCGATGCCGCCGGAGACGATGGCGGGAATCGCCGCGGCAAAGGTCAAGAGGAAGAAGAACTTCACCAGCTCGTAGCCGTTCTTGGCCGCCAGGGCCTCGGCGCCGGTGAAGAAATGCGTGCCATAGGCGACCGTGTACCCAACCAGGAAATAGGCCACCGTGGAGACCGCGAAGTCCACCAGGATCTTCACCAGGGCATTCACCTGGTTCTTCTTGCGCACCGTGCCCAGCTCCAGAAAGGCGAAACCGGCGTGCATGGCCAGCACCATGATGGCGCCGAGCAAAATAAAGAGCGCATCCGCGCCCTGCTTGAAGTTCTCCATTGCCTCGTCCTTGCTGCTGGTCGTGCCTGCCGGCGCACCGGCTTGGGTTTTCCTTTGCACCAATTCAGCAAGAATGATGCCCAGACTGGGGCATGGCCTGCGGCCGTATCGCGCACCAGCGTCGAGCTTGTGGCACTGTCGTGGTGCTGTTTCGCACCACGTCGGTGCCGGCGTCAACGATGGCTGGCGAACAGCTCGGGCGAGAAACCCAGGCTCAGGCGGCCGTCGGCCCATTGCACCACCGGGCGCTTGACCAGGCTGGGCTGGGTCTGGATCAGCGCGGCGGCGCTGGCGGCGTCCACCACCGCGGCCTTGCTGGCCTCGTCGAGCTTGCGCCAGCTGGTGCCGGCGCGGTTCAGCACCTTCTCCCAGCCCAGCTCGCGCTGCCAGCGCGCCAGCTCGGCGGCGGGCACGCCGGCCTTCTTGAAGTCGTGGAACTGGTAGTCCAGGCCTTGCTCATCCAGCCAGGCACGCGCGCGCTTGACGGTGTCGCAGTTGGGTATGCCGTAAAGAATCGTCGTCATGGTCGAGCACGCTACCATGAAGCCGATGATTCCCTGGCTTGATGACCGCGACCCGGCCTTCTTCCCGCCCACCAGCCTGGCGCTGGGGCCGGACTCCGATGCCCCCGGCCTGCTGGCCGCCGGCGGCGACCTCAGCCCCGCGCGCCTGCGCGCCGCCTACGCACGCGGCATCTTCCCCTGGTATTCCGAGGGCCAGCCCATCCTGTGGTGGAGCACCGACCCGCGCATGGTGCTGCAGACCCGCAACTTCAAGCTCTCGCGCTCGCTGCGCAAGACGATCGCGCGTTTCCGCGCCACGCCGGGCTGCGAGATCCGCGTGGACAGCGCCACGCCCGAGGTGCTGCGCGCCTGCGCCGGCACGCCGCGCGAGGGCCAGTCCGGCACCTGGATCCTGCCCGAGATGCAGGCCGCCTATGCGCGCCTGGCCGCCGAGGGCACGGTGCACAGCGTCGAGACCTGGATGGACGGCGAGCTGGCGGGCGGCCTCTACGGCGTGAACCTGGGCCGCATGTTCTATGGCGAGTCGATGTTCATGCGCCGCAGCGACGCCTCCAAGATCGCGCTGGCCGCGCTGGTGTGCCTGTGCCGCCAGCATGGCATCAGCTGGATCGACTGCCAGCAGAACACCCGCCACCTTGCCTCGCTGGGTGCGGCAGAAGTACCGCGCGCGGCCTTCGAGGCGCATCTGGCGCGGGTGGTGGGCGAGCCCGCCCCCGACGATTGGACCTATCATCCACACCTGTGGGCCCTGCTGGGGCCTTCCGAACCCGAGCCCACGCCACATTCGTGACGCATCCCAAAGAACTTCCGCTGGCCGAGCTGCAGTTTTATGCCACGGCGCCCTACCCCTGCAGCTACCTGCCGGACCGGCAGGCACGCTCGCAGGTGGCCACGCCCAGCCATCTGATCCATGCGGACGCCTATTCGGGCCTGGTGGCGGCGGGCTTTCGCCGCAGCGGCATGTTCACCTACCGGCCCTATTGCGACGGCTGCAAGGCCTGTGTGGCGATGCGCATCCCGGTGGCGGCGTTCACGCCCACGCGCAGCCAGCGCCGCGCCTGGAAGCAGCATGAGCAGCTGCAGGCGCGCGTGATGCGCCTGGGCTATAGCGAGGAGCATTACCAGCTCTATCTGCGCTACCAGGCCGGCCGCCACAGCGGCGGCGGCATGGACCACGACAGCGTCGACCAGTACACCCAGTTCCTGCTGCAAAGCCGCATCAACTCGCGCCTGGTGGAGTTCCGCGAATTGCAGCCCGATGGCTCGAACCTGCTGAAGATGGTGTCGATCCTGGACATCCTGGCCGACGGGCTCTCGGCCGTATACACCTTCTACGAGCCCGAGGAGGGCAAGAGCTACGGCAGCTTCAATGTGCTGTGGCAGATCGAGCAGGCGCGCCAGTTGCGCCTATCCCACCTCTACCTGGGCTACTGGATCGCCGAGAGCCCCAAGATGGCCTACAAGAGCAAGTTCAGGCCGCACCAGCTGCTCATCGACGGGCAGTGGCAGCAGCGCGACTAGCGTTCAGCCAAACCCAGGCGCAGCAGCACCTCCTCGGCGATCGCCAGCGCGCTCGTCAGCCCCGGCGATTCGATGCCCAGCAGGTTCACCAGGCCGGCCACGCCATGCTGGGCCGGGCCGTCGATGCGAAAGTCCGGCGCCGGCTCGCCCGGGCCATGGATCTTGGGCCGCACGCCGCTGTAGGCGGGCTGCAGCGCCCCGTCCGGCAGGCCCGGCCAGTAGCGCCGCACATCGGCGTAGAAGCCATCGGCGCGCTCCGGCGCCACCGCATAGTCCAGCTGATCCGGCGTCGCCACGCCCTCCAGCCACTGCGCATCCGGGCCGAAGCGGGCCTGCCCGCCCAGGTCCAGCGTGAGGTGCACACCCAGCCAGGCATCCTGCGGCAGCGGATAGACCAGGCGCGCGAACGGCGCCCGGCCCTGCAGGCTGAAATAGCAGCCCTTGCTGTAATGCGCGGTCGGCTGGGTGCCCAAGCCGGCCAAGCCTGTTGTACGCGCCGCCAGCCAGGGCGCCCAGAGCCCGGCGGCATTCACCACCAGGCGGGCCTGCAGGGCCATCTGCTCGCCCTCGGGCATCGCCACGCTCAAGACCTGACCCTGCGCGGCCGGGGCGATCGCCCGCACCTCGGAGGCCAGGCCCACGGCGCCGCCATGGCGCTCCAGCTCGCCCTGCAAGGCCAGCATCAGGCCATGGCTGTCGACGATGCCGGTGGAGGGCGAGAGCAGCGCCGCCTCGCAGCGCAGCTGCGGCTCGAGGGCCCGCGCCTCGGCGGCGCCAAGCCATTGCAGATCGTGCACGCCGTTCGCCGCGGCCTTGGCCTGCAGGGCGTGCAGCCCGGCCAGTTGCCCCGCATCGGTGGCCACCACCAGCTTGCCGCAGCGCTGGTGCGCCACCTGGTGGCTGGCGCAGAACTCGTAGAGCAGCCGCTTGCCGCGCACGCAAAGCCTGGCCTTGAGCGAACCCGGCGGGTAGTACAGCCCGGCATGGATGACCTCGCTGTTGCGCGAACTCACGCCCTGGCCGATCGCGGTCTCGCGCTCCAGCACCAGGGTTTCCAGCCCCTGCCGGGCGAGCGCGCGCGCCACCGCCAGACCCACCACACCGGCACCCACCACCACGGCATCGACTTGTTCCATGGCGCCATTGTCACCAAGGGACCACGGACGCGAGTCACAAATGCATACAAAGTCACGCCGGCGTCGAAATGCGCGCCCAAGCAAGGGCTTTTCCCAACATCGGGGCGCTCCGCGCACAAGACACTCCCGATCCAGCGAGAACAAGCAGTACGCCGAACAAAACAACGATCCACGCCGGCCCACCAGCCTGCCAGTGAGGTCCAGGGAGTCCACGACGGCCGCGCAACCCGCCGCCTCGACCATGCTGCCATCAAGGAGCAGGAGTTCCCATGTCACTGAGCATTCCCGCGAGCGACGCGCGCCGCGTACTGATCGTCGACGACAGCCGGGCCATCCAGGCCATCATCCGCCAGGTGCTGGAAACGTCCGAGCTCGGCCCCCTGCAATTCCTTACCGCCGACGACGGCGCCGATGCGCTCGACAAGGTCGACAGCTTCCGGCCCGATCTGGTGCTGTCCGACTGGCATATGCCCGGCGTCTCGGGCATCGAGATGCTGCAGGCGCTGCGCCAGACCGGCCATACCGAGGTGGCGGTGGGCTTCGTGACCACCGAGACCAATGACGAGCGCCTGATCGAGGCGCGCAGCAATGGCGCGGCCTTCGTGCTCAACAAGCCCTTCAAGGACCTGGCCCTGCGCGAGGCCGTGGGCAAGACCCTGCAGCAGGCGCGCAAGAGCGCGCAGGCCGGCCGCCCCGCCGATGCCGAGGCCAGGAAGGGCCCCGCCGCCCTCGAGTCGATCGCACAGATGCAGCAGCAGCTGTTCGCGCACCTGGGCACGCGCGGCTTCGACCTGCGCCGCAACGAGCTGGCCGACGCCGCACCGCGCCAGCTGCCGCAGCTGATCGCGCTCTACAGCAGCACCGGTCGCAGCGGCGTCTACGCCCTGGGCGTGCTGGACCTGCAAAGCTGCTGCCTGATCGGCGGCCTGGCCGCGGGCTGCAGCGCGGCCGAGATCCAGCTGGCGATGGCGCAGAGCCAGCCCAGCGCCAAGATGGTCGAGCATGCCTCGCGCTTCATGCGCGCCGCGGCGCCGGTGCTGCGCAAGCGCAGCGTCACCGACCAACCCAGCATGAGCGCCGCGCGCCTGACCGCCCAGCCCTTCGACAAGCTCGCCAGCCTGCTGCTGCAGAACAGCGGCCGGACCGACCTGGTGCTGCAAGTGCCCGGCGCCGGCGAGGGCCGGCTCAGCTTCCTGCTGGTCTGAGCAATCCGTAGGCAATCACGCTGGCCGCGTCGGGACTGAACTCGCCGGCGGCCAGTCGCGCCTGCAGCTCGGCGGCGTCCAGCGCCAGGAACTCGCTCACCTCGCCGTCCTGGTTGCGCGGCGAGAACCCGGCCGGCAGCTGCAGCTCGAAGACATGCAGGATCTCGTCGTGCAGGCCCTCGGGCTCGACACGCGTGCTGCGCAGCGCGCCGCAGGGGCGCAGCGCCCGGCTCAGCGCGGCCGGCACGCCGGCCTCCTCCCACAGCTCGCGCCTGGCGCAGTCCAGCAAGCCCTCGCCGGCCGGCAGGCCGCCGGCGGCGAGGTTGTCCAGCGCGCCCGGGTCGGTGGCCTTGGCGAGGGCGCGGCGCCCGCACAGCATGCGGCCATCGGGCCAGCGCGCATTGATGTGCACGGCCCGGCTCATCAGGCCGAAGAAGCGGAAGGCGGCGCGCTCCAGGCGGAACAGCTCGGCCCCCTGCACATGCAGCGGATCGGCATCGGGCGCTTCGCAGGCATAGGCCTCGTTGCGCCAGCCGCTGATCAGGCCGGCGGCGGCGAGGCGCTCGGCCACCGCCTGGATGCTGGCCGAGCGCACCGCCGGTGCCGCCTCCGCAGCGGGCCAACTCAGCCCCAGCGGGCCGCGCCGCAGCTGGGGCCAATGCGCCCGCAGCAGCTCGGCGCGCTCGGGCGCCAGCCAGCCCAGCGCCTGCTCGCCCAGCGTCAGGCGCAGCCAGCCCTGCGGCAGCGGCTGGCGCGCACGCGCGAGGCAGGCATGCAGCAGGGCGGGGTCGGGCAGCATGGGCGCATTCTCGCCGCGGCGCCTAGAGCCGGAACACCGCCACCGTCTGCGCCAGTGCGGCGGCCTGCTGGCTGAGGCTCTCGGCCGCGGCGGCGCCCTGCTCCACCAGGGCCGCGTTGCTCTGCGTCATCTGGTCGAGCTCGGCCACCATCGCCTCCAGCTGCGCGATGCCCTCGTTCTGCGCGCTGCCGCTGCGCGTCACCTCCTGCAGCGCGCCGCCCAGCTGCACGACGCTGCCGACGATGTCCTGCATGGTGCTGCCGGCCAGCTGCACCTGGCGCGCACCGGCCTCGACGCGTTCGCCCGAGCCCTGGATCAGGGTCTTGATCTGCTTGGCGGCATCGGCCGAGCGCTGCGCCAGTGCCCGCACCTCGGCGGCCACCACGGCAAAACCGCGCCCCTGCTCGCCGGCGCGCGCCGCTTCCACCGCGGCGTTGAGCGCCAGGATATTGGTCTGGAAGGCGATCGAGTCGATCACGCCGATGATGTCGCCGATCTGGCGCGCGCTGCGATCGATCTCGCCCATGGTCTGCACCACCTCGCCGACCGCGCGGCCGCCGCGCTGGGCCACCTGCTCGGCCTGACGCGCCAACGCATCGGCCTGGCCGGCCGCGGCGGTGGCGCCGCGCACCGTCTGGCTGAGGGCGCCGGTGGCGCCGGCGGCGCGCTGCAACTCGCCCGCGGTGCGCTCGGTGCGCTGGCTCAGGTCCAGATTGCCATGCGCGATCTCGGCGCTGGCGTGCGCAATGCTGTCGGTGGAGCTGCGTATCGTGCCGACCAGGCCGCGCAACTGATCCTGCATCGCGGCCAGCGCGGCCAGCAGCTCGCCGGTCTCGTCGCGCCGGCTGCCGTCGATGGCGCGGCTGAGGTCGCCGGTGGCCATGCGTTGCGCCTCGCCGATCGCCTGCTTCAAGGGGCCGGCAACGCTGCGCAGGATCAGCCAGGCCGCCACGCCGCCCACCAGCAGGCCCAGCAGGGTGGTCAGCGCCAGCGCGCCGCGGGCGGTCTCGTAGCTGGATTGGGCGCCGGCCGCGCTGGCCGCCGCGGCCTCGGCCTCATGGGCCAGCAGCTTGACGATGGCGGCGCGCCATTCGTCGATCACGACGCGCGGGTTCATGGCATTGAAGGCAGCGCTGGCGTTGCCGCCCATGCCCGCCATGCGCACCACATTGCGCGCCATCGTGCGGGCCGGCGAGCCGGCCTCCTCCAGCGCCTGCAGCAGCTGGGCGGTGGCGGCGTCGGGTGCCTCGCCGATCAGCGGCTTGAGCGCCGCGGCGGCCTGCTCGTAGCGCGCCAGGGCGGCCTCGAACAGGGCCGTCTGCTGCTTGGCATCCTCCTCGTCGCTCACCAGCAGAAAGCCGTACAGCGCCACCGCCGTGTCGTTGGCCGCCGCCATCATCGCCTGCGCCACATCGGCGCGCCGGCCCGACACCTCGACGATCTCGCGCGTCTGCTGGCTCATGCGCTGCATGCCCAGCAGGCCCGCGGCCATGGTCAGCAGCAGCAGGGCCAGCACCAGGCCGAAGCCGCCGGCCAGCCGCCCCGAAAGCCGCCAGGCCGGCAGGCGGAACGAGCGCAGCGAGGGCAAGGAAAAATGTCTGAGCATGGAGGAGGGTTCCAGTGAGCTAGGGCTGCCGCGGCCCGATATAGACCTGCCGCAAGCGCAGGTCCAGCAGCCAGCGCAGCAGGCCGGGCGCCAGCCGGTGCAGGGCATCCAGCGCGCGCGCGATGCGGCCCGGCACGATCATGAAACGGTTCGCGGCGATGCCGGCAAACACGCCATCGGCCACCGCGTCCAGCGAGAGCACCGGCACCGCCTGGTTCATCTGCCGGTTCTCCGGCGTGCGCGTGGCCTCGAGGGCCAGGGCCATGGGGGTGAGGAACTCGCCCGGGCAGGCCAGCTGCACGCGCACGCCGCGCGGCTTGAGCTCCAGGCGCAGCGCTTCGCTGAAGCCCACCAGGGCGAACTTGGACGGGCCGTAGGCCGTCAGGCCGAAGGTGGGCAGGCGCCCGGCCAGCGAGGCGATGTTGACGATGCGCCCGCTGCCCCTGGCGCTGAAGAAGGGCATGGCCGCCAGCGTGATGTTGACGGCGCCGAAGTAATTGGTCTCGAAGATGCGGCGCTGCGTCGCCATGTCCGATTGCTGGAAATAGCCCTCGGCGACGATGCCGGCCGAATTGACCAGCACATCGGGCCTGCCCAGGCTGGCGGCAATCGCCTGCATGGCGAGGCGGCAGGCCGCCTCGTCGCAGACATCGCAGACCAGGGTCTCGACGCGGGCCCCGGGCGGCGCGCCCGCCAGCAGCTCGGCGCGCACGCGGGCCAGCTTCTGCGCATCGCGCGCCAGCAGGGCCAGCCGGGCGCCGGCGGCCAGGAAGCGCCGCGCCAGCGCCGGGCCGAGGCCGCTGGAGCCGCCGGTGATCACCACCACTTGCTGTTGGAACATGGCGGCTGCGCCTCAGGCCCGCAGCGCGCGGCGCCAGGCCAGCAGCAGCCAGACGATGCTCAGCAGCGCGGCCAGCAGCCAGCTCAGCTCGGGGATCGCCAGCTCGAAGCCGGTGGGCGTCAGCACCACCTTCAGCGCCATCAGCTTGTAGGGAGCGACCTCGCGGTAGGCCGGGTCGGTCACCAGCTCCATGAAGGCGCGGCGGCTCGGGTAGCGCACCACCAGCACGCGGCTCCAGTCGTCCAGCCCGGCCTCGTGCACCAGCAGGTTCTTGCCCTGGGTCTGGCCGGCGTAGAGCGGGTAGCCGCCGAGCTTGAACAGCATCGGGATCACGATGTCCTCGTAATGCGTGTTGCTCTGCGCCGGGCTGAGCTGGTTGGCCGCCAGCGAACCCTGGTAGCGGCGCAGCTCCGGATAGAAGCGCATCAGGTTGAGCATGTAGACGGGCTGGCCGTCGTCGGCCGCCATCCAGGCGCGCAGGGCCTGGCGCATCTCGGCGCGCTCCTCGGGCGGGAACGGCAGCTTCTCGGTCTCGGCCAGGAACTGCTCGGCCTCGGCGGGCTTGATCGGGCGGTGCGGGTTCTGCCAGAGCCAGACCCCACCCCACAGCAGGGCGAAGACCAGGGCCAGGATCAGTTCGAAGCGGTAGCGTTTACTCAGCATGGGGTGGCGCTTTCAGGCGTGCAGGGGGTGGCGTTGGAATTCATCCAGGATCAGGCGGTTGACGCGCTCGGGCTGGTCCAGCTGCAACCAGTGCGAGGCGCCGTTCAGGCGCACATAGCGCCAGGGCCCGGTGACCCAGCGCTCGCTCTCGCGCATCTGCGCCTCGCAGAGATAGGCGTCGCCGTCGCTCCACAGGCCCAGCACCGGCAGCGCCGGCTTGGCCTGGGCGAAGGGCAGGATCAGCGCCAGGTTGGCGCGGTACCAGCTTACGGCCGCGGTCAGGCGGCCCGGGCGCGCCAGCTTGCGCAGCCAATGCTTGAGCTCGGCATGCTGGCCGGTGAAGCCGCGCGTCCAGCGCCAGTCGCGGCGCGTCATCAGCCATTCGGCGAAGCCGCGCAGTTGGAACATCAGGATGTACCAGCCCATGATTTTTTGCTGCAGCGGCGCGCGCGCATAGGCGCTGGGATGGCCCACCGAGAGGGCCACGTAGTTGTGCACCCGCTGCGGATGGCGGATCGCCAGGGTCCAGGCAATCACCGCCCCCCAGTCATGCCCCACCAGCCGGACCTTGGGCAGGCCCAGCGCGTCCAGCAGGGCCAGCAGATCGCCCACCAGCCGATCGAGCTTGTAGGGCGCCACGCCGGCGGGCGCCTCGGATTCGCCGCAGCCGCGCATATCGGGCGCGATGACGCGGTAGCCGGCCTGCAGCAGGGCCGGGATCTGCTGGCGCCAGACCTCGTGATCGTCCGGAAAGCCATGCACCAGCAGCACCGGCTCGCCGCGCCCCTGGTCGACAATATTGAGCGTCACGCCATTCAGGCTGAGGCGGCGGGTTTCGAACTGCTGCATGGGTGAAATGGCTCCGAAGCGATGGCGGGGCCATGATGCGCAGCGGCGCGCGGCCTGGCATGTGCAGGCGCCGTCAGCTGCCAGTCAATTCCTGCCAGGCCAGGGAATTCCCGCGGTGTGGGTGTGGCCGAACCGCCCGCCCCCCGGCATTCCTGCATGGACAGGCCGGCGCCGACTTGGCTAGCATCGAAACGTGCCAATCGCCCGCCCCCTCTCCTTCACGCCATGAGCGCGACGCCACCGCCCAGCCGCCCCGCCCCGGCCCAGCCGCGCCGGGTGCCGGTGCGCTATTTCGTGCTCCTGCTGGACCTGCTGCGCAGCCAGGGCACGGATGTGGCCCAGCTGCTGCGCATGGCGGGTGTCGAGGCCGAACGGCTCACGCAGCGCGGCGCCACCCTGCTGCCCAGCGAGATCGAGGCCTTTGTGAGCTCGGCACGCCAGCTCACCGGCCGTACCGATCTGGGCCTGGAGATGGGCCGGCTGATCAAGATGAATTCGCACGAACTGCTGGGCTTCGGCATGCTCAGCTGCCGCAACTGGGGCGAGGCCATGCAGCTGGTGGCGCGCCACTACCACCTGATGACCGAGACCTTCTCGCTGCGCTACCGGCGCATCGGCGGCGGTGTCGGCGAGGCCGTCTACACGCCGCTCACCGCGATGCCGCTGGAGACGCTGCGCTTCTATTACGAGGTGCTGGCGGTGGCGCACCAGAACCAGGTCCACCTGATGCTGGGCGGCCAGGAGCCGGCCTACGACATCTACCTCTCGATGCCGCCGCCGCCGCATGCGCAGCGCTACCTGGCGCTGGGCCCGGCGCGCTTTCACTTCGACGCCCAGGCCCTGCCCGGCGTGCGCGTGCTGATGGGGGCCGACCTGCTGGACCACGCGCTGGCGATGGCCGACGCCAACGTGGTGCGCGAGGTCGACGAGCGCTGCACCGCGCTGGGCCAGCGCCCGCCGGCGGGCGAGACCGGCTGGGGCGACTATGTGCGCATGCTGCTGCGCGAGACGCCCGGCCGCCTGGTGACGCTGGAAGACCTGGCGCAGCGCATCCATGTCTCGCCGCGCACCATCGACCGCTATCTGAAGAAAGAGAAGCTGCAGTTCCGCAGCCTGGCCGAGCGGGTGCGCTTCGAGCTCGCCTGCGAGCTGCTGGGCGAGCCGGGCGCCACCGTCACCCAGGTGGCGCTGCAGCTGGGCTTCAGCGACTCGGCCAATTTCAGCCGCTCGTTCCGCCGCGTCATCGGCATCACGCCCAGCGAATACCAGCAGCGGCCGCGCACGGCGGCCACGCCCTCGGCCTGAGCCTGCTAAGGCTTGTTGTTCAGGCGGGCACGGTCAATAGGCTGGCCGGGTCGACCAGGATCTTGGCGTGGCGATCCGGATCGCCCAGCGCGTTGAAGGCCGCCTCCACGCCGCCCAGCCCGACCTCGCCGGTGATCAGCGGCGCGCAATCGACCTTGCCCTCGGCCATCATGTGCAGGGTGTCGCGGAATTCCAGCGGCGAGTAGCCCAGCACGAAGCGCAGGTCGACTTCCTTGTTGATGGCCACCGCCGGCTCGATCTGGTCGGCCTGCATGCACACGCCCACCACCACGATGCGCGCGAATTGCGGCGCACCGTTGATGACGCTCTGCAGCACGCCCGGCGCACCCACGCATTCAAAAATGATGGGGCGCTTGGGCAGCGCGCCCAACGCCTCGGCCAGGCGCCAGGTATGCCACCAGGGGATCAGGGGCAGCTTGCCGAGCTGCTCGCGCGTGCCCACCGCCAGCTCCAGCATGCCCGGCAGATCGCCGATGCAACCCCAGGCCTGCCAGTTCGCGTAGGGCGATTCGGCGGCCGGGTCCACCACCACGTCGGCGCCACAGCGCTTGGCCAGGGCGCGCCGGCCGGCCGAGAAGTCGGCCGCCACCACATGTTTGACGCCCTGGGCCTTCAGCAGGCAGATGGTGGCCAGGCCCACCGGGCCGCAGCCGATCACGATGGCCACGTCCTTCTTCTTGACCTCGCCGCGGCGGATCGCATGCCAGGCCACCGACATCGGCTCGGTGAGCGCCGCCACGGCCGGGTCCAGGCCATTCGGGATCGCCAGGGTCATGGACTCCTGCACCACCAGGCGCTCGGCATAGGCGCCGCTGACGCGCTCGGAAAGCCCGATCGCGTCGATCTCCTTGCCGACGCGCAGAAAGGGCAAGGCCACCACCTTGGTGCCGGGCTTGAAGCCGGTCCTCTTGCCGCCCGGCCCCTGGTCCAGCACCTCGGCGCTGAACTCATGGCCGAACACCACCGGCTGCGCGCTGCTGGTGAGCTGGCGGTAGCCGCTGCGGCTCATCAGCTGGCCCCAATGGTCGCAATGCTGGCGCACATGCAGGTCGGAGCCGCAGATGCCGCAGCGCAGCACCTTGACCAGCAGCTGCCCCTCCTCGGGCTTGGGCTCGGGCAGATCGACGAGGGAGAGTTGCTTGTTCTGGCAGACCACGGCTTTCATCGCGTTTCCTGATGCTGGGAAGAAGATGGGGCGATGATGGGTGGCGGCCCCGCGGCTGGCACGGTTGCGAGCCGCCAGCTGCCAGTCAATTCCCGACGGGCGCGGGATTGCCCTGGGTATCCAGATGGCAGCAATCCACGATCAGCCGGGCGAAGCGCGCCGCATCGTCCTCCTGCATGAAATGCCCGCCGTGCAGGGTGCAATGCGGCTGGCCACGGGTGCCGGGCACGCGGCGCAGGAATTCGGCATCGCCGCCGCGAGTGATAGGGTCGCCATCGCTGAAGCACAGCACAAAGGGCTTGTGCCATTGCTCCAGCACGCCCCAGGCGCGCTCGTTGTCGGCGCTGCCGCGCGCATTGAAGCCGGCCACCGGCACCAGCGAGGGATAGACGCGCGCGGCGGCCTGGTAGCGGGCGTCGGGGAACGGTGCCTCGTAGGCGGCGAGCTCGCCCGCCGTCAGCTTGCGCTTGGTGCCGTATTGCAGGATGCGGCCGATCGGGAACCAGGGGCTCCAGCGCGAGAAGGCGCGCCAGAGCTTGAAGACCCGGCTGATCCGCATCGCATGGGTGGGCAGGCCGCCGTTGCCCATCAGCACGCGCTCGAAGCGCTCGGGGCATTCGGCCAGCAGGCGCAGCCCGATCAGCGAGCCCCAGTCCTGGCACACCAGGGTGATGTCGCGCAGGTCCAGGGCCTCCAGCCAGGCGCGCAGCCAGGCCACCTGGCCCTCGTAGCTGTAATCGCCGCGCGCGGCCGGCTTGTCGGACTTGCCGAAGCCGATCAGGTCCGGCGCCAGCACGCGCAGGCCCGCGGCGGCCACCGGCTTGATCATGTGGCGGTACAGATAGGACCAGCTCGGCTCGCCATGCAGCATCAGCACCGGCTTGGCCGCGCGCGGGCCCTCGTCCACATAGTGCAGGCGCAGCTGCGGCGTGAGCTGGTGCCAGTGCGGTGCGAAGTCGTAATCGGGCAGATTCTCGAAGCGCTGCGCCGGGGTTCTGAGGATGTTCATGCTGATGTGCTCACTTGGCCGTGTACCAGATCGGCGAGGTCCAGGCGCGCTCCTGGATGGTGGGCGCAAAGCCCGCCGGATGCGGCTTGCCGGCGGCCAGCGCATCGCGCTGGCTGTAGCGGCACACCGGGTTCTCCAGCACGCGCAGGTAGTAGAAGGCCTGTTGCTCGGACCTGAAATCGGGATCGACCCAGTCGACCGCCAGTTCGGCCGCGCCCTGCCCGCTGCTGGGCTGGCAGTTGCTCAGGTCCACCGTCGCGCCATTCGCCGGGCAGCGCCCTGCCTGGGGCTTGAGGCCGTCCGAGCAGGCCACGTCCCAGACGCGCTCGGCCGTGCTGCCGTCGGCCTTCAACCAGCCCTTGACGATCTGCAGCTTCTGCAGCGGCGCCGAGTTGACGTCGCGCTGCGCCCAGGCGAAGAAGCGCGGCGCGGCGGCAGCGCTGCCGGGCGCGCCGAGATCGCCGCCCATCGGCACGCCGCTGGCGTAGGCGGCGCTGATGCGATCGGGCCGCTGTGCCAGCCCGGCCGGCAGCGCGAAGCCGCCGAACAGGCGCGCGCGCAGGCGCGTGCCGCTGGTGCCCCAGGTCTCGCGGCGCTGCAGCGCGTCGAAGATGGCCTCGCGCGTGTTCTGCTCGGCCCACACACCGGCCAGCCCGCCAGGATTGATCTCGGTGCCCTTGATGCCCAGGGTCCTGCTCACCGGCGTCGAACTCAGGCCCAGGCGCTGTTCGGGCGCGCCATCGTTGCTGCCGCCATGGCCCTTGTAGGTGGCCTCGTCGGTATCGCCGGGCGTGCCGTTGTGGTTGTCGGTGGCGCCCACGAAACCGAAGCGGTAGGGGTTGAAGCCGAGCTGGCGCTGCAGCTGCAGGCCCTTCTTCAGCACGCCGCGCACCAGGTCGGTCTCGGCCACGCAATGCGCGGCATGCTGGCCGGTCTTGGCGTCTATCTTCGCCTGCTCGGGCGTGCAGACGGGCCAGAAGTTCTCGAACCCGCATTGCTCGTCGTTCACCGACAGGCCGGCCGCGCATTCGCTGCTGCCCTTGGCCTGGAACACCTCCACCAGGGTCTCGTAGCGCGCGCGCAGCTTCAGCGCCTCGGGCGTGATGGGACTGGCGTCGGCATTGCGATCGCCGAACATCAGGCCCCAGGAGAAGTTGGGGTTGTGCGGGATCGCCAGCGCTGAACAGGCCGGCGCCTTGCATTGCACGTCCAGCCAGCGCAGCAGATCCTCGGCAAAGCCGTCGCCGGCACCGAACACGTTGTCGGGCACCTGGTGGCCGCGGAACAGCACATTGCGGTGGATCATGCCGCCATCGGCCAGCGTGGGGCTGTACTCGAAGCCGATCAGGGTGGTGAAGCGGCCCGGCTGGTAATGCTCGTTGGCGGCGTTCTGGGTATCGCGCCAGACATCGCGCGCGGCGGTGATGCAGGCACGCCCGTCGGCGCCGCAGCCGCCCTCCGGGTAATGCGCCCGCTCGGGGCCGCTCTGGATATTCGCCTTGAACAGGCGCGGGAACACCAACAGCACCTGGTTCCGCATGCCCACGCAATCGATGCTCCAGTAGCCGCTGCTGCCGGGCGTGTTGCACTGCGCGTACAGGCCCAGGCCCTCGGCATGGTCGGTGACGGCGGCGAAGTCCAGCGGCGCACGCAGGCGCTGGCGCAGGCCGGTCTCGGGAATCTCGACCTCCTCGCCCTTGGCAAAGCGGTAGGCGGTGCGCGGGTCGTTGCGGGTGCCGAACAGATTGGCGTCCATCGAGTAGCTGGTGTGCAGATGGGTCTCGCCGAAATAGGCGTTGCGCTCGGGGTTGGGCGGCGGCAGCTGCGCGGCCTGCGCCGCCGGCGGCAGCAGCGGCCCGCGCGGCAGCGGCTGCGGCTCGCGCCGGGCGATCTTCCAGGCCGCCAGCGCGGCCAGCAGCAGCAGGGCCAGCGCCCCGTAGCCCAGGACTTTCCGGATCGTTCTTTTCGTCATCGCAAGCTCACTCCATCATCAAAGCAGCGCCAGGCGCTGCAGCAACCAACAGCTCGACACTGCACCCAGCGCATAGGCTGGCACGCGAGCGGCCCAGCGGGGCCAGCTCTTGCGCGCCCGCATCAGCCCCCGCCAGGCCAGCAGCACCGCGGCCAGGAACAGCAGCTGCCCGGCCTCGACGCCCAGATTGAAAAGCGCCAGCGCGAGCGGGATCTCGCCGGCGGGCAGGCCCAGCTCGGCGAGCGCGCCGGCAAAGCCGAAGCCATGCAGGAGCCCGAAGGCCAGCGCCACCAGCCAGGGCCGCCGCGCCGCCAGACCCGGCGCCGGGCGCGAGAGCTCGCGCGCCACGAACACGATGGAGAGGGCGATCGCCGCCTCCACCGGCGCGCCCGGTACCTGCACAAGCCCCAGCGCCGCGGCCGCCAGCGTGACGCTGTGCGCCAGCGTGAAGGCGGTGACGGTGCGCAGCAGCGGCAGCGCGCGGCGCACCAGCAGCAGCAGCGCGAGCACGAACAGCAGGTGGTCGGTGCCGCCCAGGATGTGCTCGACCCCGAGGCCGAAATAGGCAGGCGCAGGCGGCGCCGCCTGCGCCTGCGCGGGCAGCACCCAGGCCGGCGCGCGCGGGCTCAGCAGCTGGCTGAGCGCAGGGCCGTTGGCGGGCTCGATGCGCAGCAGCAGGTCAATCTGGGTGGCGGCCAGGCCCTCGACGGCGATGCTGTCGCCCGGCGCCAGCCGGCAGGCCACGCCTCGCCAATCCAGCTGGCGCGCCGCCGGCAGCAGCCGTTCGGCGGGCTCGGGCAAGGCCGCGCAATGCGCCGGCAGCCGCGGCCGCAGCGCCGGCGGCCGGCCCTGCGCGGCGGGGATGCGCAGCGTGAGGTCCCACACAGCCGGGCCGCGCTCCTGCAGGCTCAGCGCCGCGGGCAGGGTCTCATGCGCCCGCGCCGCGCCGGCCAGGCACAGCAGCGCAAGACAAAGAATGCCAAGCCAGCGCTTCATGGCAGCGCCGGCAGGCTGATGCGGTAGCGCTCGCGCAGCCGCGCATAGGCGGCATCGCGGGCCTCGCGCTGGCTGGCCTCGGCCCAATCGCGCAGCACCTGCTCGCGCAGCGCCTCGAAGCTGGGCGCTTGCACCGCGCTCACGCGCAGGCTGTGGCGCCCCAGCGGCGATGCGATCGGCTCGGACCATGCGCCGGGTGTCAGCGTGGCCACGCGCGCGGCCACGGCGGCGCCGAACTCGGCCGTGATGCGCGCCGCATCGGCCTGGTCCAGGCGCGCCGGGCCGAGCACGCGGCCGTCGACGACGCGCTGCTCCAGCGTCCAGCGCGTGGCATCGGCATAGCGCTGCGCGTGCGCGTCATACCAGGCGCGCAGCCGCGCCTCCCCGGGCGCCTGCAGATCGCCCTGGGCCAGGAACTCCATCTTCTGCGCCAGACGCCGGCGTATCACCACATCGTCGCGGTCCAGACCCTGGGCCAGGGCCTCGCGGTAGAGAAGCTCCTCGCGCAGCTGCGCCTGCAGCAAGCCATCCAGCTGGGCCGCATCGGGTTCGCGCCCCCATTGCTTGCGCGCCATCGCACGCAGGCGCTCGAGGTCCTGCGCATCGATCGCAATGCGCTGCGGGTCGCGCCACGCCTGCAACCAGGCATGCAGGCCGAACAGCAGCGCGCCAGCCAGCAGGAAGTGCAGCAGGGGCTCGGCGCACAAGCGGGACCAGGCGCTGGTGCTTTTTTCCTTCATGCGGGGGGCCTTGCTCAGGGGTGATGGGCCGCATGATGGTGTTCATCGCCGCCATCGGCACGTGCCCCGGCTGCCATGCGCCAGTCAGATTCCGACAGACTCTGGAAAACCCTGCGCATCTGGCTATGCTGCGGCATGGTTCGCCCATCCTGCCCGCCCCGCCCATGGCCCCGCTTGCGCCCCGCCCTGCTGGCCTTCTGCCTGGGGGCGTGCTGGCAGCTTGCCCCGGCCAACCCGGCGCGCGAGCTGACCGCCTGTATCTCCGACCTGGCCTTCGCGCCGGTGAGCTACCCGGATCGCGAAGGCCGGCACCAGTACCTGCTGCGCGAGGCGGCCGAGCGCCTGGGGCTGCGCATACGTTTTGCGGTGGAACCACGCCAGCGCTGCGTGGAGAGTGTGGCCGCCGGGCGCTACGACTGGCTGGCGGCTGCCGTCGACACGCCCAGCCTGCGTGCGCGGCTGGCCTACCCGATGCACGGCCAGCAGGTCGACGTGCGCCGCGCCCTGACGCAGCTGCAGGTGGTCTTTCTCGCACCGGTGGGTGGCACGGCCAGCTGGGACGGGCAGCGCCTCAGCGGGCTGCGCGGCCCGCTGCTCTACCGCAATGGCCATCTGGCGGCGCGGGACTGGGCTGCCGAGCGGGGCGTCGAGGCCTTTGCCTCGGTCGCCACCGTGAACATGGCGCGCATGCTGCTGGCCGGCCGTGCCGGACTGGCCATGCTGCCCGGCAACGAGGCCGACGCGCTGCTGACCCAGCCCGAGTTCGCCGGGCGCCTGCAGCGCCTGCAGCCGCCCGTGTTCGAGGCGGTATTGTTCGCGGTGGCGAGCCCCGCCTATCTCCAGACGCACCGGGACGAGGCCGAGGCGATCTGGACGGCGATGGCACAAGGGCGGCGCTCGGCGGAGTTCCGCCGCATCGAGCGCCGCTTCGACTGAGGCGCGCTCAGAAGGGTTTCTTCACCGTCTTGTCGCCATGGCCCAGGAACAGCGCCAGCGAGAGGTGCTGGACGATGTTGCCGTAGGGCGGATAGAACAGCGAGATCGGGAAGAAGCGGTGGCGCTTGAACACGGTGCGCGCATGCGAGAGCTCGCGGAAGCCCTCCTCGCCGTGGTAGTTGCCCATGCCCGAGTTGCCCACGCCGCCGAAGGGCGCGTCGTGGTTCACCACATGCCAGGCCCAATCGTTGATGGTGACGCCGCCCGAGTGGGTGCGCGCCAGCAGCTCGCCGCGCGCCTTCACGTCATGGCTGAAGGCATAGAGGGCCAGCGGCCGCGGGCGGTTCTGGATGTATTCGATCGCCTCGTCCAGGCTGTCGTAGGGCACGATGGGCAGGATGGGGCCGAAGATCTCCTCGCGCATCAGCGCCATCTCGGCACTCACGCCGGTGACGATGTGCAGCGGCTGCTGGCGGCCCTGGCCATCCAGGGCACCGCAGACATCGATGCCGGCGCCCTTGGCGCGGGCATCGTCGAGCAGGCCTTCGATGCGCGCCGCATGGCGCTCGCTGGCGATCGCGGTGTAGTCGCTGCTGCCGGCGGTCTGGCCCTTGTAGAGGGCGGCGAAGCTCTTCTTCAGCTCCAGCACGAAGGCGCCGACCTTGGCGCGCGGCACCAGGGCGTAATCGGGCGCCACGCAGACCTGGCCGCAGTTGACGCCCTTGCCATGGGCGATGCGGTAGGCGGCGTCGGCGATCGAGTAATCGTTCAGCACCACCGCCGGCGACTTGCCGCCCAGCTCCAGCGTTACCGGGGTCAGGTTTTGCGCCGCCTGCGCCATCACCAGCTTGCCCACCGCGGGCGAGCCGGTGAAGACGATGTGGTTGAAGGGCAGCGAGCTGAAGGCATTCGGGTCGGCCAGCTCGGCGCCGATCAGGGCCACATGGTCCTCGTCGAACACCTCGGCCAGCATGGCCTTGAGCGTGGCATTGGTGGCCGGCGTGGTCTCGGGCATCTTGATCATGACGCGGTTGCCGGCCGCCAGCGCCGTCACCAGCGGGCCCAGCGAGAGGTAGACCGGGAAGTTCCAGGTCGCGATCACGCCCACCACGCCCTTGGGCTGGTATTCCACCTTGAGGCTGTTGCTGGCGAACAGCAGCTCGGGCCAACGCTTGCTGGCCCTCATCCAGCGGCCCAGATGGGTGATGGCGTGGTTGGCCTCCAGCGTGGTGGTCAGCAGGTCCAGCATCTTGGTCTCGGCCGGCGCGCGCTGGCCGAAGTCCTGCGCGATCGCCTCGCAGAGCAGGTCCTGGTAGCGGCTCAGCTGGCGCTTGAGCGCCTTCAGATGCTCGCGGCGCTGCGCCGCGCTGGGCTTCGTGTGCTTCAGAAAAGCCTGCTGCTGGCGGGCGAACAGGTCGGCCACCTGCAGGGCCGCGATGTCGTGTCTGTCATTCATGCGCGTCTCCGGGATCAATGTTTCTTGGCCAGCTTGTGCGCCTTGGCCCAGACGATGGCCCAGGTGATGGCGAACGAGACCAGCATGGCGGTGAGGCTCAGCTGGCTGGCTTCGCCCGCGATGTCCCAGCCCATCAGCCAGGTGTAGATGGGCGTGGGCATGCGGTGTTCGTCGTAGGCCGGGGCGATGCCCAGAGCGGCGATGCCGCAGGCCAGCGCGAAGCGCGGCCCGTCCTTGAACCAGAGCGCGCCGAAATGGTGGAACAGCTTGCCCAGCAGGATGAAGGGCAGGCCCAGCACCAGCAGCAGCGGGTTCATCAGCAGCGTGATGACGAGGTAGACGAGGAATTCTTGGAAGTCCATGAGAAGCTCCTGCTTAGTTGCCGGCGTCCGGATAGAGGCAGATGAAGGAGGCGCGGCCGCCCTCGATGCCATAGGCCGGCAGGTTCGACGAGGACGAGCAGATGCCGCCGTCCTTGGCGAACACCAGATCGCGCAGCCAGGTCACCCGCGTCGGCATCGGGTAGCTGGCGAACTGCTTGGCCTTGGGGTCGAAGCGGAAGATGCGGTCCGACATGTTCGAGGTGATCCAGACCTCCTGGGTCTTGGGATGCACGGCCAGCGCATAGGGCACCTCGTACTCGTTGTGCGCCAGCAGCGGCAGCTTGAAGGTCTCGAAGGTCTTGCTGCGGGTGTCGAACTTCATCACGCCCGACTCGTCGAAGGCCGGGATCCAGAGGTTGCCGCTGGCATCGAAGCGCAGCCGGCGCGGGCCCTTCAGCGGCGTGTCGAACTCCTGCACCTGCAGGGTCTTGGGGTCGATGCGGCCGATCTTGTGGGCATAGAGCTTGGCGTACCAGATCGAGCCGTCGACCGGGTTGACGTCGATGCCATAGGGGAAGGCAAAGGCCTCGCGGCCCTGGTTGGCCCAGCGATGGTGCGACACGCCCATCTGCAGGTTCTTCTCGGGGAACCAGGCGGCGATCTTCAGCACATAGGGGAAGAAGATGTCCGACACGCCGCGCCAGAAGCCGTTGTGCGGCAACGAGAGGATGGTGAACTTCTCGGTCTTGGGGTCGAAGCGGCCGACCTCGTTGGAGGCCACGATGGTGAACCAGACGATGCCCTCCTTGTCGATGCGCACGGTGTGCGGATAGAGGTGGGTGCGCCCCATCTCGTAGAGCTTGATGGCCTTGGTGACCGGGTCGAAGGAACCCAGGCTGGACGAGAGCGCGTTGGTGAACCAGAAGCGCCCGTCCTTGGCCTGGGCCATCGAATGCGGGCCATGCTTGCCGGTGAACACGCCGATCGGCAGCTGCACGCCGGCGAACACGCCGCCCTTGGGCAGGTCGACGTCGGGCAGCTTGTGCTCGCTGACCTTGCCGCTGGCGCGGTCCAACTCCCAGATCACGTCGTGGCCCTCGTCGACGCCGTAGAGCCGCTCGTCCTCGCCGACATCGGCGTCATGGATGAAGCTCATGCCATCGCCCACCACCCATTCCTTCACCTTGGCCTTGGTCAGGCCGGCGTGGAACAAATGGGTCTGCACGGCGGCCACCGGCTTGCCGTCGAAGCCCTGGGCCAGCACCTTGGTGATGTCCTTGGCCTCCCTGGGCGTGAGCATGCCGAAGTAGCCCTCCATGCGCTTGACCGTCTCGGCCCAGGCCTTCGGGTCCTTGGGTGCGCGCGTCAGCTCATTGCCCATCTGGTGGCAGTAATTGCACTGGCTGATGAAGGCCGAGCGGCTGTCCACGCTCTGCCAGGGCAGCTTGGTGAGCTGGGCCGAGGCGCTCAGGCTGGCCGAGAGTTCGGCGGCGACGCCATGGCGCGCCAGCGTGAACACCTGCTTGAGTTCGGCCGGGCCGGCCGGCAGGTCCAGCGCCAGGCTCTCGTCCTTGTAATAGGGCGCACGCGCGCGCAGATTGACCTTGCCGCTGAAGTCCACCGTCAGCGCGTAGCGGCCCTGCTCGTCGGTGTAGACGGTGTCGCGGCGCTCCTGCTTGGCGTCGATGGCGGTGACCATGACGCCCGCCAGGGGCTTGCCCTCGCTCGTCACCGTGCCGCTGAGGGTGGCCGCCTGCGCTTGCGCCAGCAGCAGCGCGCTCAGGCTCAGTTTCAGGCTCAGGCCTATGCTTGTCTTCATACCGTTGCTCCTTGCAGCAGGTGATCCTGGAACTGCTCGCGCAGCTTGTTCTTCTGCATCTTGCCGGTGGCGCCGAGCGGAATCGCGTCGACGAAAAGCACGTCGTCGGGGGTCCACCATTTGGCGATGCGGCCCTCGTAGTGCCGCAGCAGCTCCTGCTTGCTGAGCGCGGCGCCGGGTTTCTTCACCACCACCAGCAGCGGGCGCTCGTCCCACTTGGCATGCCTGGCGGCGATGCAGGCGGCCATCGCCACGGCCGGATGCGACATGGCGATGTTCTCCAGATCGATCGAGCCGATCCATTCGCCGCCGCTCTTGATCACGTCCTTGGCGCGGTCGGTGATCTGCATGAAGCCCTGGGCGTCGATATGGGCCACATCGCCGGTGGGGAACCAGCCGTCCAGCAGCGCATCGCCACCCTCGCCCTTCAGGTACTGGCTCAGCACCCAGGGGCCGCGCACCAGCAGCTCGCCGCTGCTCTTGCCGTCCCAGGGCAGCTCGGCACCGTCCTCGCCCACCACCTTCATGTCGACGCCGAAGATGGCGCGGCCCTGCTTGGCCTGCACCGCATAGCGCTGCTCGGCATCCAGCTGCTGCTGCGCGGGCTTGAGGGTGCAGACCGTGCCCAGCGGGCTCAGCTCGGTCATGCCCCAGGCATGCAGCACCTCGACGCCGTACTTTTCCTGGAAGCTGCGCAGCATCGCCGGCGGGCAGGAGGAGCCGCCGATGACGGTGCGGCGCATGGTGCTGAAGTGCAGCTGCTGCGCCTCGACATGGGCCAGCAGGCCCTGCCAGACCGTGGGCACGCCGGCCGAGACGGTGACGCGCTCGGCCTCGAACAGCTCGTGCAGGCTCTTGCCGTCCAGGCCCGGGCCGGGGAACACCAGCTTGGCGCCCACCATGCAGGCCACATAGGGCAGGCCCCAGGCGTTGACGTGGAACATCGGCACCACCGGCAGGATGACGTCGCGCGCCGAGCAGTTCAGTGCATCGGGCAGGGCCGCGGCATAGCTGTGCAGCACGGTGGAGCGGTGGCTGTAGAGCACGCCCTTGGGGTTGCCCGTGGTGCCACTGGTGTAGCAAAGGCCGGAGGCGTGGTTCTCGTCGAACAGCGGCCAGGCGTAATCATCGTCCTGCGCCTCGACCAGTTCCTCGTAGCAAAGCAGGTTCGCCACCTTGCTGTCCGCCGGCATATGGGCGCGATCGCTCATCAGCACGAAATGCTTGACGCCCGGCAACTGGGCGGCCACCGCCTCCACCAGCGGCAGAAAGCTCAGGTCGAAGCACAGCACCTGGTCCTCCGCATGGGCGGCGATCCAGGCCAGCTGCTCGGGATGCAGGCGCGGGTTCAGGGTATGCAGCACCGCGCCGCTGCCCGAGACCGCGTAGTACAGCTCCATATGGCGGTAGGTATTCCAGGCCAGCGTGCCGACGCGTGCGCCCTCCCCCACGCCCAGCGCCCGCAGGGCCTTGGCGAGGCGGCGCGCGCGCGCGGCCAGTTCCTTGAAACGGTAGCGGTGGATGTCGCCCTCGCAGCGGCGGCTGACGACTTCCTGCTCGGCGTGATGCCGCTCGGCATGGCGCAGCAGGGATGAGATCAGCAGCGGCTGCTGCATCATGAGTCCGTTCATATCAAGCGGCTTTCTTGCGGATGTGTTGATCGTTCAGAAGGAAATGCGAGAGCGCCGGGATCAGCACCAGGGCGCCGACCATGTTCCAGACGAACATAAAGGTCAGCAGCACGCCCATATCGGCCTGGAACTTGATCGGCGAGAAGGCCCAGGTGATCACACCGGCGGCGAGCGTCACACCCACCAGCGCGACCACGCGGCCGGTGAACAGCACGGCGTCGCCATAGGCCTCGGCCAGCGTGAGCCCGCGGCGCTGGCCGGCCAGCTGCACCGAGAGCAGGTAGAGCGCGTAGTCCACGCCGATGCCCACACCCAGCGCGATCACCGGCAGCGTCGCCACCTTCACGCCCATGCCCAGCCACACCATCAGAGCCTCGCAGAGGATGGAGGTCAGCACCAGGGGCAGCACCGCCACCACGGTGGCGCGCCAGCTGCGGAAGGTGATCAGGCACAGCGCGATCACCGCCGCGTAGACGTAGAGCAGCATGGTGGTGTTGGCCTGCTTCACGACGATGTTGGTGGCGGCCTCGATGCCGGCGCCGCCGGCCACCGGCAGCAGCTGCAGACGGGCCGGGTCGGTGGGATGCTCGGCGATGAAGCGCTCCACCGTGGCCAGCGCGCTCGAGAGCGTGGCGGCCTTGTGGTCGGCCAGGAAGGCCACCAGCGGCATCACCGAGCATTCGGTGTTGAACATGTCGGGGTTGTTCACCGAGGCCTGCTGGGCGCCGTAGTTCAGCACGTCCTGGTTGCGGCTGACGGTGAGCCACTTGGGGTTGCCCTCGAAGCTGCCGGCGGTGATCTGGCGCACCACGTCCTGCAGGCCCAGGGTCATGCGCACCTGGGGCAGCTGCTGCAGCTCCCAGGCGAGCTGGTCCACCAGCTCGAGGGTCTCGTACTTCAGGCAGCCCTCGGGCGGCGTCTTCACGATCACCGCGAACACATCGCTGGAGAGCGCGTAATGCCCGCTCACATAGGCGTTGTCGCGGTTGTAGCGCGACTGCGGGCGCAGCTCGGGCGCGCCGGGGTCGAGGTCGCCGATCTGCAGGCGCTGGCTCAGCACGAAGCCGCCCACACCCAGCGCCAGCGCCGCCAGCACGGTGGTGGCGGCCCAGCTGCGGCGCGCCGCGAAGTGATCGAGCCAGACCCACAGGCCGCGGTGGCCGGCGAGCTGGCGCTGCTCCAGCTCCAGCGTGCGGCGCGCCGCCTGCGCACCGACGCCGACAAAGCTCAAGAGCACCGGCAGCAGCAGCAGATTGGTGAACACCAGCACCGCCACGCCGATGCTGGCGGTGATGGCCAGCTCGCGTATCACCGGGATCGGGATCAGCACCAGCACCGCAAAGCCCACCGCGTCGGCCAGCAGCGCGGTGACGCCGGCCAGGAAGAGGCGGCGGAAGGTGTAGCGTGCGGCCACCAGGCGGTGCGTGCCGCGCGCGATGTCCTGCATGATGCCGTTCATCTTCTGCGCGCCATGGCTCACGCCGATGGCGAACACCAGAAAGGGCACCAGCATCGAATAGGGGTCCAGCTCCAGGCCGAACAGCGCCAGCAGGCCGATCTGCCAGACCACCGCGATCAGCGAGCAGGCCAGCACCAGCGCGGTGGAGCGCGCGCAGCGCGTGTAGCCGTAGAGCAGCGCTCCGGCGATGACGATGGCGATGCCGAAGTACAGCGCCACCTGCACGAGGCCGTCGAGCAGGTCGCCGACGATCTTGGCGAAACCGATGATGTGAACCTTGAGCCCCTGGGCCTCGTACTTGGCGCGCAGCTGGTCGAGGTCGTGGCCCAGCTGCCAGTAGTTGATGCGGCTGCCATCGGGCCGGCGCTCCAGCAGGGGCAGCACGATGGCGCTGCTCTTCAGGTCGTTGGAGACCAGGCTGCCGACCAGGTTGGCACGCGAGACGTTCAGGCGCAGCTGCTCGATGCTGGCGGGCGAGCCGTCGAAGCCATCGGGCATCACCGCGCCGCCGTTGAAGCCCTCCTCCGTCACCTCGGTCCAGCGCACCGCCGGCATCCAGATCGATTTGACCCAGGCGCGGTCCACGCCGGCGCTCAGGAACAGCTCGTCGTTGAGATGCTTGAGCGCGTCCAGGTACTTGACGTCGAACACCGTGCCATTGCCCAGGCCGGGGTTCTCGACCACGATGCGCAGCTGGTTGCCCATGCCGCGCAGCTCCTGGCGGTGTTGCAGGAAGTTCTGGATATAGGGATGACCGGTGGGGATCATCTTCTCGAAGCTGGCGTTGAGCGTCACGCGCGTGCACATGAAGCCCAGCAGCAGGGTCGCCAGCGCGCACAGCAGCAGCATGCTGCGGCGGCGGTTGAACACCGCACGCTCCAGCCAGTTGCCGGAATGGCGCGGGAAGTCGGCCAGGTCATGGATGACCGGCATTTCGGTGGAGGTGGTGCTGATCGCCATCTTGTATGTTCAGTCTTTGGGCAGCGGCAGGCTGCGCAGGCCGCGCGCGCCGCCCAGCAGCAGCCGCGTGGGCGTGGCGGCCAGGGCCGCCAGTGGCAGGGTCTCGGGCAGGGCCACGCGCCGGAAGCTCTGCGCGCCGTCGCGGCTCAGCGCCACGCTGCCGGTCTGGTCGGCCAGCCAGAGTTCCTGCGCGGCGCCGCGGCTCGCCGCAGTGATGCTGGCCTGCAGCGGGGTGTCGAGGCGGGTCCAGGTCTTGCCTGCGTCGCGCGTGGCATGGGCATGGCCGCGCATGCCATAGGCGATCAGGGTGTCGCCGGCATCGAGCAGGCCGAAGAAGCTGCCCTGGTAGCCGCCGTCCAGCGCCACGAAGCGCTGCTGCGCGGCATCCAGCCTGAGCAGCAGGCCGGCCTCGCCGGCGATGTAGAGGCTGCCGCGATGCGGGCGGATGGCGTAGAGATTGAGCAGGCGCGGGTTGTCCGTGCGTTCGAACCAGGGGGTCCAGGTCTTGCCCGCGTCGGCGGTGTGCAGGATCAGGTTGTAGGCGCCCACCACGAAGCCCTCGTCGGCGCTGCTGAAGAACAGATCGAGAAAAGGTTTGTCGGGCCCCGCCTCGGCATTGCGCTGCGCCTCGGCCAGCAGGCGTTCACGCACCTCGGAGGCCGGCAGGGATTGCAGATGCTTGAGCAAGAGGCTGTTGGCCTGGCGGCCGTCGAGCTTGAGGCTCCAGCTGGTGCCGCCATCGCTGCTGGCCAGCACCACGCCGTCGTGGCCCACCGCATAGCCCTGCTTCGCATCGACGAACTGCAGCGCGGTGAGATCGGAGGCGACCGGCACGCGCGCCTGGGTCCAGCCCTGGCCGCCGTCGTCGGAATAGGCGATATGGCCGCGCTGGCCCACCGCCACCAGGCGCTGCGGGCCGGCCGCAGCGATCGCGGTGACGAGGCGCTGGCTCAGCAGCGCCGTGGCGCGCGCCGGGCGCGCCAGCGGGTCGGCCTGGGCGGGGGGCTGCAGGGCCAGCAGCAGGGCGGCGAGTATCAGGGTTTGTTTATGCATGGCAATAGGTGGGGCGCAACCGGCAAGGTAGGTATTTCAGGAAGGAGACACCGGCCGCGCCCCGAAACCATCAGCGAATGCCGGCGCCGGCGAGCGCCTCGCTGGACCACTGCCCCGCGGGCAGCGCGTCGATGAACTTCATGCCCACCTTGTAGGCACCCAGCAGGCCGGAGACGTTGTAGCCACCGCCGACAAAGTCGTAGAACACCTGGGCCGAGGCCGAGGGGCTGGGCAGGTCGTAGCCGGGCGTCATGAAGGCGAAGCCGGAGCGGTAGAGCTGGCCGCGCGCGTCGTACTGGTCGGAGGCGATCGCGAACCAGCTGTCCTCGTCGATGTAGAAGTTGCGCTTGGCGTAGATGTGGCGCTTGCCTTCCTTGAGCGTGGCCTCGACCACCCAGACGCGGTGCAGCTCCCAGCGCACATGGTCGGGGTTCAGGTGGCCCGGCGTGGTGGCGGCATAGGGGTCGGCCGCGTAGGTGAGCTTGTAGTTGTTGTAGGGCACCAGCATCTCGCGCTTGCCGACCAGCTTCCAGTCGTAGCGGTCCAGCGCGCCGTTGAAGACCCAGGCGTCGTCATAGGTCGAGGCGCCGGCGGCGCCGGGGTTGGGCGTGTCGTAGGCGATGTCGGGTGCGAGCTTGACGCGGCGCTGGCCGGGCAGGTACTGCCAGGCCTTGCGGTTGTTCTTCATCGGGTTGATGTAGTCCTGCGCCAGCACGCCCTCGCCGGCCCGGCGCGCCGGTGCGGTGTAGGCGATCTTGGTACGGAAGTAGACGTCGCTGTCGGCCGACACCGCGCTGCGCTTGGGGTCGTAGAAGGGATATTCGACATTGATCTGGCCGCTGGTGGCCAGCACCGCCTTGCCCGAGGAGTCGACGTTGATCGAGTCGTACTGCGTGTAGTAGCTGTGGCCGTTGAAGCGCAGCAGATGGTTCCACATCACCTCCTGCCCGGTCTTGGGGATGGGGAACGGGATGCCGGCGTAGGTGCCCTCCACGCCCAGGCCGCCGTCGGTGGTCTTTACCGAGGTGGCGTTCTTGATGGTGTTGTCGATCACGTACTTGGGATAGGCGGCGCTGCGGTGCGAGGGATAGACGTCGATGCGCATGTCGGGAAAGCGCTTCAGCAACTCCCTGGCGCCCGCGGTCAGCTTGGCCTCGTGCTTGGCGGCATCGCCGGCCTTGATCGAATACAGCGGCTTCTCGGCCGCGAAGGGGTCGGGGCGCAGGCCCGAGCCCTTCTGGTAGCCGGCCGGCAGCGCGGTAAGGCCGCCGGTGTAGTCGGGGATGCTCTTGTCGGCGTTGCCGGCCATCTCGGCGCCCATGGGCGTGAGGCTTGCGCCCAGCTTCTTGGCCTCGTCGGCGCTCACGGCGGCCTGGGCCTGGGCGGCGGCCAGCGCCAGCACGGCGCCGGCGATCAGATGCAGATTCGTCTTCTTGCTCATGGCTTGTCTCTCAGAAGGTGGTCTTGAAGGTCAGCAGCACATGGCCGCGATCGGACAGCAGGGCCGGCGTGCCGTTGGGCACGTTCATGGCGCCGTTGGCCAGCTGGCTGTAGTCGCCATAGAAGCCCACATAGCGCAGCGCCAGGTTGTATTTGCCCTGGATGTCGGCGGCTAGGCCCAGCGAGAAGGAGCCCGAGTCCTTGTTGCCGCCCGACACCACGGCCGAGTTGCCCTTGATGCCGGCCGACCAGGACAGCGGCAGGCTCAGGTCCACGCTGGGCAAGACCTGGTACCAGGTGGGCACGAAGTTGATGCCCAGGCCGACAAAGTTCTTGCTTGCCGCGTCGATATTGGCCGGGTTGGACGCATAGGCCGCGCCACCCTTGAAGACGGCGGCGTTCTGGGTCACCTTGGTCCAGGTGTTGTAGACCGCCTCGGCCTGCCAGATCGCGCTGTCGAACAGCGCCGTCTTGGGCAGGGAGCCGATCAGCGCCAGCACGCCGTGCACGGTGTTGCCGCGCGCGCCGGGGGCATCGTCGGTGACCGCCGTGCTGGCCAATTGGCCGGCGGCCGGGTTGGCGATCTTGGCCGGCAGCAGGGTCACCGGCGCGCTCTGCAGCGGCATGTTGCGGCGGTAGCTCAGCTCGGCGCCGACGCTCACGCCCGCGATATTGCGCGACAGGCTGAGGCCCAGGATGTCGATGTCACGGCCATAGTAGGCGCGGTACTGGCCGATCTGACCCGACAGGATCTGCGGCACCGTGGCGGCGGCCGGGTTCACATAGCAGGTGGTGGGCGCCAGGGCCGTGAAGCCCAGCGCGCCGCAGGTGGCGGCGGGCAAGGCGGCCACCGCCGGCGCCACGCTCAGCTGCGGCTGGATGTCGGCGGTGCGGCGCAGGTAGAGGCCGGCCGTGCCGTCCAGCCACTCGGGGCTCCAGCGCGCCATCAGGCCCCAGTCACCGGTCTTCTTGGGCGTGCCCATGGCGCCCTGCAGCATGCGCTGGTTGGGGCCCACCACCAGGCTGTCGCCGCCCTTGAGCAGGCCGTCGTTGACGGTCAGGAAGGTGCCGGCCTCGGGGTAGCGCGCGGCCTCCCAATCGAAGAAGGTCTGCGCCGCCAGGGTCAGCTCGGGCGTGGCCACCAGCTGCGCGCTGAGCGAGTTGCGCGGCCGGAACAGCTCCTTGATCTCGATGCCCGGCGTGGCCAGGGCCTTCCACAGGTCCAGCGAATACTGGCCGTAGGAGATGCCGTGGATGGCGCCACCGCCCAGCAGGCTCTCGCCCCAGTAGACGGTATGGCGGCCGGCGCGCAGCGTCAGCGGCATGTCGGCGACATCAGCGTTGGCGAACACGAAGGCATCCAGGAATTCGCCCGAGGCGCCCTTGGCAAAGCGGCTGGCATAGGGCGAGAGCGCGCCGGCCACCGGCTTGCCGCCCACCAGGGTGTTGGCGGTGGCGGTGGAGGTGCCGTCCAGGCTGCGGTAGGCGGCGTCGTACCAGCCGGCGGCGCTGAGGCGCGCTCCGAAGCGCTTGTTCCACACCAGATCGGCCTCGCTCAGCAGATCCAGACGGTTGGCCACCAGCTTGCCCTTGGCGAAGTTGCGGTCGCCATCGTCCTGGTTGGGGTTGCCAAGAATGGCGGCATCCTGCGGCTCGACACGGCTGCCGAGGTTGTAGCGCAGCGTGGTATCCCAGCGCAGCACCAGATCGGCGTTGCCGGTGTCGATTTCAAAGGCATGCAGCGTGCCACTGGCGAACAGGGCCGCCGCGGCAAGGCCGAGCGCGGTCACGCGCATCTGGGCTGGACGATTCATCGGTTTGTCTCCTGGACTTTTATGGATGTGGAGGGAGGAGGAAAAGGTCAGGCTCAGTGGCAGGCACTGATGTCCATGGGCTCGACGCCGGCATGCGCGCAATAAGCGAGGTAGCGCTGCATCACCGTCTTCCAGTTCTCGACCGCGAGCACCTGGCCGTGCTCGTCAAGAAAGGACAGATCGCCGGCAATGACGTTGAAGGTGAGGGTCTCGCCCGCGTGGCCCAGCGCCTCGGGCGTGTGGATGGCGGCGGCGGTCTCGAACACGACGCTGCCGGGGCCGGCAATCCAGTCGTGCTCGCGGTACTTCCAGCGGCCGCTGACCGTGAAGACGATCAGCGCGCCCGAGTGATGGTGGCGCGGCAGGTTCAGACCGGCCGGCGCGCGCAGCAGCAGAATCATCTCGCCGCGCACCGGATCGACGCGAAACACCTTCAGCTGCACGCCTTCCGAATAGGGCGTGAAGGGCAGCCAGGGCAGCGACTCATCGTCGATGACCGAGGTGCTGATCTGCTGAAAATACATCGCGGGCTCCAGCGGCTTGGGGTGCTCGCATGGTCGCGACTCGGCCCTCCGGCAGCGATGTCTGGGCCCGCCAGGTGGCAGTCAGTTTCCGCCAGGGAGTGTTTGCCCTAGGAGGCCGCCCGGGGCCAATTTGGAGCGCTCACACTAGGAATTGCGCCCCTCTTGGGTATCCCTCTCTAGAACTCGCCGCCCATACTGCAGGCGAACCATCCAACCAATCAACTACCCGCAGCGAGGCCACCCCATGCGCAACCCCACCCTGACCCGCGTCACCCTCAACACCGTCGAACATTGCCGCATCGCCGCCAAGCAGTTCGTGCTGGCTTACCGCCTGGGCAGCCAGCGCGTCATCGGCAAGCTGGACGGCGCCTTGGCCAACACCGCCGTGAGCCCCCGCATCACGGGTCTGACCGGCTGGGTCGCCAAGGGCGTGGAACAGGTGGCCGAGCGCAGCACCCAGGCCATCGACTTCGGTGCGCACACCGCCGCCGCCCAAGTGAGCAAGGCCGCCAAGCTGGTGAAGGGTGTGGACAACGAGATGCTGGCGAACGGCCTGCAGACCGCCTCGCGCCTGAGCCTGCCCACCGCGCTGGCCCTGCTGGCCGTGGCCGGCAAGGCCGCCGCTGGCGCCGACAGCCTGGTGAAGGCGGTGCAGCCGACGAAAAAGCTCGCCAAGCGCGCCGTGCGTCCGACGCGCCCCGCCGTGAAGGCGGCCGTGAAGCGTGCCGCCCGCAAGCCCGCCGTCAAGGCCGTGAAGGCGATGAAGCCGGTGGTGGCAGCAAAGGCCAAGCCGGTGCGCGTTGCCGCCAAGAAGGTGGCCGTGACGACCGAACCCGCCGCCGCCTGAAGAGCAGCTGAAGCCTGAGCAAACGGCCCGCCTGCGCGGGCCGTTGCCACGTCTGAGGCCGTGAAAGCTGCGTCCGCTCAGGGTTTGAAGGGCATTTCCCCGCCGTGCTTGAGCCACAGGCGGCGTGCGTCGCCCGATCGGATGAGTCGCTCAATGCCGGCGTTGATCTCGGGTAGCAAGCCGGCTGCCGGGCCGTCCTTCATGGTCAGCAAATGCGCTGCCGGCGCATCCACATCCGGCAGCTCGGCATGCGCGAGCTCGCGGATGGAGAGAAAGTCCTTGCCCAGGTACTTGAAATTGCTGATGAGCTCCAACTCCTCGACAAAGAAGTCGCAGCGCCCGCGCAGCAGCATGCGAATCATGCCCTCATAGCCGCTGTTGCTGATCTGCAGTTCCGCGGCCTTCAGGCCGTAGTGCGCATAGCTACCGCTGGCCATGCCACAGCCCCGGTACTTCCTTAGATCGGCCTTGCTCGCCAACTCGAGAGGCGCATCGGCCCTGAAGAACACCTGGGGCGTGAGTGAGCGATAGTGCCGTGAATAGTCAAAACGCTTGGCGCGCTCAGCGTCGTAATAGCCGCCCATCGCGAAGTCGATCCGCCCCTGCTCCACCTCCCTGAGGCAGCGCGCCCAGGGCATGCCGATGAAGCGGGGCTCCTGCCCTGCGGGCAACGCCAATCGAATCAACTCGACCGCATAGCCGCTGACGTTGGTGCTGCGCTGGCCGTCCGCATCCTTGACCCAGTACAGCGAGGGCGGTGGGTCGGGATCGCCGCAAAAGCTCAATTCCGCATGGCTGGATGCACTGCCGCATAGGGCTGCGAGACCCCACATCCATTGCCAGCGACCCAGCCTATCGAACCGCAACTTCAAGCTCGCCCCCCCTGCCTTTGCAGCGACGCCAGTGTGCCATGCCGTCCAGCAGCACCGAAAGCCCCGCGCGAGCAAGAAAAAACCCCACGAGGCCTGCGCCTTGTGGGGTTGATCTGGTGGGCGGTGCAGGGTTCGAACCTGCGACCCCTGCCGTGTGAAGGCAGTGCTCTACCGCTGAGCTAACCGCCCGGTATCTGGGGGCTTCGTGCAACAAGGTCAGAAGCGAAATCGATACGGTTGCCGATCTCTGAATTCTGGTGGGCGGTGCAGGGTTCGAACCTGCGACCCCTGCCGTGTGAAGGCAGTGCTCTACCGCTGAGCTAACCGCCCGGTCCTGTTGCCGAACGAATCAAAAGTTTAAACTTTCAATTCGTCAACCGGGAAGCCCACGATTATGCCACGACATTACTGGCTCGATCAAGCTTCTTGCCAGATTCTTTTTCCGCCGCTGGCCTTGTCGAGATCCGCCAGCAGGCTCTGGTGGGCCTCCAGCTCGGCGGCGCTGGCGGCCAGCACCGGCAGCTGGAAGCGGCTGAAGTCGATCGCCTCGAGCTGGAAGTCGGCATTGCCGCTGCCGGCATTGCCGCCGCCCTCGTCCATCACCAGCGAGTCCTGGCCGCGCGTCAGGCGGATGTAGACCTCGGCCAGCAGCTCGGCGTCCAGCAAGGCGCCGTGCAGGGTGCGGCTGGAGTTGTCGACCTCCAGGCGCTTGCACAGCGCGTCGAGCGAGTTCGCCTTGCCGGGGAACATGTCGCGCGCCATCAGCAAGGTGTCGCGCACGCCGCCGACGATGTCGGTGATGGGCGGCTGGCCCAGCCGGCGCAGCTCGGCGTTCATGAAGCCGACGTCGAAGCCGGCGTTGTGGATCACCAGTTCGGCGCCACGCAGAAACTCCAGCAACTCCTCGGCCACACTGGCGAACACCGGCTTGTCGGCCAGGAATTCGTCGGTCAGGCCGTGGATGCGCACCGCCTCCTCATCGCTCGCGCGCTCGGGGTTGATGTAGAGGTGCAGGTTGTTACCGGTGAGCTGGCGGTTCACCATCTCGACGCAGCCGACCTCGATGATGCGGTCGCCCGCCTCGGCACGCAGGCCGGTGGTTTCGGTATCGAAAAATATCTGACGCATGGGGAAGAATGAAGGAGCGCTCAGGCGGGGCGGCGGCGGCTGGCCCACCACCAGATCAGCAGCCCCGCCGCAATCATCGGCAAAGACAGCCATTGTCCCTGACTCAGGTTCAGCGCCCGCAGGCCCAGGAAGTCGTCGGGCTCGCGGAAGAATTCGGCGGCAAAGCGCAGCATGCCGTAGCCGATCAGGAACATGCCCGAGACCTGGCCGGTCAGGCGCGGCTTGCGCGCATACAGCCACAGCAATACGAACAGCAACAGGCCCTCGCCCAGGAACTGGTAAATCTGCGAGGGATGGCGCGGCAGGGTCGAGCCCGACTGCGGAAACACCATCGCCCAGGGCAGGCTGGGGTCGGCCGCGCGGCCCCACAGCTCGCCGTTGATGAAGTTGCCCACGCGTCCGGCCGCCAGGCCGGTGGGCACGCAGGGGGCGATCAGATCGGTGACCTCGAAGAAGCTGCGCCCGCGCAGCCGCGCGAACAGCGCCATCGCCAGGATCACGCCCAGCAGCCCGCCGTGAAAGGCCATGCCGCCCTTCCAGACCGCGAACACCTCGCCCAGGTTCGCCAGGTAATAGGCGGGCTTGTAGAACAGCACATAGCCCAGCCGTCCGCCCAGCACCACGCCCAGCACGCCAAAGAACAGCAGGTCATCGACATCGCGCTTGACCCAGCCACGCGCGGCAGGTGCCGGCTGCGCCACGCGCAGGTTCGCCAGCCAGAGAAACATGCCGAAAGCGGCCAGGTAGGTGATGCCGTACCAATGAATGGCCAGCGGGCCTAGCTGCAGCGCGACCGGATTGAACTGGGGATGGACCCACATGCGACGACTTCCTCTTGATGAGAACTGGCGCGCATCATACGGGGCCCATCTCCTTCAAACGCCTGCGGCAGTCTTCGGCATTGCTGGGGCTGGCGCGGCGGTTCTGCAAATAGCGCTCAAAGGCCGCCCGGGCCTGCGCCTTGTCGCCCTTGGCCTGCAGCGCGATGCCCAGGCGATGGTCGAGCGGGAAGTCCTCGGCGCCGTCCATCTCCTTGGCACGCTCGTACTGCCGGATGGCCTCGTCGTATTGCTCCTGGGCGAAATAGATGCGCGCCAGACCATAGGCAGCCAGGGCCTGGCGGGGCTGCTCCTTGAGCATGCGCTCGAAGCCGGCGATGGCCTTGGCGTACTGGCGCTGGTCAAGCCACTCCTTGCCCAGCACGCCCCACACCAGCCGCCATTCATTGAGCAGGCTGGGGTCGGCGGCGATGCGCACGCTCAGCAGCTCCTTCTCGGCCAGCGCCCAGTTCTTCTCGCTGCCGGCCACACGGGCGCGCATCAGCTTGGCGAACTCGGGCTGGCTGGCGCGCACCTGCTCTTCCAGCTCGCGCGCCTTGCCCACGCCGCCGCCGGCAAAGGCCGGCACCAGCAGGTAGTACTGGTGCAGGCTGCTGCGCGCCTCGATGAAATCGGGCTTGAGCTCCAGCGCGCGCTGCAAATGCTTTCTGATCGGGCCGGCCAGGCTGATGATCTTCATGGCGCCGCCGTTGCGCGCCTGCATGGTCATCACCGAGGCCAGGGCGTAATGACAAAGGGCCTCGTCGGGATGCTGGTCCACGCAGTCTTGCATCAGGCGCGCGGCGGCATCCACGCGCTTGCGGTCCGCCAGCGTCATCTGCGAGAGCGCGAAGGCCGCGCTCGCCTGCAGGTCCTGCGGCTGCTCGCGCAGGCGCGCCTGCGCCTGGCGTTCCATCTCGTCGCTGCGGCCGGCATCCAGCAGGCCCTGCCAAGGGCCGTCGGTGAACACCAGGGCCTGGGCGCCCTGCCATGCCAACAGGCTGGTACAAAGAAGCAGTCGCAGCAGTCTCATGCGAACACTCTAGCCCAGCTCGGCCAGGCGCTTCTTGGCGTCTTCCAGATTGCGCGGATTGGCCTTCTTGTTGGCGACGAAGCGCTCCAGCAGGGCCTTGGCCTGGGCCTTGTCGCCCTTCATCTGCCAGGCCACGCCGAGGCGGTGGTCCAAGGGCAAGGCCTCGGCGCCCTCCAGGCCGCGGGCGCGCTCGAACTGCCGGATCGCCTCGTCGAGCTGGCCGGTTTCGGTGGCCACGCGGCCAAGGCCGTAACCCGCCGCGGCATACTGCGGCTGCTCGCGCTGCAGCTGCTCGAACCAGGCCTTGGCCTTGGCGTACTGCTTGTCGCGCAGGTACTGGTAGCCCTGCCCCGCCCAGGCCTCGCGCCATTCGGTCTGCAGGCCCAGGTCCTTGCCGGGCTTGAGGCTCGCGAGCTCGCGCTCGGCCTCGGCATAGTTGTCCTCATGCTGGGCCACGCGCGCACGCATCAGCTTGGCATGCTCGGGCATGTCCCGCAGATCTTGGGCCAGCTCCTTGGCCTTGCTGACGCTGCCGCCGGCCATGCCCGGCGCCATCAGATAGAACTGCTGCAAGGCGCTGCGCATCTCGAAGGAGCCGGGCTCCAGCTCGAAGGCCTTGCTGAAGGCCTCCTTGACCTTGCCGGCCAGGCTCATGGCCTTGAACATGCTGGCGCCCATCGCCTGCGCACCCAGCACGCGGCCCAGCGCGAAATGGCAGATGGCATCCCTAGGCTGGCGCTCCACGCATTGCTGCATGGTCTTGGCGGCCGCATCGAGCCGGGCACCGTCGCCGGCGTCCAGCGCGCTCAGCGCCAGCGCCGCGGCGGCCTGGGTGTCAGCCGGATTGGCGCGCAGGCGCGCCTGCGCCATCTTGTCGAGCTCCTCCGCCTTGCCGCCCTCCCAGACCGACTGCAGCTGCGGATCCTTGAACACCGCCGCCTGGGCAGACAGGGCGGTGGCCAGCGACAGTGAGACCAGGCACAGAAGACGGTGTTTGCGCATGAGGGCTTGTGAATGGGTGAGTAGGTCTGGGCTCAACGTTGCATGGGACGCTTGGTTGACGGCCTTGAAGTGGGCGCATTGTGCACAGCGCCCGCACGCTTACCAGCCCTGGCTTTCGGCACTTGCGCCAGCGCCGCGCGCACATGCTCGACAAAGCGCGCCACCACCGGGCTGGCGCCGGCGCGCCAGATCAGGCTGGTCTCGCAGGCCGGCACCTGCGCCTGCAGCTGCTGGTAGCGCACGCCCGGCCGTTGCAGCGCGCTCAAGCCCTCGGGCACCCAGGCCACCCCCATGCCGGCCGACACCAGGTTGACGATGGTCTGCATCTGGATCGCCTCCTGCGCGATCTGCGGCGTGGCGCCATGGCCGCGGTAAAAGCTCAGCAGCGCGTCGTACAGCGAGGGCGCGATCTCGCGCGGGAAGATCACCAGCGGTTCGCTCAGCAGCAGCGCCAACGCCGCGGCCGGCGCCCTGGGCAGCGCCACGCTCTCGGGCAGGGCCAGCACCATGGGTTCGACGCTGATGCGCAGGGCCTCGAAACCGGCCGGCGCGGCGCCGGGCGGATGGATCACGAAGCCGGCATCCAGATCGCCGCGCTCGAAGTGATGCAGCTGCACGTCCAGCGTGGCCTCGCGCAGGGCCAGCGCAATGCCCGGATGCGCAGCGCGGAAGCTGCGCAACCACTGCGGCAGCTCGCCATAGCCGACGGTGGACACGAAGCCCAGGCGCAAGCGCCCGTGCAGGCCCGCGGCGGCCGATTGCAGCAGCGCGGGCAGCTGCTCGATCTCTTCGAGCAGCTTGGCCGCCACCGGCAGCAGGGCGGCGCCGGCGGGGCTCAGCGCCACCGAGCGCCGGTTGCGTTCGAACAGCGCCACGCCCAGGCTCTGCTCCAGCTTCTGGATCGCCATGCTGAGCGGCGGCTGGGTCATGTGCAGTGCCGCGGCGGCGCGCCCGTAATGCAGCTGCTGGGCCAGCACCAGAAATTGGCGGAGGCTGCGGGTCTCGATCACTGATACACCCTATGAATCATTAACTCATGAAACATATATTGGACCAGAGACTGGCCCAACTGCATACTCACCGCACTTCCCCTACCCTGCTTCGCACACCATGAGCTACAACCGCCGCTCCAAGAACATCACCGAAGGCGTGGCCCGCGCCCCCAATCGCTCCATGTACTACGGCATGGGCTACCAGGAGAGCGACTTCGGCAAGCCCATGATCGGCGTGGCCAACGGCCACTCCACCATCACGCCCTGCAACTCGGGCCTGCAGAAGCTGGCCGATGCGGCCGTCATCGGCCTCAAGGAGGCCGGCGCGAACCCGCAGATCTTCGGCACGCCCACCATCTCCGACGGCATGGCGATGGGCACCGAGGGCATGAAGTACAGCCTGGTGTCGCGCGAGGTGATCTCCGACTGCGTGGAAACCTGCGTGGGCGGCCAGTGGATGGACGGCGTGATCGTGATCGGCGGCTGCGACAAGAACATGCCCGGCGGCATGATGGGCATGCTGCGCGCCAATGTGCCGGCGCTCTACGTCTACGGCGGCACCATCCTGCCCGGTAAGTACAAGGGCCAGGACCTCAACATCGTCAGCGTGTTCGAGGCGGTGGGCCAGTTCAGCGCCGGCAAGATGAGCGAGGAAGATTTCTGCCAGATCGAGCGCCGCGCCATTCCCGGCAGCGGCTCCTGCGGCGGCATGTATACCGCCAACACCATGAGCTCGGCCTTCGAGGCGCTGGGCATGAGCCTGCCCTACTCCTCCACCATGGCGAACGTGGAAGACGAGGTGGTGGAGAACGTGAAGAAGGCCGCCGCGGTGCTGGTCGAGGCGGTCAAGCAGGACCTGAAGCCGCGCGACATCGTCACCAAGAAGGCGATCGAGAACGCGGTGGCGGTGATCATGGCCACCGGCGGCTCCACCAATGCGGTGCTGCACTTCCTGGCGATCGCGCATGCGGCCGAGGTCGACTGGACGATCGACGACTTCGAGCGCGTGCGCCGCCAGACCCCGGTGCTGTGCGACCTCAAGCCCAGCGGCCGTTACCTGGCGATCGACCTGCACCATGCCGGCGGCATCCCGGCGGTGATGAAGGAGCTGCTCAAGGCCGGGCTGCTGCATGGCGATGCCATGACCATCACCGGCAAGACCGTGGCCGAGAACCTCGCCGAGGTGCCCGACCTGCGCGCCGACCAGGACGTCATCCGCCCGGTCGGCAAGCCCATCTACGCCGAGGGCCACCTGGCGATCCTGAAGGGCAATCTCTCGCCCGAGGGCTGCGTGGCCAAGATCACCGGCCTGAAGAACCCCGTCATCACCGGCCCGGCGCGCGTCTTCGACGACGAGCAATCGGCGCTGGCCGCCATCATGGCCGGCAAGATCGTGGCCGGCGACGTGATGGTGCTGCGCTATCTGGGCCCCAAGGGCGGCCCCGGCATGCCCGAGATGCTGGCCCCCACCGGCGCCCTGATCGGCCAGGGCCTGGGCGAGAGCGTGGGCCTGATCACCGACGGCCGCTTCTCCGGCGGCACCTGGGGCATGGTGGTCGGCCATGTGGCACCCGAGGCCTACGAGGGCGGCGTGATCGCGCTGGTGCACGAGGGCGACCGCATCACCATCGATGCGCACCAGCTGCTGCTGGAGCTGCATGTGGACGCCGCCGAGCTGGCCAAGCGCCGCGCCGCCTGGGTACAGCCCGCACCTCGCTACACCCGTGGCGTGCTGGCCAAGTTCGCCAAGAACGCGTCGAGCGCGAGCTCGGGCGCGGTGCTTGACAAGTTCGAGTGAGGCCGGGCCCGGGGTCAGATCTTGACGGCCTGACCCCGCCACCGTGCAGTTCATCGCATGGCGGGCACGGGCCGCGGGCCGCTGTCGAACAATCGCGTCAAGCGGGCCCGCTGTGGGCCCGATCAGACCGATTGCCCATGATGATCAAGAACCTCGCCCTCAAGTCTGTGCTCGCGCTCGGCATCGCCAGCCTGTTCAGCGCCTGCGCCATCACCGTGAATGCCGACGGCGGCCCCACCGGCCAGCGCGTCATGCGCAGCACCGGCACGGCCAAGTTCCAATGCGTGCAGAGCGCCAGCGGCCAATGCTTCTACGCGCTCTACACGAGCCGCTGCCAAAGTCTGGAAGGCACGGGCGGCAAGGCCGCCACCAGCTGCACCCATCAGGTGATCGAGGAATTCAGCGTGCCGGTGGGGCAGACGCGCGAACTGCATCAGCTGCCCAACGGCTACCAGCAATGCATGCGCGCCGACGCCAAGCCCGAGATCCCGCACTGCAGCTGAGCGCCAAGCCGGCGGCGGCGCCACGCTCAGCGGCGGCGCTGCTTCTCGCCCTGCCCCAGCGCTTCCAGCGCCTTCTCGCGGCGCGCGGCCTTCTTCTCGTCCATGCGCTCCATCACCTTCTTCTGCGTGTAGCCATGCGAGTCGGCCCAGCCCCACCAGGCGATGGCCAGACCGAAAGGCGCCAGCACGACGAGCCAGCTCCAGTCGACCACGGGCGCCACCGCTGCCAGCTTGAGCAACAACAGCACCAGGCCGATGGCTAAGAACCACATTGACAACTCCTTTCGCACGTGTGAAACCCTGCTGACGTGATGGCGCGGGAACACGCCCCTACAATCATTTCAGCAGCTTGCTTGACGGGACTGTAGAGCAGTTTGGTCGAGCCGGCGCGAGAGTTACCCTTCCTCGTGCATGACCCCCGAAAGGACGCTATGAAGTCGACCCTGATCGCCCTGGCCGCCGTCGCCGCCACCCTGGCCGCACCCGCCGCCTTCGCCAACGCCGAGCTGGCGCAAAAGAAGAACTGCATGGCCTGCCATGCCCTGGACAAGAAGCTCGTCGGCCCCGCCTACAAAGACGTGGCCGCCAAGTACGCCAAGGACAAGGATGCGGTGAAGAAGCTCTCCGAGAAGATCGTCAAGGGCGGTTCCGGCGTCTGGGGCCCGGTGCCGATGCCCGCCAACACGCAGGTCAGCCCGGCCGAAGCCGAGACGCTGGCCAAGTGGGTCCTCACAGTGAAGTAAACCCTCTGCTCCAAAGCAAAAGGCCCGCATCAGCGGGCCTTTCCTTTTGGCTTGCGCCTTGCCTCAATAGGCTTGGCCCAATTGCTCAAGGATCGCCGGGTTCTCCAGCGTGCTGGTGTCCTGGGTCACGCTCTCACCCTTGGCCACCGAGCGCAGCAGGCGGCGCATGATCTTGCCGGAGCGGGTCTTGGGCAGGTTGTCGCCGAAGCGGATGTCCTTGGGCTTGGCGATCGGGCCGATCTCCTTGGCCACATGGTCGCGCAGCTGCTTGGCAATCGCCTTGGCCTCGTCGCCGGTGGGGCGCGGACGCTTCAGCACCACGAAGGCGCAGATCGCCTCGCCAGTGGTGTCGTCGGGGCGGCCCACCACCGCGGCCTCGGCCACCAGCTCGGTGCAGCTGACCAGCGCCGATTCGATCTCCATCGTGCCCATGCGGTGGCCGGAGACGTTCAGCACGTCGTCGATGCGGCCGGTGATGGTGAAGTAGCCGGTCTTCTCGTCGCGGATCGCGCCGTCGCCGGCCAGGTAGTAGCCACGCAGCTCGCTGGGGTAGTAGCTCTTCTTGAAGCGCTCGGGGTCGCCGTAGATGGTGCGGATCATCGAGGGCCAGGGCTTCTTCACCACCAGGATGCCGCCCTGGCCGTTGGGCACGTCATTGCCCAGTTCGTCCACGATGGCGGCCTGGATGCCCGGGAAGGGCAGCGTGCAGGAGCCCGGCACCAGCGGCGTGGCGCCCGGCAGCGGGGTGATCATGTGGCCGCCGGTCTCGGTCTGCCAGAAGGTGTCGACGATGGGGCAGCGGCCGCCACCGATGTGCTGGTGGTACCACTCCCAGGCGGCCGGGTTGATGGGCTCGCCCACCGAACCCAGGATGCGCAGCGAGCCGAGGTCGTAGTTCTTGGGGTGCACGGCCTCGTTGCTCTCGGCCGCCTTGATGAGCGAGCGGATCGCGGTGGGCGCGGTGTAGAAGATGCTGACCTTGTGGTCCTGGATCATCTTCCAGAAACGGCCGGCGTCCGGGTAGGTGGGCACGCCCTCGAACACGATCTCGGTGCCGCCCAGCGCCAGCGGGCCGTAGCTGATGTAGGTGTGGCCGGTGACCCAGCCGATGTCGGCGGTGCACCAGAACACATCGTCGTCCTTCAGGTCGAAGGTCCATTTGGTGGTGAGCGCCGCATGCAGCAGATAGCCGCCGGTGCTGTGCTGCACGCCCTTGGGCTTGCCGGTGGAGCCCGAGGTGTAGAGCAGGAAGAGCGGATGCTCGGCACTCACCCACTCCGGCTCACAGCTGCTCGACTGGCCCTGCAGCACCTCGTGCAGCCAGAGGTCGCGGCCGGCCACCCAGGCGATCTTGCCGCCGGTGCGCTGGTAGACGATCACGTCCTTGAGCGTGGGGCAGGCGTTGTCGGCCAGGGCCTCGTCGACGATGGCCTTGAGCGGCAGCTGCTTGCCGCCGCGCACCTGCTCGTCGGCGGTGATCACCATCACCGCGCCGGCATCCTGGATGCGGTCGCGCAGGCTCTGCGCCGAGAAACCGCCGAACACCACCGAGTGGGTGGCGCCGATGCGGGCGCAGGCCTGCATGGCGGCCACGCCTTCCACCGACATGGGCATGTAGATGACGACACGGTCGCCCTTCTTCACGCCGCGCGCCTTCAGCGCATTCGCCAGCTGTGCGACCTTGGCCAGCAGCTCGCTGTACGTGACCTTGGTGACCTCGCCGCCATCGGCCTCGAAGATGATGGCGGTCTTGTCACCCTTGCCCGCCTCGATATTGCGGTCCAGGCAGTTGTAGGAGACGTTCAGCGTGCCGTCCTCGAACCACTTGAAGAACGGCGCCTCGCTGTCGTTGAGCACCTTGGTGAAGGGCGTCTTCCAGCTCAGGAACTCGCGCGCCAGACGCGCCCAGTAGCCCTCGTAATCGGTTGCCGCCTCCTTGACCAGGGCCTCGTAGGCCGCCATGCCCGAGACATGGGCCGATTTCGCTGCGGCCTCCGAGGGCAGATACAGCGTTGCGGGTGAATTGCTCATGGTGTCTCTCTCCTGGTCTCAGAATTGAAATAAAGCGCTGGGCGCTACTGTGCGGCCTGCATCTGACGAACCGCTTACTCTTGTAGAAGACATTCTGCCGTCACCGCAGTGACAGTCACAGGGTCTCACTAGAATCCGCCGCCAACACCCAAGCGAGCTACCCATGAATTCACAACCCCCAAGCAATCCCAAGCTCGGCCTGCTGCCGCAACTGATCTTCGGCAGCCGCTGGCTGCAGCTGCCGCTCTACCTGGGCCTGATCCTGGCCCAGGCGGTCTATGTGTTCCAGTTCTGGACCGAGCTGGTGCACCTGATCGAGGCCGCCTTCGGCAACAGCGCCGCGCTCGAACTGCTGGTCAAGAGCATCGGCTACAAGGCCGACGCCGGCCCGCTCAAGCTCAACGAGACCATCATCATGCTGGTGGTGCTGGGTCTGATCGACGTGGTGATGATTTCCAACCTGCTCATCATGGTGATCGTGGGCGGCTACGAGACCTTCGTCTCCCGCATGAACCTAGAGGGCCACCCCGACCAGCCCGAATGGTTGAGCCATGTGAACGCCTCGGTGCTCAAGGTCAAGCTGGCCACCGCCATCATCGGCATCTCCAGCATCCACCTGCTCAAGACCTTCATCAATGCCGACAACTATGCCGAGAAGACACTGCTGTGGCAGACCGTGATCCACATCGCCTTCCTACTCTCGGCGATGGCGATCGCGATGACCGACCGCCTGCTGGCCCACCACGCACCCGACGACAAGCATTGAGTCAGCCTGGCCTCGTACACTGGGCCAAGCTTCAACACCTTTCCTCCTGGAACGCCCCATGAGCACCACCATCCGCTACGCCGACCTCGTCGACAGCGTTGCCGCCGCCCTGCAGTACATCAGCTACTACCACCCCGCCGACTACATCCAGCATCTGGCGCGCGCCTACGAGCGCGAGCAGAGCCCGGCGGCCAAGGATGCGATCGCGCAGATCCTCACCAACAGCCGCATGTGCGCCGAGGGTCGCCGCCCGATCTGCCAGGACACCGGCATCGTCAACGTGTTCCTGAAGATCGGCATGGATGTGCGCTGGGGCGACTTCCCCGGCTCGATCCAGGACGCCGTCAACGAGGGCGTGCGCCGCGCCTACAACCATCCGGACAACAAGCTGCGCGCCTCGGTGCTGGCCGACCCGATCTTCGAGCGCAAGAACACCAAGGACAACACGCCCGCGGTGGTCTTCATGGAGGTGGTGCCGGGCAACACGGTGGACGTGATCGTCGCCGCCAAGGGCGGCGGCTCCGAGAACAAGAGCAAGGTCTATATGCTCAACCCGAGCGACAACATCGTCGACTGGGTGCTCAAGACCGTGCCGACCATGGGCGCCGGCTGGTGCCCGCCGGGCATGCTGGGCATCGGCGTCGGCGGCACGGCCGAGAAGGCCGCGCTGCTGGCCAAGGAAGCCCTGATGGACGATATCGACATGTACGAGCTGCTCGAGCGCGGCCCGCAGAACAAGCTCGAGGAACTGCGCATCGAGCTGTACGAGAAGGTCAACGCGCTGGGCATCGGCGCACAGGGCCTGGGTGGCCTGACCACGGTGCTGGACGTCAAGATCAAGACCTACCCCACGCATGCCGCGTCGAAGCCGATCGCGATGATCCCCAACTGCGCGGCCACCCGCCATGCGCATTTCGTGCTCGACGGCTCGGGCCCCAGCTACCTGACCCCGCCGAGCCTGGACCTGTGGCCCGATGTGCACTGGGCGCCCGACTACAACAAGAGCAAGCGCGTCGACCTCAACACCCTCACCAAGGCCGAGGTGGCGAGCTGGAAGCCGGGCGACACCCTGCTGCTGAACGGCAAGATGCTGACCGGCCGCGATGCCGCGCACAAGCGCATCCAGGACATGCTGGCCAAGGGCGAGCAGCTGCCAGTGGACTTCACCAACCGCGTGATCTATTACGTCGGCCCGGTCGACCCGGTGCGCGATGAGGTGGTGGGCCCGGCCGGCCCGACCACCGCCACCCGCATGGACAAGTTCACCCGCATGATGCTGGAACAGACCGGCCTGATCGCGATGGTGGGCAAGGCCGAACGCGGCCAGATCGCCATCGACGCGATCAAGGACAACCAGAGCGCCTACCTGATGGCCGTGGGCGGTGCCGCCTACCTGGTCAGCAAGGCGATCAAGGCCGCGCCGGTGGTGGGCTTTGCCGACCTGGGCATGGAAGCGATCTACGAGTTCGACGTGGTCGACATGCCCGTCACCGTGGCGGTCGATGCCGGCGGCACCAGCGCCCATGTCACCGGCCCGGCCGAGTGGCAGCAGCGCATTGCCGGCGGCAAGACGGTGGCCATTCCGGTCAACGCGGCCTGAAGCGCCGAACCTTGCTCCAAGGCCACCGCATGCGGTGGCTTTTTCACATTCACAAGCACCCGACATGCATCGTAGAAACCTGATCCTCGCCGCCGCCGCGGCACCCCTCACCGCCCTGCTCGCGGCCTGCTCCCGCATCCCCGACACCGTGCGCATTGGCGTGGCCCAGCCGCTCAGCGGCCCGCTGGGCGCGCTGGGCAAGGACATGCTGGCCGGTGTGCAGATGGCGGTGCAGGACCTGAATGCCGCCAACTACTCGGTGCAGGGCAAGCGCGTGCAGCTCGAGGTGCTGGCCAAGGACGACAAGTCCGACGCCGCCACCGGCAAGGCGGTGGCGCAGGAGCTGGTGGACGCCGGTGTGGTGGCGGTGATCGGCCACCTGAACTCGGGCGTCAGCATCGAGACCGCGCCCATCTACGCCAAGGCCGGCATCGCTCAGCTGGCGATCTCCACCAACCCGCGCTACACCCAGCTGGAGCTGGCCACCACCCTGCGCCTGGTGGCCAACGACGATATGCAGGCCAAGGCCATGGCCAGCTACGCGCTCGGTCAGATCGGCGCGCAGCGCTATGCCCTGGTGGACGACGCCACGCCCTATGGCAAGGGCCTGATGGCGGGCGTGGCGGCGCTGCTGAAGAAGCATGACAAGGCGCCCGCGGTGAGCGCCAGCCTCGACGCCAAGACCACCCAGTTCGACGAACTGGTGGCGCGCCTGGTGGCGGCCCGCATCGATTGCGTCATCACCACGCTGGCGGACTTCCAGGTCGAGGCGCTGGTGAAGGCGATGGGCAAGGCCGGCCTGCGCGAGGCCACCCTGCTGGGCGGCGACACCATCAAGACCAGCACCCTGCCCAAGCTGGACCTGCCCATCAGGGCGGTGTATGCGACCTCGCCCATCATCGAGCCCTACGAGTTCAATGCCGGCCCGGCCTTCGAGAAGCGCTACAGCGAGCTGGCCAAGCAAGGCATCGTCTACGGCGCGCATTACGCCCACGACGCGGTCTACTCCATCACCCAGGGCCTGACGCGCGCCGGCTCGGCCGATCCGGCCGCGGTGCTGAAGGCGATGAAGGCGCTGGACCTGCATGGCCCGGTCACCGCCAGCCTGCGCTACGACGCCCAGGGCGAGCAGAAATTCGGCACCATCAGCGTCTACGCCATCGAGAAGGGCCGCTGGGTCTCGGCGATGCGTTCGGCGGACTGGTGATGTCTGGATGGCTGCGGGCGTCGCCTGGGTGACCCGCCCGGGCGCGCGCAGGCTTGAGAATCGGCTGCTATCCCAAGGAGCCCATCTTGAGCCAGATCCACGCCTGGGCCGCCAGCACCGCCGGCGGCCCGCTGCAGCCCTTTGACTACGACCCTGGCCCGCTGGGCGAGGAAGAGGTGGAGATCCGCGTCGAGCATTGCGGCATCTGCCATTCCGACCTCGCCATGGTCGACAGCGAATGGTTCCCGGCCAGCTATCCGGTGGTGCCCGGCCACGAGGTGGTCGGCATCGTCACCGCCCTGGGCCCGCGCGCCAAGGGCCGCAGCATCGGCCAGCGCGTCGGCATCGGCTGGCACACCGGCAGCTGCTCGCATTGCCAGTTCTGCCTGGGCGGCGAGCAGAACCTCTGCGGCCAGCGCCAGCCCACCATCATCGGCCGCCACGGCGGCTTTGCCGATCGCCTGCGCGCGCACTGGAGCTGGGCCGTGCCGATTCCCGCGGCGCTCGATCCGGCCGCGGCCGGCCCGCTGATGTGCGGCGGCGGCACCGTCTTCCTGCCCTTCGTGATCCACAGCATCAAGCCCACCGATCGCGTCGGCGTGGTGGGCATCGGCGGCCTGGGCCATCTGGCGGTGAAGTTCGCGCGCGCCTGGGGTTGCGAGGTCACGGCCTTCACCTCCTCGCCATCCAAGCGTGAGGAGGCACTGGCGCTGGGCGCGCACAAGACCATCTCCAGCGTCGACCTCAAGGAGCTGAAGGCGGCCGCCGGCTCGCTCGACTTCCTGCTCATCACCGTCGGCGCCAGCCTCGAGTGGGACGCGCTGATCGGCACGCTCGCACCCAAGGGCCGCATGCACATGGTGGGGGTGGTGACCGACAAGATGGCGATCAAGAGCGGCGGCCTGCTGAGCTGGCAGCGCAGCCTCTCGGCCTCGCCCACGCCGGCCCCCGCGGTGCTGGCGCGCATGCTGGACTTCGCGGCGCGCCACCAGATCCTGCCGCAGGTGGAGCGCTTCCCGATGAGCCGGGTGAACGAGGCGGTCGAGCATCTGCGCAGCGGCAAGGCGCGCTACCGGGTGGTGCTGGACGCCGGCGCCTGACCCCCTGATTGAGGGGCCCGCCTCCTACCCACGGGGGATGGGCCTGGCAAGCCCCTAGAAGCGAAGATCCCTCCCACGGATGCGGAGGCAGCCATGAGCCGGCAGTAAAAGCGGCCAGCGCCCGCAGCCAGGACGAATCGCAAAAGTCGAGGGAGATGAGGGATGTGGATCTCAGCCTACTGGTATGAGAAGCTGCCGGCGCTGTATGCCGGCGCGGGTGCGGCCTGCTGGGCCCTGTTCGGGCTGCAGGGGCCGGGCGCGGTGAGCGGCGCGCTGTTGCTGGGCGCCGCCGGGCTGACCTGGCATTGGCGGCGCAGCTACCGCGCCGCTCAAATCGCGCTCTGAGTCGCGCTCTGAGTGAACGGCGCCTGGACCTGATGCACGACCCGCTGGGGGTAGGGAATCTCCACCCCCAGCGCATTCAGGCAGCGCAGGATGGCCAGGTTCACGTCGGAGCGCACGCCGCCCTGCCCGTTCTCGGGGTCGGCAATCCAGAACATCACCGTCAGCTCCAGGCCGTCGGCGGCAAAGCTGCTCAGCTGCACCGCCGGCCCGGGCTGCTGCAGCACGCGCGGCACCGCCTTCACCGCCTCGGCCAGCTGCGCCATCACCGCCTCGATCTCGCAGCCATAGGCCACCTGCACCACGGTGCTGAGCAGCACCTGCGGGTCGGCCAGCGAGGAGTTCTCCACCCGCTGGGTGATCAGGGTCTCGTTGGGGATGATGGCTTCGCGGCCATTGAGCGCGCGTATCACCGTGTAGCGGGTCTTGATGTCGCTGATGCGGCCCTCGAAGTTGTCCACCTTCACCATGTCGCCGATGCGCAGCGAGCGCTCGGCCAGGATCACGAAGCCCGACACATAGTTGGCGGCCAGCTTCTGCAGGCCGAAGCCGATGCCCACGCCCAAAGCGCCGCCCAGCACGCCCAAGGCGGTGAGGTCAATGCCGGCGGCGGTCAGCGCCACCAGCAGGCCGATGAACATCAACAGCGCGCGCGTCAGGTTGGCGGCGATCTTGCGCATCGACAGGTCGACGCTGGTGTTGCGCAAGAGGCGCTGCTCGATCGCCGAGGAGATCCACAGCGCCAGCACCAGCACGAAGGCCGCGGTGAGGCCGCCCTCGATCATGGCGCGCAGCGAGACCTGGGTGGCGCCGACCTTCCAGCGCACATCGTCCAGCTCCTCCATCACCATCGGCAGCACGCCGATGATCCAGAGGATGGAGCCGCCCCAGGCCAGCCAGGAGACGCTGCGCTCCAGCAGCCGGATCCAGCCCGAATCGGGCAAGGCGGCGCGCAGCACGCGCGCGATCAGGCGTATCACCACCAGCGAGGTCAGCACCGGGATGACGAGCTTGAACACCGCCACCTTCAGGCCCAGCAGCGGGATGGCGCGGCGCGCGCCCAGGGCCAGCAGCAGCGCCAGCACCGGGAACAGCACGCCGTCCACCACATGGCTGCCCAGCAGCACCGAGCGCGCGCGCTGCTGCACGCGCTGCTTGAGGCGCCAGACGATCAGCCAAGCCAGGCCCATGCAGGCCAGCAGCAGGCCCAGTTCGGTCAATGCGGAGGGGCTGAGCAGCGAGGCCAGCAAGGCCTGCAGCTCTTCAAAACTGAAGGTCTGATTCAATTCGTCGACTCGGAGTTCAGACGCCAGCCAGCACCCGCAAATGGACGCCGACGCTGCGCGCCAGGGCCCCGAGATGGTAGCCGCCCTCCAGCACCGAGACGATGCGACCCTTGGCATGGCGCTCGGCCATGTCCTTCACACGCATGGTGATCCACTCGTAATCGGCCTCCACCAGGCCGAGCTGGCCGAGGTCGTCCTCGCGGTGCGCATCGAAGCCGGCCGAGATGAAGATCATTTCGGGCCGGAAGCGCTCCAGTGCCGGCATCCACATGGCCTCGATCATTTCGCGGATCTCGGCGCCACGCGTGTAGGCCGGGATCGGCACGTTGACCATGTTCTCGCCCTGGGGCACGGCGCCCGAATAGGGGTAGAGCGGGTGCTGGAAGATGCTCACCATCAGCACGCGCTCGTCGCCGGCCAGGATGTCCTCGGTGCCGTTGCCATGGTGCACGTCGAAGTCCACCACCGCCACGCGCTTGAGGCCGCGCACGTCCAGCGCATGGCGCGCCGCGATCGCCACATTGTTGAAGAAGCAAAAGCCCATGCTCTGGTCGCGCGTGGCATGGTGGCCGGGCGGGCGCACCGCGCAGAACGCGTTCTCGGCCTGGCGGTCGATCACCAGATCGGTGGCGCGCACCGCGGCGCCGGCGGCGCGCAGGGCCGCGGCCCAGGTATAGGGGTTGGCGATGGTGTCGGGGTCGACGGCGCGCGTCTCGCCGGTGGCGGCCAGGGTCTCCAGCGTGTCGCGGATCTCCGCCACATAGCCGTGCGTGTGCGCGAGCTCCACATCGCTGATGCGCGCCTGTGGTGCATCGTGCCGGGTCAGCGCCACATCCAGGCCGTGGGCGATCAACCAGTCCTCGATCGCATCCAGGCGCTGCGGGCATTCCGGGTGGCCGGCACCCATGTCGTGACGGCGGCAATCGGGGTGGCTGAGATAGGCGGTGGACATGCGGGCAGAAACCTCGTACTTCGCTGTTTTGGGTTAAGGTGCGCCGCATGACGCAACGAGACTCGCAGTCCGCGCTGGCGCACCAACTCCAGGCATTGCAGCACCAGATTAGCACGATCATCAAAGGCAAATCCGCGCAGGTCGCCGACTGCGTGGCTTGTTTGATCGCCGGTGGCCACTTGTTGATCGAGGACATGCCGGGAGTGGGCAAGACCACGCTGGCGCATACGCTGGCGCGCTCGATGGGCCTGCAGTTCTCGCGCGTGCAGTTCACCGCCGACCTGATGCCCTCCGACCTGCTGGGCGTGAGCATCTACGAAAAAGACGGCGGCAAGTTCCGCTTCCACCCCGGTCCGGTATTCGCACAGGTCTTGCTGGCCGACGAGATCAACCGCGCCGGCCCGAAGACGCAGAGCGCGCTGCTGGAGGCGATGGAGGAGTTCCAGGTCAGCGCCGACGGCACCACCCATGCCCTGCCCCAGCCCTTCTTCGTGATCGCCACGCAGAACCCCAGCGAGCAGCTGGGCACCTACCCGCTGCCCGAATCGCAGCTGGACCGCTTCCTGATGTGCATCAGCCTGGGCTATCCCGACCAGGCCTCGGAGCGCGAACTGCTGCAGGGGCAGGACAGCCGCGCCGCGATCCGCGCGCTCGAGCCGGTGATGACGCCGGCCCAGGTGCTGGCGGCACAGCAGGCGGTGCTGCAGGTGCATGCCGCCGACGCGCTGCTGGACTATCTGCAGGCCCTGCTCGCCGCCACCCGCTCGGGCCATTGGTTCACCGAGGGTCTGAGCCCGCGCGCCGGCCTGGCGGTGCTGCGCGCCGCGCGCGCCAAGGCCTTGCTGAGCGGGCGCGACTATGTCTCGCCCGAGGATGTGCAGGCCATCCTGCCGCAGACCATCGCGCACCGCCTCACGCCGCGCGCGAGCAGCGGGCGCGGCGCGCGCGAGCAGGTGCGCGCCATGATCGAAGCGGTGCCCATCCCCTGACGGCGCCATGCTGAGCAAGCCGCGCCAGCGCTTCCAGGCCTGGTGGTCGCTGCGCCACCCGCCCAGCGACACGCACCTGATGGTCCAGCGCAATATCTACATCCTGCCCAGCCGCCCGGGCCTGTTCTTCTGCGCCACCCTGCTGGTGCTGTTGCTGGCCTCCATCAACGAGCAGCTCAGCCTGGGCTATCTGCTGACCTTTCTGCTCACCGGCGCGGGCTTTGTCTCCATGCATGTGACGCACGCGAATCTGCGCGGCCTAAGCCTTGACCTGCGCGCCCCCGCGCCGGTGTTCGCCGGTGAGGAGGCCGGCCTGCAGATCCGCCTGCACAACCCGGCCGCGGCGCGCTACGGCATCGGCTTGCGCGCCGCCGAGCAGCGCGCCGAGCAGCGCGCCTGGACCGACGTGCCGGCCCAGGGCCACAGCCAGCTGCAGTTGCGCCTGGCCATGCCGCGGCGCGGCCTGCACGCGCTGCCCACGCTGCGCATCGAGACGCGCTTCCCCTTCGGCCTGTTCGGCGCCTGGAGCGTGTGGCGGCCGGCCTGCCAGGTCTGGGTCTATCCGGCGCCCGAGCAGCCCTGCCCGCCGCTGCCGGCCGGCAGCGGCGCGGCGGATCCGCAGCGGGCCGTGCAGCTCGCCCCCCTGCCCGGGCAGGATCTGGACGAGGTGCGCGGCTACCGCCGCGGCGATTCGCCGCGCCAGATCCTCTGGAAGAAGGCCGCCCAGGCCGGCGATGGCGATGCCCAGCTCTGGGTGCGCGACACGCGCAGCCCGCGCGGCCACGAGCTCTGGCTGGAGCTGGGCCAGACCCAGGGCCTGGCCTGGGAGGCGCGGCTGTCGCGCCTGTGCGCCTGGGTGCTGCGCGCCGATGCGCAAGCCCTGCCCTATGGCCTGCGCCTGGGCGGCCAGAGCCTCGGGCCCGATGCCGGACCGGCGCACCGGCAGGCCTGCCTGGAATTGCTGGCGCGCGCCCAGGAGCGCGCATGAAGCCGCTGCCGCGCGAGGCGCGCGACACCTTGTTCCTGCTGGCGGTGATCGCCGCAGCGGTGGCGCCGCACGCGGAACATCTGCCGCTGTGGTGCAGCGCCATCACCGCCCTGGTGCTGCTGTGGCGCGGCGTGCTGGCCTGGCGCAGCGCGGCGCTGCCGGGGCGCTGGACCCTGCTGGCGGCGCTGCTGCTGGTGCTGGGCCTGACCCTGCTGACGCACCACCGGCTGGTGGGCCGCGAGCCCGGGCTGACCATGCTGGTGATGCTGATGGCGCTCAAGACCATGGAGCTGCGCGCGCGCCGCGATGCCTTCGTGGTGTTCTTCCTCGGCTTCTTCCTGGTGCTGACGCAGTTCCTCTACTCGCAGTCCCTGCTCACCGCGCTGTGGACCCTGGCCACCGTCTGGGGCCTGCTGGCCGCGCTGATCCTGGCGCAGATGCCGGTGGGCCAGCCGCACCTGCGCCTGGCGGCGCGCCACGCCGCGCGCAACACCTTGTGGGGGCTGCCGGTGATGGTGGCGCTGTATCTGCTGTTCCCGCGCATCGGGCCGCTGTGGGGCGTGCCCAGCGACGCGACCGGCCGCACTGGCCTGTCCAACCAGATGGAGTTCGGCGGCGTGGCCGAGCTGGCCAACGACGACAGCATCGCGCTGCGGCTGCGCTTCGAGCCCGGCGTGGTGCTGCCGCCGCCCTGGGCGCTGTACTTCCGCGGCCCGGTGCTGACGCTGTTCGACGGCAGGACCTGGCGCGCGCGCGCGGCTGGCGATGCCTTCAGCCAGTTCAGCCGCCGCAGCGCCAGCCCGCCCGAGGTGGCCGGCCCGCGCCTGCGCTACGAGCTCACGCTGGAGCCGCTGCGGCTGCCGGTGGTGCCGCTGCTGGAGATGAGCCCCGAAGCACCGGGCAGCGAGCTGCAGGCGGGCGAGCTGAGCCTGCGGCGCGGCCTGGACCTGCAATGGCAGGCGCCGCGCCCCATCACCGAGCGCCTGCGCCTGCAGGCCAGCGCCTACCTGGACTACCGCATCGGCCCGCTGCAAGCGGACCTGGGCCTGCAGCCCTATCTGGAATTGCCGCCCAGCCGCAATCCGCGCACCCTTGGCTGGGCCAGCGAGCTGCGCCGCCAGCCACGCTTTGCCGACCTGGACGCGAGCCGCCTGCCCGTCGCCCTGGCGGACGCGGTGCTGGCCCATGTGCGCAGCGAGGAGTTCATCTACACGCTCGCGCCGGGCCGCTACGGCGAGACCAGCCCGCACCTGGTGGACGAGTTCTGGTTCGATCGGCGCCTGGGCTTTTGCGAACATTTCGCCTCCGCCTTCGTGGTGGTGATGCGTGCCATGGGCGTGCCGGCGCGGGTGGTGACCGGCTTCCAGGGCGCCGATGCCGAGCTGCAGGATGGCTATCTGGTGGTGCGCAACAGCCAGGCCCATGCCTGGGCCGAATACTGGGTGCCCGGCCGCGGCTGGTTGCGCGCCGATCCGACCGCCGCCGTGGCGCCCGAGCGCATACGCGGTGGCCAGCCGCTGCGCCCGCCGCCGGGGCCGCTGGCCGGCGCGCTTGGGCAGGTCAACCCCGCCCTCTGGCTGCAGATGCGGCGCGCCTGGGAGACCATCAACAACCGCTGGCAGCAGGCCGTGCTGGGCTATTCGCGCAGCGACCAGTTCGATCTGCTCAAGCGCCTGGGTTGGAGCGCGCCCGACTGGAGCGCGCTGGGCCAGCTCAGCGCCGGCCTGATCGCGCTGATCGCCGCGGCCGGCGGGCTGTGGGCAAGCTGGCAGGCGCGCCCGCACGATGCCTGGTCGCGCCAGCGCCAATGGCTGATGGCCCGGCTCGCGCGGCTGGGCATCGCCGCCCAGGCCCACCAGGGCCTGCGCCAATGGGCCGAACTGCTGATGGCCCGGCATGGCAGCGCGGCCGCGCCGCTGGCCGAGCTGCTGCTGGAGCTGGAGCGCAGCCGCTATGCCGCGGCGCCGGCGCCCGCGCTTGGCCTGCTGGCGCGCTGGCGATGGCAGCGAGAATTCACCCGCGCGGCAGCTCCGTTGCGCAGCCGCCATCTGACCCGAAAGTAGCCTCGCCTTGCGTCCTCGTCTCGCACAATTTCTTTCCCTGGCGCTCGTCGCCTGCCTGCTCGCCCCATCGGTGCAAGCCAAGCCGCCGCGCCAGCACGCTGCCCCCGCCAAGGCCAAGCATGCCAAGGCCGCCGCGCCGCATGCCTATGGCGAGCGCGCCGACGTGATGCGCTTTGCCGACCAGCACGCCCAGGAGCTCGGCTACGAGCCCGCCGCGCTGCGCCACCTGCTGGCGCAGGCGCAACGCCACCCCAGGGTGCAGCAACTCATCATGCCGCCGCCGGTGGGCACGGCCAAGGACTGGGCGGCCTACCGTGCCCGCTTCGTCGAGCCCCGTCGGCTGGCCGCCGGCCTGGCCTTCTGGCAGCAGCATGAGGCGGCCCTGGCGCGCGCCGAGGAGCGCTATGGCGTGCCGGCCGAGATCGTGGCCGGCATCATCGGCGTGGAGACCTTCTACGGCCAGATCATGGGCGGATTCCGCGTCATCGACGCGCTCGCCACCCTGAGCTTCGACTTCCCGCCCGGCCGCAAGGACCGCAGCGAATTCTTCCGCGAGGAGCTCCGGCAGTTCCTGCTGCTGTGCCAGCGCGAGGGCCTGGACCCGCTGGCCGTGAAGGGCTCCTATGCCGGCGCGCTGGGCTACGGCCAGTTCATGCCCGGCAGCTGGAACCGCCATGCGGTGGACTTCGATGCCAGCGGCCGCATCGACCTGATCGCCAGCCCCGAGGACGCGATCGGCTCGGTGGCCAATTTCCTCGCCAATCACGGCTGGCAACGCGGCCTGCCCACGCATTTCGAGATCGCGCTACCGGTCGACACCGCGGCGCGCGCCACGCTGCTGGCGCCCGACATCAAGCCCAGCTTCACGGCCGCGCAACTGGCCGAACAGGGTGCGCGCCTGGCCGAGGCCGGCCAGGCCCATGCCGGCCTGCTGGCGGTGATCGAACTGCAGAACGGCGACGCCGCACCCAGCTATGTCGCCGGCAGCGAGAATTTCTTCACACTGACGCGCTATAACTGGTCCAGCTACTACGCCATGGCGGTGATCGAACTGGGCCGCACGCTGGCGGCATGGCGGGCGGCGGGTCAGAAGCCGTAAGCCGGCCCGCCCGGCTCGGGCTCCGGCCCCATCGCTTCGTCCGCGGCCGGCCCATCGTCGCGCCAATGCCAATAGCGCCGCTCGCGTTCGCGTTGGCACCACCAGGCGCCGTCGCTGCTGCGCCAGCCCCAGGCGCCGCAGCTTGGGCTGGCGAGCAGCTGGCTGCCCTGGGCCTGGTAGCGCGCCAGGCTTTGCAGCGCCGGGTGGCCGAAGCGGTTGCGGTAGCCGGCCTGCACCAGTGCCAGGCGCGGTGCCACCGCGGCGATGAAGGCCTCGGTGGATGAGGTCTTGCTGCCGTGGTGGGGCACCAGCAGCACCTCGCTGGCCAGCACTGCGCCACCGCGCGCCAGCAGCAGGGCCTCCTGCTCGGCCTCGATATCGCCGGTCAGCAGGGCGGCGCGGCCGCCCCTGCTGATGATGCGCAGCACGCAGGAACGCGCATTGCTCTTGGCGGGCTGCTGCGCATAGTCGGCGGCGGCGGGATGCAGAAGCTCGAAGTCCACGCCGTCCCAGCGCCAGCGCTGGCCGCGCTCGCAGCGCTGCGCCGGCGGGCCACCCTGCAGCAGCGGATGCGCGGGCTCCAGCGAGCTGAGCAGGCCCTGAATCGGCAGGGCCGCCAGCAGCGAGCCGGCGCCGCCCACATGGTCCTTGTCGCGATGGCTCAGCAGCAACAGGTCCAGCCGGCCCTGCCCCATCGCGCGCAGCAGCGGCAGCAGCACGCGCTGGCCGGCATCGATGCCCGGGGCGACCTGCGGGCCGGCGTCGTAGAGCAGCGCATGGCCGGCTGTGCGCACCAGCACCGCATTGCCCTGGCCGATATCGGCCGCCAGCAGTTCGAACTCGCCCTCCCCGGGGCGCGTCGGCGCGGGCCACAGCAGCGGCAGGGCCAGCAGCAGGCCCAGGCCGCGCGCGCGCCAGGGCAGCGGCAGCACCAGCAGCGCGCCGCCCAGCAGGCCCAGCAGCTGCGCCCATGCCGGCGCAACCGGCACGCGCCACACCGCCAGGGGCCAACTGGCCAGCCATTCCAGATAGCCCAGCAGACCCTGCACGATCCAGGCATCCAGCTGCCACAGCCAGGGCGAAGCGGCGCCCAGCAGGGCCAGCGGCGTGATCACGAAGCTCACCAGGGGAATGGCGAGCAGATTGGCCAGCAAGCCCACCAGCGAGAGCTGCTGGAAGAACAGCAGGGTCAGCGGCGCCAGGCCCAGGGTGGCGACCCACTGGCCATGCAGAGCCTGCCGCAGGGTTTGGTGCAGGGCCTTGGCAAGACCTGACCCCGCGGCATGGGCGCTGTCGGAAGCACTGCCCATCAGCAGGCCCACCGCGGCGAAGGAGAGCCAGAAGCCCGGCTGGGCGATCGCCCAGGGATCGAGCAGGGTGACGACGCAGGCCGAGGCCAGCAGGCACATCGGCCAGGGCCAGCGCCAGCCGGTCAGGCGCAGCAGGGCCAGCACCAGCAGCATCCAGACGGTGCGTTGCGAGGGCACGGCCCAGCCGGAAAATTCCGCATAGGCCCAGGCCGCCAGCACGCCCAGCGCCTCAGCCGCCAGTGGCGCCGGCAGGCGCAGGCACAACCAGGCGCTGCGCCGCCACAGGCGCGCCGCCAGGCCGGCGGCCAACCAGGCAAACATGGTGACATGCAGGCCCGAGATGCTCATCAGGTGCGCGACCGAGGTGTCGCGGAACAGGTCCCACTCATGCCGGGCGATGGCGGCCTGATCGCCCAGGCTCAGCGCCGCCAGCACACCGGCACTGGCGGCGCTGGCGGCATCGGCACTGCCCAGCTGCGCCTGGATGGCGCTGCGCAGGGCCTGGCGCCAGCGCAGCAGCGCCCACCAGGGTGCGGCGGCGAGGCGCTGCGCGGCCGCGCCGGGCCGCACCACCCCGGTGGCGCGCAGGCCGCGCTCGAACATCCAGAGCTCATGGTCGAAGGCCCAGGGGTTGGCCAGGCCATGCACGCGGCGCAAGCGCAGCGGCAGCTGCCAGCGTTCGCCCGCCTGCAGGGCCGGCGCGGGGCCGTCGGCCTCGCCGTACCAGCTCAGCAGCAGGCGTGGTGGCAGGGGCGGTGGCGATGTCAGCGGGTCGCCTGCCGCAGGCTCCGGCTCGAACTCGAAGCGCCAACCGGCCGCGCCGCCATGGCCCTGCACCGCCTGGGGCAGCGAGGCGATGCGGCCGCGCAGCAGCAAGTCCTGACCCTCCCAGGCGCTGGGCAGCTCGAGCGCGCGGCGCTGCTCGGCGCGCCAGGCGCCCTGCGCAAAGGCCAGCAGCGCCAGCGCCAGCGCGGCCAGCCCCGCGCGATAAGCCAGGCGCCGGTGCGGCAGCAGGCGTGCCAGGCCGAGGGCCAGCCCGGCCAGCAGCAGCAGGCCCGCCAGCTCGGCCGGCGCCGGCAGGCGCGCGCATTGCTGCAGCAGCGCCAGGCCGCCCAGCCAGGCCAACATCAGCAGCACGCCATGCCAGGCACGCGGCGCCGGTCTCGTCGTCGCCAGCATGATGCTTCACCACTCCCTGTCGCTCCGGGCGCCGGAATTGGCCGCCGGTGTAGGATGCGCGCCAAAGTTCTAACCCCTTTTTGAGTCTGCGAACAGCCATGAGCGCCACCCCCGCCAGCAACAATGTGTATGACCGCCTGAACGCCCTGGGCATCACGCCGCCGCCGCTGGCCGTGCCGGCCGCCGCCTATGTGCCCTTTGTGCGCAGCGGCAAGCTGCTCTTCGTCTCGGGCCATATCGCCAAGCAGGACGGCAAGCCCTGGGTGGGCCAGCTGGGCAAGGATGTGGACACCGCCACCGGCAAGCTGGCCGCCCGCGCCATCGCCATCGACCTGATCGGCACCCTGCACGCCGCTGTGGGCGATCTGAACAAGATCAGCCGCATCGTCAAGGTCATGAGCCTGGTGAACAGCACGCCCGATTTCACCGAGCAGCACCTGGTCACCAACGGCTGCTCCGAGCTGCTGGGCGAGGTCTTCGGCGAGGCCGGCAAGCATGCGCGCAGCGCCTTCGGCGTGGCGCAGATCCCACTGGGTGCCTGCGTCGAGATCGAGCTGATCGCCGAGATCCACGACAGCGCCGAAGCCGCCTGATGTTCCTCACGCCCTCGAAACTGCCGGCCCGCACGCTCGGCCTGATCGCGCTGGCCAGCCTGGGCTCGGTGGCCTTTGCCCTGATCGCCCAGCATGCCTTCAATGTGAAGCCCTGCCCCTGGTGCGTGATGCAGCGCGGCATCTTCCTGCTGCTGGCCGCCTGCGCCGGCCTGGGCTGGCTGGGCAAGCGCCAGCCGGCGCTGCGCAAGGCCAGTCTGCTGGTCTGCGGCCTGCTGGCCCTGGCCGGGCTCACGGCCGCCATCTACCAGCATGAGGTGGTGGCCAAGCTGGCCTCCTGCGACATGACCCTGGCCGATCGCATCCTCACCGCGCTGGATCTGGAGACCCTGCTGCCCTCGGTCTTCATGGTGACGGCCTCCTGCTCCGAGGCCTCGGCCTACACGGTGCTGGGCGCGCCCTACGAGGTCTGGGCCGGCCTGCTGTTCGCCGGCACGGCCATCGCCAGCCTGCTGGCCCTGCGCAAAACCTGAGCCGGATCAAGGCGCGGCGGGCCGCCCGGCCTTAGCCTCGCCGGATGCAAGCAGAGCAACAGCCCCAAGTCCTCATCATCGGCGCCGGCCCGGCCGGCCTCTCCATGGCCGCCGCGCTGGCGGATGCCGGCTTCGCCAGCACCGTGCTGGAACAGGCGCCGCTGGCGCAGATCGCCGATCCGGCCGAGGACGGCCGCGAGATCGCGCTCACCCACCGCGGCATGGCGGTGCTGCAGCAGCTCGGCGCCTGGCAAGACCTGCCCCCGGAGCAGATCTCGCCGCTCAGGCGGGCGCATGTGTTCGACGGTAGCGAGCCGCGCTTCCTGGGTTTCGAGCCCGGCGAGCCCGATGCTGCGGGCCAGCTGGGCGCCCTGGTGCCCAACCACTGGCTGCGCCGCATCGCCTACCAGGGCGCGCTGCGCCGCGCGGGACTGATCCAGCTGCGCTGCGAGGCGCGCATGCGCAGCCTGAGCCTGCAGGCCGACGCGGCCAGCGTCACGCTGGAGAGCGGCGAAACGCTGCGGGCCCCGCTCTTGATCGCCGCCGACAGCCGCTTCTCCAACGCCCGCCGCCTGGCCGGCATCGGCGCCGAGATGCGCGACTTCGGCCGCGGCGTGATCGTCTGCCGCATGGCGCATGAGGAAAAAGACCACGAGGCCACCGCGCTGGAATGCTTCCACTACGGCCACACCATGGCCTGGCTACCGCTCAATGGCCGCCAGAGCTCGCTGGTGCTGACGATGGACAGCCAGCCGCTGCAGGAGATGCTCGCCTGGGACGAGGCGCGTTTCACCGCCTGGGTGCAGGAACAAAGCCTGGGCCAGCTGGGCAAGCTGCAGCTGATCGGCCCGCGTCACCATTACCCGCTGGTGGCCACCTACGCGCACCGCTTCGCCGCGCAGCGCTTTGCCCTCATCGGCGATGCCGCGGTGGGCATGCACCCGGTCACCGCGCATGGCTACAACTTCGGGCTTTACGGCGTGCAGACCCTGGCCGGGCTGCTGAAGGGTGCGGCCGACCCTGGCGACGCCGCCCTGCTGCAACGCTACGCGGCCGAACACCGCCGCGCCACCTGGCCGATCTACCAGGGCACCAATGCGGTGGTGAAGCTGTTCACCGACGAGCGCCCCGGCGCACGCCTGCTGCGGCGCGGCGTGCTGGCGCTGGCCGGGCGGCTGCCGCCGCTGAAGGCCGCCATCAGCGCGCAGCTGACCGGCAAGCCCTGGCGGCCCCCCTTGCCCAAGCTCCCCAGCCTGCCCGACCTGCCGTTCTTCAAGCGGCCGCTCAATCGCCCTTGACGATGCCCTCGCGGCGCGGGTCGGCGCCGCCGAACCAGCCGCCGCCGCGGCGCTCGATCGCCTGCAGGCCGCTGGGGAAATCGAGCTCGATCACCTGGTGACCCAACGCGCGCAGGCCCTGCACCGTGGCCGGCGGCAGCAGGCCGCGCTCCAGCACCGAGGGGCCGTTGAAGTTGCCCACATTGGGCAGGTTGATGGCGCTCTGCACGTCCATGCCCCAGTCCTGCGTGGCCAGCAGGGTCTTGGCCACGAAATGGATGATGGCCTGCCCGCCCGGTGAGCCCAGGCTCATCAGCAGGCGACCGTCGCGCGGGTCGAACACCAGGGTCGGGCTCATGCTGGAGCGCGGGCGCTTGCCGGGCTCGACGCGGTTGGCCACCGGCCGGCCCTGGGCATCGCGCGGCAGCATGGAGAAATCGGTGAGCTGGTTGTTGAGCACGAAGCCCCCCACCAGGCCGGTGCCGCCATCGCTCATGATCTGCGCCCCGAAGGCCGCCTCCACCGTGGTGGTGAGCGCCACCGCGTGGCCCTCGCCATCGATCACGCTGATATGGCTGGTGCCATGCTCGACCTGCGCGGCCTGCGGCGCATGGGCGCTGCGCGCCTGGCGCGGCGTGCCGGCCTGGGCCTCGCCCATGCTGCGCGGGCCGATCAAGGCGGCGCGCTGGTGCAGGTAGTCGGGGTCCAGCAGGCTCGCCCAGTCGCCCGCCGGCGCGTCGACGAAATCGGGATCGGCGATGTACTGGGCGCGGTCGGCAAAGGCCAGGCGCGAGGCCTCCAGATAGCGGTGCAGCCAGGCCGCGCGCGGCTTGCCGTCCTGCAGATCGCGGGCGGCGTCGCCGGGCGGCAGCATGGCCAGGATCTGCATCACCGTCAGGTGTCCGGAAGACGGCGGCGGAAAGCCGCAGACGCGCCAGCCCGGGCCGGCACCCGCAGGCGCGTCGCGGCGCCAGTCGGTGCACAGCGGCTGGCGCTCGCGCGGCCGGTAGGCGGCCAGGTCGGCCTCGCTGAGCAGGCCGGGGTTGCCGGCATGGCCGCGCACCCGGCGCACCATGTCGCGGGCCACGCTGCCGCGGTAGAAGGCCTGCTCGCTGCCCTCGGCGGCGATGCGCCGCAGCACCTCGGCGAGCGCCGGGTTGCGCAGGCGCTGGCCCTGGGGCCAGGGCTTGCCATCGGCGTCGAAGAAATAGCGTGCCGCCACCGCGTCGCGGCGCAAACCGCTGGCGCCGCCGAGCAGCAGGTGCATGCGCGCGCCGACCTCGAAGCCCTGCTCGCTGAGCGCGATGGCGGGCTCGAACAGGCGCGCCCAAGGCAAGCGCCCATGGCGGCGATGCGCGGCCTCCAGCATCGCCAGCACGCCGGGCGTGCCGACCGCGCGGCCGCCCACCACCGCCTCGCCCATGCTCATGGGGCGGCCGTCGGGCTTGATGAAGAGCCGCTCATCCACCGCGGCAGGCGCGGTCTCACGCCCGTCCCAGGCGCTCAGGTTCCGCCCATCCCAATGCATCAGGAAGGCGCCGCCGCCGATGCCGCTGGACTGCGGCTCCACCAGGGCCAGCACCAGCTGGGTGGCGATGGCGGCGTCAAGCGCGTTGCCGCCGGCCTTGAGGATCCGGTAGCCGGCCTCCACCGCCTGCGGATTGGCCGCGGCCACCGCGAAATGCCGGGTCGCCCAACCGGGCTTGGCGGTCCAGCCGCTCGCCGCCTCGGGTTGGGCCGGTGCGAGCGGGGGCGGGCTGGCACAGGCCAGCAGCAAGGCCGGGCCCAGCGCCAGGGCCAGCCATTTCACGAACAAGCGCATGAGGGCGTAGGAGTGGATGCCGAGGCCGCCATCCTAGCCGCAGCGGGAGCTCAGCCCTGGGTCGGGCCGCGCAGCACGCCCAGCATGGGCGGCAGCATGGCCACCATGCCCACCAGGTCGCGGATGCTTTCGGCCTGGGTCTTGGCGCGCAGGCTGGCGATCTGGGTGCGGATGGTGGAGACGGCCACCTGGTGCTTGGCGGCGATGTCCTGCGGCTGCAGCCCCTCGCACAGCGCCTGCAGCACCTGCTGCTCGGCGCTGGTGAGGCGATGCTCGCGCGCAAAGGCATGGATGGAGAGCTCGCCGCAGAGCTGCTGCTTGCCCAGCAGCACCAGGGCGCCGGGCCGGTTGTCGCCCAGCGCCATCGGGATCACCGACAGCATCAGCCGTGCCGCGCCACTGCCCAGCGTGATGAGCCGCCTGAGGCCCTGCAGGGCGGCGGCCTGCAGGGCCGCCTTCAGACGCAGCTGGTCGGCATCCAGGCTGGCGCTCAGGCAGTCGTTGTGCAGGCACAGCCCGGCATGGTGGGCCAGGCGGCTGCGCGCCATGTGGTTGGCGTAATGCAGCTGGCCGCTCTCGGTGACCAGCAGCAGCCCCAGATCGATTTCGTCCAGGGCGCGCGAGAACAGGCCGCTCGGCAGGCTCAGCCCGGTCGCGCGGCGGCGCCGTTCGGGCCCGCGATAGTCCGCCAGACCCAGCCCCGCCCAGCTCAGGCGCGGCTCGTCAACGCCCTGGGATTGCAGCAACGCTTGCATCTTGTGCCCCCTGTTCCACCGGCCCGGCGCCATCCACCTTGTGGATGAGCCGAGCGCGATTTTGTGTCAGGACGGGCCGCGCAAGCCAGCATATAGGCGCTGCAGACTAGGGATGGCACAAACGCCGGGATCAGCGCAAAGGCACGCCGGTCTTGGCCTGCACCTCCTCACGCGTGACGCCGTCGGCCAGCTCGACGAGCTTGAGCCCCTCGGGGGTCACGTCCATCACGGCGAGGTCGGTGATGATGCGGTTGACCACGCCCACGCCAGTGAGCGGCAGGGTGCAGCTGGGCAAGATCTTCAGGTCGGTGCTGCCGTCCTTCTTGCGCGCCACATGCTCCATCAGCACGATCACGCGCTTCACGCCGGCCACCAGGTCCATCGCGCCGCCCATGCCCTTGACCATCTTGCCGGGGATCATCCAGTTGGCCAGATCGCCCTGCTCGCTCACCTGCATGGCGCCGAGGATGGAGAGGTTGATCTTGCCGCCGCGGATCATCGCGAAGCTGTCGTGGCTGCCGAAGATGCTGGAGCCGGCGATGGTGGTGACGGTCTGCTTGCCGGCGTTGATGAGGTCGGCGTCGACCTCGTCCTCGGTCGGGAACGGGCCGATGCCCAGCATGCCGTTCTCGCTCTGCAGCCAGACTTCCTTGTCAGCCGGCACGAAGTTGGCCACCAGGGTGGGGATGCCGATGCCCAGGTTCACATAGAAGCCGTCTTCGAGCTCCTGTGCGGCGCGCGCCGCCATTTGGTCTTGCGTCCAGGCCATCTCAGGCTCCCTTCTTTTCGCTCAGAGTGCGCTTCTCGATGCGCTTCTCGGGGTTCGGGTTGTGCACGATGCGGTGCACATAGATGCCGGGCAGGTGCACCGCGTCGGGGTCGATGCTGCCGGTCTCGACCACATGCTCCACTTCCACCACGGTGATCTTGCCGGCCATCGCGGCGGCCGGGTTGAAGTTGCGCGCGGTGCGGCGGAACACCAGGTTGCCGCTCTTGTCGGCGGTATGCGCCTTCACCAGCGCCACCTCGGGGTTGAGCGCATGCTCCATCACATAGGTATGGCCATCGAACTCGCGCAGCTCCTTGCCCTCGGCGACGATGGTGCCCACGCCGGTGCGGGTGTAGAAGGCCGGGATGCCGGCGCCGCCGGCGCGCAGCTTCTCGGCCAGCGTGCCCTGGGGCGTGAACTCCAGCTCCAGCTCGCCCGCCAGGTACTGGCGCTCGAACTCCTTGTTCTCGCCCACATAGCTGGAGATCATCTTCTTGATCTGGCGCGTCTCGAGCAGCTGGCCGAGGCCGAAACCGTCCACGCCGGCATTGTTGGAGATCACCGTCAGCTGCTTCACCCCGGTATCACGCAGTGCGGCGATGAGGGCCTCGGGAATGCCGCAGAGGCCGAAGCCGCCGACCGCCAGCAGTTGGCCGTCCTTGACGATGCCATCCAGCGCGGCGGCCGCACTGGGATAAAGCTTGTTCATTGCTGTCTCCAATCAAGCTGTGTTCGCAACGCCGCCGAGCGTACTACGTATGGCTTTACGTAGTCGTTACGCGAATTCACCTAATCCACCTGCGGTTTGCCAGCAGATCGCGCCCCCGGGTCGGCCTTACCATCGCGCCATGCCGCAGGAATTCCAATGACGCGCCGCCTCGCCATGGCCGCCGCGCTGCTGTGCCTGGGTGGGCCGCCGGCCGCCGCCGCAGCCGGCCTGCCCGACTGGCTGGCACTGGATGGTTTTGGCACCCTGGGTGCCTACCGCGCCGACGACCCGGTGGCCAGCGTGCGCGCCGACTCCCGCGCGCCCGCAGCCTCGCTGCGGCAATGGCGCCTGGACGGCGACAGCCTCGCCGGCCTGCAGCTGACGCTGAAAACGCCCGGCGAGACCCGCGCGGTGCTGCAGCTGATCGCCAAGGACGAGGTGCCGGACCGCCTGCGCCCGCGCGTCGAATGGCTGTACGCCGCCTGGGACGCCGGCCCGCAGCTGCAGCTCAAGCTCGGGCGCACCTCGCTGCCGGTGTTCCTGAACTCCGACACCCGCTACCTCGGCTATGCCCAGACCGCGGTGCGGCCGGCCAACACCGTCTACCAGCTCAATCCCATCACCCATGTGGACGGCGCGAACGCGCTCTGGAACCAGCATGGGTCGCAGGGCGACTTGAGCCTGGAGGCGGCGCTGGGACGCTCCAAGGTCGAGGTCGCGACCGGTTCCATCGACGCCGACCGCGTCGCCACCCTGGTCGGCAAATGGACGCGGCGCAACTGGACGCTGCGGCTGGCCCATGCCCAGTACCGCATCGACGCGCGGCTGCCGGTGTTCGAGCAGCTGTTTGCGCAGCTGCGCTCGGGCAGCACCGGCTGCAGCAACTGCGCCGCGGTGCTGGACGCGCGCGGCCGCGCGCAGGGCCTGCAGGTGCGCACCGAGACCATCGCCATGGTCTACGACAACGGCCGCTTCGCCCTGCAGGGCGAAGCCATGCGGCGCGCCTCGGATGGTCTGCTAATCCCCGATGTGCGCGCCTGGTATCTGCAGGCCAGCCTGCGCCTGGGCGCCTTCACGCCCTATGCGGTGATCGGCCAGCAGCGTTTCACCGAGGCACCGCTGGGCCTGCTCACCGATGCGCAGGCCGGGCCCGCGGCGGCCGCGGCGAATGCGGCCCTCGACCGCTATCTGCAGGCACCCAACGACCGCCACATCTGGCAGCTGGGCCTGCGCTGGGATCTGCGCGAGAACCTGGCGCTGAAACTCCAGCTCGAGAGCCTGCGCCACACGCGCGAGACCGGGCTGGGCCTCAACACCGTGGTGAGCTACCCCTTCGCACCGCCGCTGGGCGGCTATACCGGCCCGCGCTGGGACGGGCAGGTGCGGGTGCTGACGCTCAACCTCGACCTCGTGTTCTGAACCTGGCCATGCTGCTGCGCCTCTTGCTCTGTCTATACCTGCTGCTGCCGGGCCGGCCGGCCCTCGCCGCCGAGCCCAGGCCGCTGCGCATGGCGGTGATCCCGGCCTGGGGCGCGCCCTATGCGATCTTCAAGGACGGCGCGCTGGTGGGCGGCATCGACTTCGATCTGGCCCAGGCGATCGGCGAGGCGCTGCGCCTGCCGGTCCAGCATGTGCTGCTGCCGCGCCCGCGCGTGGACGCCGCTGTGGCCGCCGGCGAGATCGACCTGCGCTGCCATCTGAGCCCCGAGTTCACGCGTATGCCCGAGCAATACCTGTGGAGCAGCCCGCTGCTGGAGCTGGAGAACGTGCTGGTGGGCCACCAGACCGCCGAGGCCCTGGCCAGCCTCGAGCAGCTGCCGCGCGGCCAGGCGCTGGGCACGGTGCTGGGCTTCGTCTATCCCGGCGTCGACGAGCGCGTGGCCGACGGCCGCCTGCGGCGCGACGACACCATCGCCATCGAACGCTCGCTGCAAAAGCTCAGCCTCAACCGCGTGCCCTACGCGATCGCCGAGCAGCGCGAGGTGAGCTGGTACCAGCGCGCCAACCCCGGGCACAACATCGCCTACTGGCGGCTGCCGCTGTTCAAGGCCGAATTCCGTTGCGCCGTGCCCAAGAGCGGGCGCGGCGAGGCTGGGGGCAACGGCGGCGAACTCATGCTCGCCGCCATCGAGCGGCTGCGCAGCAGCGGGCAGATCGAGCGCATCCTGGCCCGCTACCTGGTGAGCCAGCCGGTGGTGGTGAGCTCGGCGCGGAGCCCGCTGGCCCGGCTCAGCAGGCAGGAGGTGAGCGAGCTCTACCTCGGGCAGGCGCGTGCCCTGCCCGACGGCAGCGCGCCACAGCTGCTGGCCAGCGGCGGTGCGCTGCGCGACGAGTTCTACGCCAGGGTGCTGGAGCGCGATGCGGCCCAGGTCAAGGCCGCCTGGTCGCGCCTGGTGTTCAGCGGCAAGGGCCATGCGCCGCGCGAGTTCGCCGATCCGGCGCAGCTGCGCGCCGCGCTGCTGGCCAACCCGGGTGCGATCGCCTATCTGGACGCCAGCCAGGTCGATGCCAGCATGAAAGTGCTGTACGCGCCCTGATGGACACCAGCGCGGCATGCCGCGCGGCTATGCTGGCGCCTTCGCTTCCACCCAGGCCCGCCACCCATGCAGATCGAGCAGCTCCAGCAGGAAATTCCGCGCATCTTTGCGCCCTGGATCGCCCAGATGGGCCTGGAGGTGCTGAGCGCCGAGCCCGGCCGCGTGCGGTTGCGCCTGCCGGTCAAACCCGAGTTCGTGCATGTGGGCGGCGTGATGTGCGGGCAGGCCGCGATGGCCGCGGCCGACACCGCCATGGTGCTGGCCATGATGGCCACGCTGGGCGAGTTCCGGCCCATGACCACGGTGCAGCTGCAGACCAGCTTTCTGCGCCCCGTCAGCGGCACGCATTGCCTGATCGAGGCCCAGGTGCTGCGCAGCGGCAAGAGCCTGGCCTTCGGGCAGATCGACATCCTGGGCGCCGACGGCAAGCTCGCCGCCCAGGCCACCACCACCTACGCCCTGCTCTGAGAGGCTGTGAAGCAATGGCTTACGCCCGCGTGAGGCCCCCAAAGGGGTCCAATCTAGGCGCCGACGCGCAGTCGTGCTGTACGCCCGACAAGCGTTGGCAACAACGAGTGGGCGCCTTTGGGGGCCTCACCCTGTGGGCCGGGGGGTCCCAGGGCGCAGGCGGGCGTTGCAGCCCTGGCCCGGACGCGAGTCCGGGCGGCGGCCTGCGCCTACTCCCGCGCCCTGGGATCCCCCGGCGCGGGCGCAAGCCATTACTTCACAGCCTCTAAGCACCATGGGCCTGGACTACCGCACCGCCTTCGACCTTGCACCGATCGGCCTGGTGCTGTCGGAGAACCGCCAGATCCTCGACTGCAACCGCCATGTGCTGGCGATGTTCGGCGCCGAGCGCGAGCAGTTCATCGGCCACAGCTTCGAGCTGCTCTACCCCAGCCCGGCCGAGTTCGAGCGCACCGGCGAGCGCATCGTCGCCAGCCTCGATCGCCAGGGCTATTACGCCGACGACCGCATCATGAAGCGGCTGGCCGGGCCGCGGCGCGGCGAGCTGTTCTGGTGCCATGTCTCGGGCCGCGCGCTCGACCCGCGCAACCCTCATGCCCAGGGCATCTGGAGCTTCGAGGACCTCTCCGCGCACCGCCAGCTGAAGGCCGTGCGCGCCGAGCTGACGGCGCGCGAGCGCGAGATCGCCGCGCTGCTGATCGAGGGCCTGACCAGCAAGCTGATCGGCAAGAGGCTGGCCATCAGCCCGCGCACCGTCGACGTCTACCGCGCGCGGCTGATGAAGAAGTACGGCGCCGCCACCACGCCGGATCTGGTGCACAAGCTATTGGTGGGTTGAGGCGCGGCGCTGCGCCCAGGCCAGCAGGGCCATCGCGGCCAGCACCAACGCCAGGCCCAGCAGCTGCTGGCCCGTGATGGGCTCGCCCAGCACCAGGGCCGAGAGCAGCAGGGCCGATGCCGGCATCAGCGCCGTCAGCAGCGCGGCCTGGGCAGCCGAGATGCGCGCCGCACCGGCATACCAGAGCACAAAGCCCAGCACCGTGGGCACCAGGGCGTAATAGGCAATGCCGGCCAGCGCCGCCGGGCTCATCCAGCGCCCGCCGGCCTGCGCCAGTTCCAGCGCGGCCATCGGCAGGGCCAGCAGCAGGCCGCCGCCCACCATCAGGGTGGCGAGCTGCAGCGGGTGCAGGGCCCGGCGCAGCTTCTTGTTGAGCAGGATGAACAAGGCCTCGCAGAGCACCGCACCCAGCAGCAAGACCTGGCCCCAGCCCAGGCCGATGCCCGCCTGCCGGAGGTTCAGCGCCAGCACGCCCAGGCTGGCCAGCGCGATCGCCGCCAGCGTCGCGGGCGCAGGCCGCTCGCCCAGCACCAGCACCGCGAACAGCGCCGCCACCGCCGGCAGCGTGCCGGTCAGCACGCCGGCATCGGCCGCACTCACCCAGGCCAGGCCCTTGATCAGCAACACCGTGTAGCCGACGCTGCCAGCGCCGGCCTGCAGCCACAGCAAGACCTGGTCGTGCCGGTCGGGGCGCGGCAGCGCCAGGCCGCGCCAACGCAGCAGGCCCAGCAACAGCGGCAGCGCGAGCGCAAAACGCAGCGCGGTGGCCGCGAACGGCGGCGCCCCCGCCGCGATCAGCTTGCTGACCACCACCGTGCTGCCCACCAGCAGCATCGCCAGCCCGGCATAGGCCTGGCCCTTGCGTTCATCCACCATCATCGCGCCCTCCAAAGGCTCAGATGCTGGCGGACGGATGGCGCGCGGTCTTGAACGAAATTGCAGCGCGGTAGGCGCCGGGCGTGAAACCCAGGCAGCGCACAAAGGCCCGGTGCATATGGCTCTGGTCGGCAAAGCCGGCCGCGCCCGCCGCCTCGGCCAGGCCCGTGCCGCGCGCGATCAGGCGGCGCGCCAGCGCCAGCCGGTGCTGCAGCAGATAGGCGTGCGGCGGCAGGCCATAGGCGCGCGCGAAACTGCGCAGCAGCTGGTAGCGGCCGAGGCCGCTGGCCTGCGCCAGCTCGTCCAGCCCCGGTGCGCGCTGCGGATCGGCCAGCAGGCGCTCGCGCGCACGCGCCATTTCAAGCGGGGCCGCGGCGCGCGAGTGCTGCGCCAGGGCGCCGCAGGCCGGCAGCAGCTGGGCCAGGCTCTCCAGCAACAAGGTCTCCAGCAGCAGGGCCGAGGGCGCAGCGCCCTGCTCCATCGCCATGAAGAGGCGCTGCAGCGCGCGGCGCAGGCCCGCATGGGCCAGCACCGGCGGCGTCAGCGGCACCTCGCCCAGCTGCGGCCGCAGCGCCGCGCCGCAGGCCTCGAACAGCGCCGGCTCCAGGTAGAGCATGCGCCATTGCCGGCCCTGCGCATCGAGCGCCCGGCCGTCGTGCACCTCGCCCGGATTCACCGTGATGAGCTCGCCCGCCCGCGCCTCGACCGGCCCGCGCCCACTCGCCGAGCGCTGGCCGCCGCGCTCGATCAGGCCGATGCCATGCTGGTCGTGACTGTGGCGCGGATAGCTGCGCGCGCCGCTCATCTGCAGCACCAGGCAACCCGGCAGGGGTGAAGGCAGCACGCGCCGCAGCTCTTGGAAGGCCATCGCGCCAGCATGCCAGCCGCCGGGCGTGCTGCCATTTGTCAGGGCGCCGCAAGACTTGACCCCGGGCAGCGGCCCACAGCGGCCTGTTCATCGATGTTTTCCCTGGTGCACGCTCAGAGCGCCCTGTTTATCGGCCACAATACGCACCGCCCGGAGCAATCGGGCTCAACCCAAAGTCATACTCGAATGAACAAGACCGAACTGATCGAACACCTGGCCTCCAAGCACGAGCTGACCAAGGCCGAAGCTGGCCGCATCCTCGAGACCCTGCTGGACGCTGTGGTCACCACGGTGAAGAAGGGCGGCGCCGTTTCCATCCCCGGCTTCGGCTCCTTCAAGCAACACGCACGTGCCGCGCGCACCGGCGTGAACCCCAGCACCGGCGACAAGATCAAGATCGCTGCTGCCAAGCTGCCCAAGTTCACCCCGGGCGCCGGCTTCAAGGCCGCCGTGGACCCCAAGGCCGCCGCTCGCAAGGCTGCCAAGGCCGAAGCCAAGCCTGCCAAGGCAGCAGCCAAGCCCGCTGCCAAGCCTGCCAAAAAGGCCGCCAAGAAGTAATCGCAATGCAGGCCGCCAGGCCTGCCGCTTGCGCACGAGAGCCCGCCAGACCCTGGGTCTGCCGGGCTTTTCCTTTGGCCTTACAGTGAAGGCCTGACCGCCCCGACCCGCCATGTCTGCCAGCTCCCTGCGCGTGCTCTCGCTCATCCCACCGATGACGCAGCTCAACACGCCCTACCCCTCCACCGCCTACCTGACCGGCTTTCTGCGCTCGCGCGGCGTGCCGGCCACGCAGCAAGACCTGGCCCTGGGCCTGGTGCTCAAGCTGTTCTCGCGCGCGGGGCTGCAGGCGATGCGCACGCGCGTGCAGGCCCTGCCGGCGGCGCGCCAGACCCTGCAGCTGCAGAACTTCGAGGCCCAGTTCGAGCGCTATCTGGCCACCATCGCGCCCACCATCGCCTTTCTGCAGGGCGGCGACCCGACGCTGGCGCACCGCATCAACACGCGCCAGTTCCTGCCCGAGGGCAAGCGCTTCGAGACCATCGACGCCTACCTGGCCGAGGACGGCGAGGACCCGCTGGCCTGGGCCTTCGGGGCGCTGGGCCTGCAGGACCGCGCCCGCCACCTGGCCACGCTCTACCTGAACGACCTCGCCGACGTGCTGCGCGAGGCGATCGACGAGCGCTTCGAGTTCGTGCGCTATGCCGAGCGCCTGGCCACCGCCCAGCCCAGCTTCGATCCGCTGGCCGAGGCGCTGGCGGCGCCGCCCAATCTGGTGGACGAGACGCTCGCCGCGCTGACGCTGGAGGCCCTGGCCAGGCATGCGCCGCAGCTGGTGCTGCTGTCGGTGCCCTTCCCCGGCGCGGTGTATGCCGCGCTGCGCATCGCCCAGACCATCCGCGCCGCCCACCCCGAGATCAAGCTGGTGCTGGGCGGCGGCTTCGTCAACACCGAGCTGCGCGAGCTGGCCGAGCCGCGCCTGTTCGACCATGTCGACTTCATCACCCTGGACGCCGGCGAACGCCCGTTGCTGGCCTTGCTGGAGCATTTGCAGGGCCAGCGCTCGCAGCAGCGCCTGGTACGCACCTTCGTGCGTGTCGATGGCGCGGTGAAGTACATCAACTTCGTCGAGCCCGACATTCCCTTCGATGCGGTGGGCACGCCCACCTGGGACGGCCTGCCGCTAGGCCAGTACCTGTCGCTGCTGGACATGCTCAACCCGATGAACCGGCTGTGGAGCGACGGGCGCTGGAACAAGCTCACCGTGGCGCATGGCTGCTACTGGAAGAAGTGCAGCTTCTGCGACGTCAGCCTGGACTACATCTCGCGTTACGAGGCCGCCTCGGCCACCACCCTGGTGGACCGGGTCGAGGCCATCGTGGCCGAGACCGGCCAGACCGGCTTCCACTTCGTCGACGAGGCCGCACCGCCCAAGGCGCTGAAGGCCTTCGCGGCCGAGCTGCAGCGGCGCGGCACCAGCATCTCCTGGTGGGGCAATATCCGCTTCGAGAAGACCTTCAGCCCCGAGCTCTGCCAGCAGCTGGCCGACAGCGGCTGCATCGCGATCTCGGGCGGCCTGGAGGTGGCCTCCGACCGGCTGCTGCAGCTGATGAAGAAGGGCGTGTCGGTCGAGCAGGTGGCGCGCGTCACCAAGGGCTTTGCCGATGCCGGCATCCTGGTGCATGCCTACCTGATGTACGGCTTCCCGACCCAGACGGTGCAGGACACGGTGGACGCGCTTGAGTATGTGCGCCAGCTGTTCGAGAACGGCTGCATCCACAGCGGCTTCTTCCACCGCTTCGCCTGCACCGTGCACTCGCCGGTGGGCATGCACCCCGAGGCCTATGGCGTGCAGCTGCGGCCGTTGCCGCCGGGCGCCTTTGCCAAGAACGACGTCGGCTTCATCGACCCGACCGGGGTGGACCACGATCTGCTGGGCAAGGGCCTCAAGAAGGCGATCTACAACTTCATGCACGGCATCGGCGTGGACGAGGATGTGCGCAGCTGGTTCCCCACCAAGGTGCCGCGCACGACCGTGCCGCGCCACAAGATCGCGCGGGCCTTGGCTTAAGGCAGCAGCCGCTCCCAGATCGGCCCACCGTCGTCGATGCGCAAATGGCTGCTGGCGGCAAAGCCCTGCGCCCGCAGTGCGACCATGGCCGCCTGGCCCGCCTCCCCCACCTCACCGGCGGCGGCCTGAGCCGCCTCGCTGAGGAAGGAAAGGTAGAGAGTCTGGCGCGGCAGCAGTGCCGCGAGGTGGCTGCGCCAGGCCTCACCCAGGCGCGCTGCGGCCTCGGCCGCGTCGCCCACGTAGAAGAAGGCGCCCAGGCCCTGCCAGAACGGCGATGCCCCCTGCGCATCGCGCAAGCCGCCCAGCTCCACCACCAGGCGCGTACCGAAGGCCCCGCGCGCATCGGCGATACGGGCCAGTGCCGCCTCGATCAGCAGCCCGAATGCCACATCGGGATCGTGCAAGCCGGGTGCGCAAGCCAGGTCCGCCAGCTCACTCTCGCCGGTATGGTCGTTGCCCAGCAGCAGCGTGGCCTGGCACTGGAACAGGCCCAGCTCCTGCGCGGCGTGCACGGCGCGGCCCAGGTGGTAGCTGTAGCGCGGCAGGTCCAGACCCAAGCGTGCGCGCAACCGCAGGCAGGCCTGCGGCCGCTCGTCGGCGTCGGCCAGCAGCAGCCATTGTTCGCCCTGCGCGAGCGCGGGCTGCACCAGCGCGCCGGTTTGATTGCGCCATTGCGCCAACACGGCGGCGTCGCTGGCTTCGCGCCAGGGGCGCAGGTGCAGCGCCGCGTTCATGCGGCCCTCCCGGCGTCCGGCCACAGCGGTGAAGCGCTGAGCCTGGCACCACTCATCGCGCCGAGGCGCTGCGCCGCCTCATGACCGGGGGCCAGGTCTTGCGTGCCGGGCGGCAGTTGCGCCAGCACCGCGGCGAACTGCTCGCGCTGAGGCCTGACGAGCAGATGCCAGGCGCCCTCCCCCTGGCCTATGCCGCCCTCGCGCACGCGCAGCTCGCGCGCAAGGCGCACACTGCGCAGCAGGGCCAGGCTGGCTTCCACGGTCGGGCCGCCATCGAAGATGTCCACATAGGTGTCGGCATCGAAACCCTCGTCCAGCAGGATGGAGAAGGGCAGCTCGCCCACCGGATGCAGCTGCCCGATGGCCCATTGCGCCGCCTCGGGCAGCAAGGGCACATAGATCGGCGAATGCGGCATCAGGTCGGCGATGAAGGCCTTGCTGCGGCCACCGGTGACGGCCTCGGCCTGCGGGTAATCCATATTGAAGAAACGCCGGCCCACCGCGTCCCAGAACGGGCTCTGCCCGGCCGCGTTGGACAGCCCCGGGCTTTCCGCCGCAATGCGCTCGTTGAAGCGCTCGGCACAGGCCTGGATGAAGAGCAGGCGCGCCCGCGACAGCAGCTGCGCCGCCGGGCCTTGCTCATAGGCCGGCTCCAGGTAGAAGGAGGTCAGCAAGGTGTAGCCGGTCAGGTCATGGCAGAGATGCAGGGTGTGCATGCGCTGGCTCACGCCCAGCGCCGCCGAGGCGTGCACGACGAACTCGTTGCGGTAGCTGTAGAAGCGATCGTGGAAACCGGCGCTGGCGGCGATGCCGCTGCTGCCCACCACCCGGCCGACGCTGCGGTCCTCCAGCACGAACAGATAGGTTTCCTCGCCGCTGGCGGCATCGCGGCTGGCAAAGGCCTGCAAGGAGCGCGCAATGCGCTCGGCCAGCTTGTCGCGGTCATGCGGCAGCGAGCTGATGCCATGCTCGCTGGCCGCGGCAATGCGCTCCAGGGCCGGCAGGTCGCTCATGGCCACGGGCCTGAGCAGGAGGTCGAGGGGGCTGGTCATGGTGTGCTGTCTTTCGGCGCGCTCAACTCGCGCCAGGCCGCCGCCCGCTGGCTGCGCTCGTCGCGCGGCGTGTTGCCGAACAGGGACTTGTAGGCATGGGAGAAATGCGGCCCCGAGGAAAAGCCGCAGGACAGTCCGATCTGCAGTATCGATTGGCTGGATTGTTGCAGCAGCCGCCGCGCGCGCTGCAGGCGCAGCTCGACGTAGTAGCGCGAAGGCAGCGCGTCCAGATACTGCTTGAAAAGCCGCTCCAGCTGGCGCCTCGACACCCCCACCAGGCGGGCCACCTCCTCGGTGGGCAGGGGCTCGGCGAGGTTGGCTTCCATCAGCGCCAGCGCCTCGGCCAGCTTGGGGCTGCCGCTACCCAGTCGTTCGGAGACGGCGACGCGCTGGCGCTCGCCGCCCGCGCGCGCGCGCTCCAGCCCCAGCAGCGGGGTCAGCTCTTGGCCCAGACGCTCGCCATGCAGGCGGCTCAGCCAGGCCAGCATCAGATCCAGGCTGGCGGTGCCACCGGCGCAGCTCAGGCGCAAAGCCTGAGCCTCGCCACTGATCTCCCAGACGTGGCGCGTCCACACCACCGCCGGGTGGGCGCTCATCAGGGCGTCGGCCAGGGGCCAGTCGACGGTGGCGCGCTGGCCGTCCAGCAGGCCGGCTGCCGCCAGCAGGGCGGCACCGCCGTCCACCCCGCCCAGGGTGCAGCCGGCATCCGCGAGCTGGCGCCAGGCCAGCAACTGCGCAGGCAGCAGCGGTGCACCCTCGCCGGCCACCACGAAAAGGGCATGCCAGGCCCGCTGCTCATCCAGCGGCTCGGTCTGCAGCAGGCTGCCGTTGGCCGCGGCCACCGGGCCGCCCTGGAGCGAGACTGCATGGGCCTGGTATGCCACCTCGTTCTGCAACTCGTTGGCGAGCTGCAGCGCGTCCAGCACGCCACTGGCCGCCAGCATGGAAAAGCCAGGCAGCAGCAGAACGGCACAGGGGCGGGACGGCAGGCTCACGGGTGCACTGTACTCAACGCCAGCCGATCAGCGAGGGCACGGCCAGCAGCCCCAGCGCCATCAGCAGATAGGCCAGCTGCAGCGGCAGCATCCAGCGCGCCCATTTGCTCCAGGGCACGCCGGCCAGCGCCAGCACACCGACGGTGATGCCCGAGGTTGGGATCACCGGCGTGGTGAGTTCGCCCAACTGGAAGGCCAGGATGGCGGTCTGGCGGCTCACCCCCACCAGGTCCGCCAGGGGCGCCATGATGGGCATGGTGAGCGCAGCCTGTCCGGTGCCCGAGTGGATGAAGAAGTTGATCACCGACTGGATCAGGAACATCTTCTGCGCCGCGATGATGGGGCTGGCTGAAGCCACGAAGGGCGTCAGCGCGTGCAGCAAGGTGTCGATGATCTGGCCCTCGCGCATCAGGATCACCGTGCCCTTGGCCAGTGCGATCACCAGCGCGGTACTGACCAGGTCCTTGGCGCCATGCATGAAGGCGGCCACCCAGGCGTCGGGCTGCAGGCGCCCCACCAGCCCGACCAGCAGGGCCATCACCAGGAACAGCGCCGCGATCTCCTCGATGTACCAGTTGAAGCGGATCACGCCGAAGATCATTGTGGCCAGCGTGGCCACGAAGATCAGCAGCACCAGCTTGTGCGTGCGGCGCATGCCGGCGAAGTTCTCGAAGCCCGCCAGGTCGAGCTCGCGGCGGCGCGCCTGATCCTGCTCAAAACAGGGGCTGAGCTCGGGCTGGCGCCGGATGCGCGCCGCGTACCACATCAGGAAGGCGATGGTGACGGCGGTGGCCACCAGCCAGACCAGCAGCCGGTAGCCGATGCCCGAGAACAGGGGCACGCCGGCAATGCCCTGGGCCACGCCCACGTTGAAGGGATTGAGAAAGGCGGAGGCAAAGCCGATCTGCGAGCCGACGAAGGGAATCGCGATGCCCACGATGCTGTCGTACCTGAGCGCCAGCGCCAGCGGGATGAAGATCAACACGAACGGGATGGCCTCCTCGGCCATGCCGAAGGTGGCGCCGCCCAGCGAGAACAGCACCACGAACACCGGGATCAGCGCCGCCCGCACCAAGGGAGAGCGGGTATGGGCCTGGGCGACCGACTTGATCATCGCGTCGATCGCCTCGGTCTTCTGCAGCACCGCGAAGGCCCCGCCCACGATGAGCACGAAGCCGATGATCAGCGCCGCCTCCACAAAGCCCTTGATGGGCGCCATCATCAGCGCCACCGGGCCCTGCGGCCGCCCTTCGATGGCATGGAAGGAGCCCGGCACGATCAGCTTCTTGCCGTCCACCAGCTGGGTGTCGAACTGACCACCGGGCACCAGCCAGGTGGCCAGGGCAATCAGCGCCAACAGGCTGAACAGCAGCACAAAGGTATTGGGGAACTTGAGCTTCATGAGTTTGTCTCAGAGCGAGAGCAGCTTGCCGCTGCGATAGGCCTGCTGGCCGGCGATCTTGGCCACGCGCATGCCGCGTGAGGCATAGCGCCTGGCCACGCGGGCGAACAGGGTGCCGGTGACACCGGCCAGCAGCGGCGTGGTCTGATCGGTGAGAGGGTCCAGCAGCTCGGCGATCGGCTCGCCAACCTGCACCGCGTCACCCGGCGCTTTGAGGAACACCAGCAAGCCGCTGTGGGGCGCGGTGATGGGCTCGACGCCCTCCAGCGGCGTGGCCTCGCAGAGCGCTGCCGGCAGGGGCGCGGCGCGGCCGTCGACCAGGCCCTCGTACCGCAACCATTCAATCAGGGCCCCGGCATCGCGTGTCGCCAGCCCGTGCTCGACCTCAACCTCGCCGCGCAGCTCCACGGTGGCCGCAAAGCAGGCCTGCGCGATCGGAAAGCGCCCCGCGAAGTGGGCGCCGAGCTCCCACCAGATGCGCGCCACCGTCTCGTCAAAGGGATCGTCCCCGGACGCGGTGCAGGTCAGCAACGCCTGCGCACCGAGGTAACGTGCCAGCGGCGCGGCCTGCGCGGCCAGCGGCGTGCCGGTATAGAGGTGCAGCACCGCCTGGTTGTCGCAATGCAGGTCCAGCACGATGTCGGCATCCATGGCCAGGCATTGCAGGCGCTGCTTGAGCGCCTCGGTCTCGGTGGCCGGCTGCCAGGCCTGCAGCAGCTGCATGGCGGTGCCGCGAATCAAGGCCGTGTTGCTCGCCACGTCGGGGCTCAGCCGCGGCTCCAGCAAGGGAATCAGCGCCGCCGTCAGCGACTTGTAGTGCCGGTTGAAGTTGAGCCCGGTGCTGAGGTCGAAGCGTCCCAGGCTCGCGCCTTGCAGATCCTGGGCCAGGCCGATGGGGTTGGCCATCGGCACCAGCACGATCTCGCCGCGCAGCTGGCCGGCCGCCTCCAGCGCCTCCAGCTGACGCCGCAGATGCTGCGCCACCAGCATGGCCGGGACCTCGTCGGCATGCAGCGAGGCCTGCAGATAGGCCTTCTTGCCGGCGGCGCCGCGGCTGCCGAAATGCAGGCTGCGCAGGGTGCGGGTGGTGCCGGCACTGAAGTCCGGGAGTGCATGCAGCACGGTTCTCATCGGGGCGATCCTGTGGAAAGGGGGCGCGGCTGCGCCCACCGGCTGCATGTGGCAGCCGGCAGCGCAAGGCGGAAAAGTTCAGCGCGCGGCCGGGCGCAGCGGGGTATAGAGCGGTTGCGCGAACTGCACGGGCATCACGTCCAGCCGCATATTGAGCACCGTGTAGTCCTCGCCACCGAAGGCGCTGGTGGACCAGCCCACCGTGCCCGCGCCCTTGTAGAGGCGGAATTCAAAGCCCAGCTCGGGCCGCTCGTTGCCGGCACGGACGCGCACATCCGCCGCCAGGCCACGCAGCTCGGCATGCGGGCTGTCGATCAGATGCGCCATCGCATTGACGATGGTGGTGTCACCCAGCATGTCCATGTAGAAGGGCTCGTTGCTGTAATAGGGCTTGAAGTCGGGCGCGGCCGGGTCGATGCGCGGCTCACGCTGTTTCAGCGGCGAAGGCGTACTGACACCGGTCTTGAGGTCGTGACGGTCGCCCCGGTCCAGGTAGCTCAGGCGTGCGCCCTGGAGGTTGAAGGCCCCTAGCGCCGCATCGCTGCTGGCCTCGCCCAGGTCCACCAGCAACGCGCCCTTGGCGCCGATCACTTCCACGTCCTTGCCACGTATCACGGCCGCGCTGTTCTCATCCACCCCCAAGCCCAGCTTGTAGCCCTTGGCCAGCATCATCGGCAGCATGCGACCGACGCGGCCACGCTTGAGGAAGTGCTGGTCGATGAAGAGTGCGGGGCCGACAAAGCCGAGGCCGCGGTCGACTTCCCTGCCCTCGCGCAGCTGCCCCTTGAGGACCTGCAGATTGTCCTGCGCGTCGCGGAACATCTGCTCGCTCATGATGGCCGCGCCGGCGCTGGTACCGGCCACCACACCGCCGGCGCGGTAGACCTGCCAGATCGCCTTCAGCATCTCGGTGGGCTGCCCCTGGGGCTGCAAGGTGTCCACGATCAGTTCCTGCGCGCCGCCCGAGAAGAACACCCCCTTGGCACTGGCGATGCGTGCGATCAGGGCGGGATCCTGCAGGTTCTTGTTCAGGTCCGCACCCTTGAGCTTGGGCGCCACCGGAATCGCCTCGGCCACCGCACCCTGGCGTTCCAGCGCATCCACGATCAAGGCCGCCGCGCGCGCCGGATTGCCCGCGGCGGTGGCCAGCACGGCAAAGCGCGCGCCCCGCCCACCGGCCTCATCGACGATGCGCTTCCACACCGCGTCGTTGTCGAACTTGAGCGCGCCGCCAATGGCGATGGCGGTCTGCGCCTGTGCGGATGCACAGGCGCCGGCACACAGCAGGGCCGCACTCAGGCGCACTGCGTTGGCCAGGGTGGTCTTGGATTTCGTCGTCATGGCCGAGATCTTGTCAGCTGCCGCCCGCCCTGCCCAGCGGGTAAGGCCCGGCCAAGCCGTGTCCTGCGCGCATTCGGCAATTGCATGTCGCATCCATGTAAGGCCGGCCCATGCTGCCTCTGCGGGGTTTATATGCATGCGACGCGCATTTATGCCGAAGCGACCGCTGCGCCGAAACCCCATAGGCAAGTGCTTCGGCCCGCTCCTAGAGTCGCCTCCAGTTTCTTCCCTCCCCATCACCACTCCGAGGCCCTCATGTCCCGATTCAAACTGCAACACCTGGCCCAGGCCAGCCTGATGCTGATCGCCACCCAGACCCTGCATGCCCAGGAAGCGCAACTGCAACGCGTGGAGATCACCGGCTCCAGCATCAAGCGCATCGAAGGCGAAGGCTCGCTGCCGGTGCAGGTGATCAAGCGCGACGACATCGACAAGAGCGGTGTCACCACCGCCGCCGAATTGCTCAAGAGCATCAGCGCCAACACCGCACCGCTCACCGACGGCGCCAGCATCACCGATGGCACTTCGGGCCAGCGCGGCTTCAACGGCGCCAACCTGCGCGGCATTGGCGTCTCCAGCACCCTGGTGCTGCTGAACGGCCGGCGCCTGGCCAACTTCGCTTCGCCCGGCGACAACGCCGGTGTCGACCTGAACAACATCCCGGCCGGTGCCATCCAGCGCGTGGAAGTGCTGAAGGACGGCGCCTCGGCCATCTACGGCACCGATGCGATCGGCGGCGTGATCAACTTCATCACCCGCAAGGACTACCAGGGTGTGGAGCTCGGCGCCTACGCCAGCGGCACGCAGGAAGGCGGCGCCGGCAAGCGCACCGCCAGCCTCAGCGCCGGCACCGGCGACCTGAACAGGGACCGCTTCAATGTATTCGGCGTGCTGGACGTGCAGCAGCTCGACGCGCTGCGCTCCAGCCAGCGCCAATTCATCCAGGAGCGCCCGCTGGCCAGCACCCTGCCGGCCCTGATGTCCAGCAACACCTTCCCGGCCAATATCGACATCAGCTCCTCGCAGCGCAACGCGCTCATCGCCGCGGGCGTGCTGCCAGCGGGCAGCACGCGCACCCGCATCAATCCGGCCAACCCGGCCTGCAACACGCTCACCGATGCCACCGTGTTCGCACCCACCGGCCCGGGCGGCCCGCTGGCTTGCAGCTACGACTACATGAAAGACACGGAGATCTATCCGGAGGCGCAGAAACTCGGCTTCATCGGCCGCGCCACCTTCCAGGCCAGCGAGGATCTGCAGCTGTTCGCGGAACTGGTGCAATCGCACGCCGAGAGCCGCTATGTGCTGAGCCCCAACCCGCAGCGCATTCGCAGCCTGCCGGTGGCGCTGCTGCCAGAGAAGTACCGCACAGTGCTGAGCGCGCCCGGCCTGCCGTCCATGTTCAGCGGCATCCGTTACCGCATGAGCGAGGCCGGCAACCGTACCAACGAGGTCAGCAGCGACGCGCAGCGCCTGGTAGTGGGCGGCAACGCCAGCTTTGCGGGCTGGGACCTGGACTTCGGCATCGCCCGCGCCCAGAACGACGCCATCGACAAGTACGTGGATGGCTATGTGCTGTTCAAGGAGTTCGACGCGGGCGTGCGCGCCGGCACCATCAACCCCTGGGCGCCATCCAGCCAGGCCGGCAAGGACCTGATCAGCAGCATCAAGGTCAACGATGAAGCCCGCAAGGCCAGGGGCGTGACCACCTCCATCGATGCCAAGGCCTCGCGCAGCCTGATGACGCTGGCGGGCGGCGATATGGCGATCGCCGTCGGTGCCGAGTTCCGCAAGGAAAACACCAGCTTCACGCCCTCCGCGCTGCTGGTGGACAACAAGATCGCTGGTGACCGCGATACCGGGCTGGCCGCGGGTTCAACCACCGATTTGAAGGCCACCGACGACAGCCGCAAGGTGGCCTCCGCCTTCACCGAGTTGAACGCACCCCTCAGCAAGGAACTGGAAGTGCAGGCCGCGCTGCGCTACGACCGTTACAGCGAGGTGGGCTCCACCACCAACCCCAAGCTGGGCGTGCGCTGGCAACCGGAGAAGACGGTGCTGCTGCGCGGCTCGGTGGGCACGGGCTTCCGCGCGCCCTCACTCGCCGATCTGAAGCGGCCCACCACCTTCGGCTCGGCGTCCAGCTTCCTGACCGACCCGCAATGCGTGAAGCAGGAAGGCTCGATCGATCTGTGTACCGACCAATGGGCCGTGGAGCGCCGCTCCAACCCGAATCTCAAGCCCGAGAAGTCGCGCCAGTTCAGCTTCGGCCTGATCTTTGAGCCGGCACGCGATCTGAGCTTCAGCGTGGACTACTGGAACATCCGCAAGACCGATGTGATCAGCACGCTGGGCGAGCAGATCATCGTGGACAGCCCCGAGAAGTACAACGGCAAATACATCCAGCGCGATGCCGATGGTTTCATCACCAACATCCTGCTGCAAAAGGAAAACCAGGGGGTGTTGAAGACCGACGGGCTGGATCTGGGCTTCGACTGGCGCAGCGCCAAGAGTGAATTCGGCCGCTTCAGCGCCGGCCTCTCCGGCACGCTGATCCTGCACTACGACCGCCAGTTCGGCCCGCAAGAGCCCTACCGCAGCAACCTGGGTGTGTTCCTGAACGACCAGGTGGTGCAGAAGTGGCGCCACCGTCTGAACTTTGGCTGGGACTTCGGACCCTATGGCCTGACCCTGAGCAACCAGTATTCGTCGAGCTACACCGACCAGAACACCACCTACGACCCGAGCAGCGACACCTTGCTGCCCTCACGCACGGTGAAAGCCTATTCGCTGTGGGATCTGACGGGCAGCTGGAACGTGAGCAAGCAGTTGAAGCTGCGCGCCGGCGTGCTGAACCTGTTCAACACCGCCCCGCCCTTCTCCAACCAGGCCTACTACTTCCTGGCCACCTACGACCCGACCTACACCGATCCGAAGGGCCGCAGCGCCTTCGTGAGCCTGAACTACAGCTTCAACTGAGCGGCTGTGCAAGCGCCGGCAGCCATGCCGGCGCTGCCGGGCCCGGCCTTACTGGCCGGCGCCCATGCCCTGCGGGCGCTCGCGCATCGATTCGGCAAAGGCTTCCTTGCTGACCTTGGTGATGCTCTCGGCGTTGGACTTGCGCGGGATGCGCGAGCCGGTGGTGTAGCTCTTGTCGTCGGGATCGCTGGCGCGCGCGCTGCTCTTCTCGCCCTCGGGCGAGGGGGTGCTGGCGCAGCCAGCCATGACAGCGACGGACAAAACAGCGCACAGGCACGCACCGGCGTGCTTCAGATAGTTCATGGGGATCTCCCTTTTGGAAACAATGGAGGCGGCGGTGGCCGCCATGGATCGGCGCGCTGCTGCGCGCTCTTGTAAGAACTCTTGCAAGAAATTCAGTTGCCCACGCGATGCGGCATCTTGTGGTCCATGGTGTCGTCCTTGTAGGCGTCGCGGCTGACGCCCTTGACATGCTCGGCACCGTACCACTCGGAACGCGCCAGGCGCGAGCCGGTGATGAAGGTCTTGGGCTTCTCGCGCCCGTCTGCCGATGCGGCCGCCGCGGCCTCGGGGGCTTGCGCGGGCGCGCTGGCGCAACCCGGTAGCATGAGGCCGGCCGCCAGACTCAGGAAACTCAGTGACAGGATACGCGTCGTGTTCATATGCAGCCTCGTTGTGTGAAACCAGTCGGACCACCTGGATGCGCGCATTCTGACGGCCCCGGCGCCGCGGCGCCAGTGCCACCCGCCATCGGGAAACCCCCTGTTCGAAGGCTTGCCCGCGCGCCCACCCAGCTCAGGGCGTTATGCCCAGCTCACCCGCCATGCGGTTCACCAGGGCCCTGAGGCCGTCGAGCTCGGCGCGCAAGGCCTTCTGCTCTTCGCGCAGCTGGTGCAGTTCGTCATCGTCGCGGCGCGGCGCCGGGCCGGCGGCGGCCTCGATGTAGACGGGCTCGCCGCACAGCAGATGGGCCCAGCGCTGCTCGCGCGCACCGGGCGCGCGCGGCAGCCTCTGCACCAGCGGCGGCTGGCGTTCCACCAGTTCCTCCAGAAAACCGTCCACCGAAGAGATGTCGGCAAAGCGGTGCAGGCGTTCGGTGTTCGCACGCAGCTCGGCCGAGGTCTGCGGGCCGCGCAGCATCAGCAGCGTCAGCAGCGCCTCGGCCTGGCCGGGCACGCCCAGCACGCGGCGCAGATTGTGCTCGTAGCGCAGCACGCGGCTGCCGCTCACATTGTTCACCAGGCTCATGCCGCGCAGCTCGTCCAGCGCCAGCAGCACCTCCGATTCCGCCGCGTTCATGACCGGCTCGCGTGCGGTCTTCTGGTTGCAGCCCAGGGTCAGGGCGTTCAGCGAGAGCGGATAGCTGTCCGGCACGGTGTGCTGCTTTTCCACCAGCACGGCCAGCACGCGCGCTTCCAGCGCGCTCAGGGTTCGCAGGGACATCGGCTCAGACTCCGAAACCGTCGTCGGCCTGTATCACCGCGCCGTTGATGAAGTGGCTTTCGTTGGCGCACAGCATCAGCAAGGTGGTGTCGAGATCGCGCGGATGGCCGACGCGCTTGCGCGGCAGCAGCTCCACCAGCTTCTTGCCCTGCTCGCTGCCCCAGTGGTGGTGGTTGATCTCGGTGTCGATATAGCCCGGGCAGATCGCATTCACATTGATGCCGTACTTGCCCCATTCCAGCGCCATCGCGCGCGTCATGTGGATCACCGCGGCCTTGCTCATCGAGTACACGCCGATCTGGCTCAGCACGCGCAGGCCAGCCATCGAAGCGATGTTGACGATGCGCCCGCCGGTGAAGGTGCCCGGCGCGGCGCCGCGCGCGCGCGCCAGCATGCGCTTGCCCACCTCCTGCGCCACGAAGAAGGCGCCGCGCACATTCGTGTCCATCACGAAGTCGTAGTCGTTGGGGCTCACGTCGGTGAGCTTCTGCGTGGTGCTGACACCCGAGTTGTTGATGAGGATGTCGATCGTGCCCATCTCGGTCTCGGCATGGGCGACGGCGGACTTGATGCTGTCCAGATCGGTGACGTCGAGCGCCACCACATGGGCGTCGCCACCACCGGCCTCGATCTCGGCACGCAGGGTCTTGAGGCGCTCGACGCGCCGGCCCGCCAGCACCACGCCGGCGCCGGCCTTGGAAAGCGTCTTGGCGAACTGCGCGCCCAGGCCGCTGGATGCGCCCGTCACCAGGGCCACGCGGCCCGCGAGATCGATGCTGTAGCTCATGTCTTGTCCTTTGCAATCCTGCTGGGAACGATAGCACGCGGGCCCGCGCCAACGCTGTCGCGCGGGCGCCGCCGCCCGCCGTGCACAGCGTCGCGGACCAGACAGCCTAGACCGCCAACTCTAGGCAAAAATAGCACGATCGTTCTATTTGAACTGCAGGCCCGTAGAATCCGCCGCAAACCGGTAAATGCCGGCGCCAAGTCCTCACTCAAAAAATCCAAGGATTCCCCATGAGCTCTTCCGATCTGCTCGCCGAATACGGCCCACGCGAAAGCATGGAATACGACGTGGTGATCGTCGGCGCCGGCCCCGCCGGACTGGCGACGGCGATCCGGCTCAAGCAGCTGGCCGCCGAGCAGTCCAAGGAGATCTCGGTGGTGGTGCTGGAGAAGGGCTCGGAGCCCGGCGCCCACATCCTCTCGGGCGCGGTGATGGACCCGATCGCGCTCAACGAGCTGTTCCCGAACTGGAAGGAGCTGGGCGCGCCCGTGAACCAGGCGGTGACCGGCGACGACATCCTGTTCCTGAGCGAGACCGGCTCGCGCAGCACGCCGCAATGGCTGATCCCCGAGTGCTTCCACAACGAGGGCAACTACGTCATCTCGCTGGGCGCACTGACCAAGTGGCTGGGCGAGCAGGCGGAAGCCCTGGGCGTGGAGATCTTCCCCGGCTTCACCGCCGCCGAAGTGCTGTACGACGACAAGGGCGCGGTGCGCGGCGTGGCCACCGGCAATCTGGGCATTGGCAAGGACGGCAAGCCCAATGACAGCTTCCAGCTGGGCATGGAGCTGCTCGGCAAGTACACCGTGTTTGCCGAAGGCGCGCGCGGCCATCTGGGCAAGCAGCTGATCGCCAAGTACCAGCTCGACGCCGGCCGCGATGCGCAGAGCTGGGCCATCGGCATCAAGGAGCTGTGGGAGATCCCGGCCGAGCAGGCCAAGCCCGGCTATGTGCTGCACACCGCCGGCTGGCCGATCGCGGACGAAAGCTTCGGCGGCGGCTTCCTCTACCACCTGGAAGGCAACAAGGTCACGCTGGGCTTTGTGCTGGGTCTCAATTACGAGAACCCCTGGATGAGCCCCTTCGAGGAAATGCAGCGCTGGAAGACCCACCCGGACGTGCGCAAGCACATCGAGGGCGGCAAGCGCATCGGCTACGGCGCACGCGCCATCAACAACGGCGGCCTGCAGGCCCTGCCCAAGCAGGTGTTCCCGGGTGGCGCCCTGGTGGGCTGCGACGCCGGCTACCTGAACGCCTCGCGCATTAAGGGCAGCCATGCCGCCATCAAGACCGGCATGCTGGCCGCCGAGGCCGCTTTCGAGGCCGTGCAGGCCGGCCGCGCGCAGGATGAGCTCGCCGCCTACCCGGCCGCCTTCGAGCGCAGCTGGCTGCACACCGAGCTGCAAGCCACCAAGAACTTCAAGCTCTGGTTCAAGCACGGCAAGCTGGTCGGCAATCTGATGACTGGCATCGAGCAATGGCTGCTGCCCAAGCTGGGCGTGAAGGTGCCGCCCTGGACCCTGCACAACAGCAAGCCCGACCACCTGGCGCTGCGCCCGGCGGCCGAGATGCCCAAGATCGAGTACCCCAAGCCCGATGGCAAGCTGAGCTTCGACCGCCTCTCCTCGGTGTTCATCTCCAACACCAACCATGAGGAGAACCAGCCGGCGCACCTGACGCTCAAGGACGCCTCGGTGCCGGTGGCCGTCAACCTCGCCAAGTACGCCGGCCCCGAGAGCCGCTACTGCCCGGCCGGGGTGTACGAATTCGTGAAGAACGACGACAACAGCGACCGCCTGCAGATCAATGCGCAGAACTGCGTGCATTGCAAGACCTGCGACATCAAGGACCCGACGCAAAACATCGTCTGGGTCACGCCCGAGGGCGGCGGCGGACCGAACTACGCCGGTATGTAAACGTGCTCTAAGCCGCGGCCCCGCCGGGGCGGTGACTTTTGACGCAGCCTCGGCGCCGGCCGCCCAGGCTGCGTCGTCATTTCCGGCCGCCGCATTCCTACAATCCGCGCTGCTGTTTCCTGCGCGAGCCATGGCCGATCCTGTTGTACCCCTGAACCGTCTTTGGCAGCTGCTGCGCTGCCTGCTGCTGAGCTGGCTGTGCCTCGCGGGTGCCGCGCAGGCGGCCGAGCTCGGCACGGGCGCCGCGCGCGTGGAACTCTGGCCCAGCCTCAGCATGCTGGCCGAGACCGGCCCGCGCCTGAGCGCCCAGGTAGCGCTGGCCGCGGCCCAGGCCGGGCAATTTGGCAGGCCGGACGGCGCCAAGGGGGCGCTGGGCCTGCGCCAGGGCGCCGTGTGGCTGCGCATCCCACTGCAAGTGGCCAGCCAGGACGATGGCGAATGGGTGCTGGAGCTGGACTACCCGCCGCTCAACCATGTCGAGGTCTATCTGCTCTACCAGGGGCAGATCCTGCAGCAGGCGACGCTGGGCAATCTGCAGCCGCGCGCCACGCGGCCGCTGGCGTCGCGCAACCATGCCCTGCCCCTGAGCCTGCCGCCCGGACGCCGCAGCGAGCTGCTGCTGCGCGTGCAGACCCAAGGGGCCATGACCGTGCCGATCACGCTCGCCAAGCCGGCGGCCTACCAGAGCCACGCCCTCTCGGAGCAACTGCTGCAAGGCCTGCTGAACGGCCTGGGCCTGGCCCTGCTGGTCTACAGCCTGGCGCAATGGCTCTCCTTGCGCGAGCCGCTGTTCGCCAAGTACGCGCTGCTGATCACCGGCAGCCTGCTGTTCTCGCTGCTGCAGTTCGGCACCGGCGCGCAGTTCCTGTGGCCCGATTCGATCTGGATGGAGCAGCATGCCGGCGGCCTCTCGGCGCTGATCGCCGCCTGCGGCTCCTATCTCTTCATCGAGCAGGCCTTGCAGGGCAGCTCGCTGCTGTTTCGCCGCCTGATGTGGGGCGGCGCCGCCCTCACCCAGCTCAGCGCGCTGGTGTTTGCCTTCGATCTGATCGACGTGCGCGTGATCACCGTGATCATCAGCACCCTGGGTCTGGCGCCCGCGGTGATGGGCCTGCCCGGGGCCCTGCGCCGGGCGCGCCAGCGCGACGCGATCGGCTGGTGCCTGCTGCTGGCCTGGCTGGTCTACCTGCTCACCACCGCGGTGGCGATCGGCGTCATCAAGGGCCGCCTGGACGCCAACTTCTGGACCCTGCATGCCTTCCAGTTCGGCGCCAGCTTCGACATGCTGATGTTCATGCGCGTGCTGGGCCTGCGCACCGCGGCGATCAAGCAGGCCGCCGCCGAGGCCCGGCACGAGCGCGACCTGCTGCACGCGCTGGCGCACACCGATGCCCTCACCGGCCTGGCGAACCGGCGCGGCCTGCAGCTGCGCATGGACGAGCTGCTGGCCAGGCGCCGCCCCGAGCATCAGCTGGCCCTGTTCCTGCTGGACCTGAACGGCTTCAAGCAGGTCAACGACCGCCATGGCCACGAGACCGGCGACGCCCTGCTGGTGGCGGTGGCGCGCCGCCTGCAGGCCAAGCTGCATCCGGGCGATCTGGTGGCGCGCCTGGGCGGCGACGAGTTCGTGGTGGTGTGCGCCGAGCTGAGCCAGCCCCAACAGGCCGAGGCCCTGGGCGAGCGCCTGCTCGAGGCCTTCAGCTCGCCCTTCCAGATCGGCACGCTCAGCTGCGAGCTGGGCATGGCCCTGGGCCAGGCGCTCGCCCCGCAGGATGGCGGCGGGCTGCCGGAGCTGCTGGCCCATGCCGACGCCGCCATGTACCGGGGCAAGCGCGCGCAAAGCGCGGCCGCCTTCTTCGCGCCCTGAGGGCCGCGACTGCCGGGTTCAGCCTCAGAGCAGGCAGTCGTAGCGCAGAAAGCCGCGGTGCTGGGCCACGCGCTCGTACAGCGCGCGGGCACGCTGGTTGTCGCGATGCGTCAGCCAGTAGGTGCGGGTGGCGCCATGCGCTTGGGCGCGCGCGGCCACCGCGGTGATCAGGGCCTGCGCCGCCCCCTTACCGCGCGCCTGCTCGGCCACGAACAGGTCCTGCAGATAGCAGACCGCCGGGCTCCAGGTGCTGGCATGGAACAGGTAATGCGTGAGGCCGATCAGCTGCCCGCCCTGCTCCAGCACCAGGCCGTGCACGACCTCGCCCGCCAGCAGGCGCTGCCAGGCCAGCTCATAGTCGGCATCGGCCAGCTCGGTCTCGTAGAAGGCCTTGTAGCCGCGCGCCAGGCGCTCCCAGCCGGCACGGTCGCCCGCGCGCGGGACGCGAATCTCGAAGCTGCTGCTCATCGTCATGCCCCTCAAATGCCCAGCCGGTCCATCCAGCGCAGCAGCTGCGCACCGTTGTCGCCCTCGCGGGCATAGTGCTCGCGCAGCCGCGCGCGCTCGCCGGCGGCGCGGTTCTGGCTCAGCTTGGCCTTGGCCTCCCAGCTCCGGACATGGATGCGAAAACCCACGATGGCGGCCAGCAGCTTGTGCTGGAAATCCTCCGGCAACCCCATCCACTGCGCCGCATATTCCGGCTCGTGCTGGGCGATCAGGCGCTTGAGCAGGCGATCCTTGGCGAGCGGCTCGTCCACCAGCTCCAGCCGGCCGCGCACATGCAGCGCCAGGTAGTTCCAGGTCGGCACGCTCAGCTGGGTGTCGTACAGGCGCGGCGACACATAGCCGCCGGGCCCGCTGAATACCACCAGCAGCTCCGGCTGCGCCGCCAGCCAGGCATGCTGGGGATTGGCGCGCGCCATATGGCCCTCCAGCCACCAGCCACCCGCGGCGTCTGCTCCCCAGCTCAGCGGCAGATGCGAGGCAAAGCTGTGCCCGTCGGCGTCCGGGCCGATCAGCAGGGCCAGCGGATGCTCGGCGATGAGCTGGCGCGCCAGCGCCAGGTCCTGCATGCGGAATTGCGGCGGGTTGTACATCGCGGCCCTGCTCCTTGAAAGTTGATGCACCACTGTAGCCAGGCGCTTGGTACGATGAAAGTTCCAACTTCCTGCAATATGGAGGTACCAATGCCCAAGGGTACGCTGGCCCTGGATCCGGCCGGCATGTCGGTGGATCGCGGCCAGCCGCTGGTGCCGCAACTGCATGCGCAGCTCAAGGCGCGCATCCTGAGCGGGCAGCTGGCGGCGGGCGCGCGCCTGCCCACCACGCGCGCCCTCGCCGGCGCGCTGGGGCTCTCGCGCAACACCGTCGTGCGCGTCTACGAGCAATTGCTGGACGAAGGCTATATCAAGGGCCGCACCGGCGACGGCAGCTATGTCAGCGAACTGCACGGCGCTTCGGCCCATGCACCCAAGGCTGCCGAGCCGCTGCGCATGCCGGACGGCCCGCTGTGGCAGCGCCTGCAGGCCTACCAGCCCGCGCGCATGCCCGAGGGGCCGGCGCGCGCCTTCCGCTATGGCATGCCGGCGCTGGATCTGTTCCCGGCCGAGGTCTGGTCGCGCCTGCATGCCCGCTTCTGGCGCCATCCCGCCAGCCGCGCGCTGGGCTACTCGGACCCGGCCGGGCTGCCCCGGCTGCGCCGCCAGGTGGCCGACTATCTCAGCCATGCGCGCGGCCTGAACTGCGAGCCCGAGCAGGTGATCATCACCACCGGCTCGCAGCAGGCCATCAGCCTGGCGGCGCTGGCGCTGCTGCGCGCGGGCGACCGCGTCGCCACCGAGAGCCCGGGCTACCGCGCCGCCGCGGCGGCGCTGGGCCTGCTGGGCAACCAAGTGCTGCGCGTGCCGCTGGACGAGCAGGGGCTGCGGGTGGGCGCGCTGGAGGCGCTGGGGCCCTGCCGGCTGGTCTACGTGACGCCCTCGCACCAGTTCCCCAGCGGGGTCACGATGACGCCGGCGCGCCGGCTCGAACTGCTGGACTGGGCGCGCCGCCACGACGCCTTCGTGATCGAGGACGACTACGACGGCGAGTACCGCTACACCGGCGTGCCGCTGGCACCGCTGGCCGCGCTGGACGCGAGCGGCCGCACGCTCTATGTGGGCACCTTCTCCAAGCTGCTGTTCCCCGGCCTGCGCCTGGGCTATCTGCTGGCGCCGCCGGGCTGGGCCGAAACGCTGGCGCGCTTGCGTGCGGTGCTGGACCGCCACTCCGGCATTGCCGATCAACATGTGCTGGCCGATTTCATCGAGCAGGGTCATTTCCTGCGCCATGTGCGACGCGTGCGCCGCGCGGCACTGACGCGGCGCGACGCCCTGCTGGAGAGCTGGCAGCGCGCCTTTGGCCAGGCCTTGCCGCTGCGCCCGGTGGCCGCCGGCCTGCATGCCCTGCTACCGCTGGAGAGCCCGGCGCAGGAGGCGCTCTATCTGCGCCTGGCCGAGCAGCAGGGCATCGAGCTGGGCGCGTTGCGGCAGATCGGTGCCGTGCCCGCGGCGAGCCAGCTGGCCGGCCTGGTGCTCGGCTTCGCGCCGGTGCCGGAAGCCCAGATCCAGAGCGCCGTGCAGACCCTGGCAAGGGCCTGGCGCAAGGCCTGACGGCCCAAGCTCAGGCGGCGGTTGCGCGCAGCGTCTGGCTGGGGGACTCACCGAACACGCGCTGATAGTCCTGGCCGAAGCGGCCCAGGTGGCAGAAGCCCCAGCGCAAGGCTAGATCGGTGATGCGCGTACCCGAGGCGGCGTTGAGCAGCTCGGCACGCACCTTGCGCAGCCGCACCTCGCGCAGCATGCGCATGGGGCTGACGCCACGGTAGCGCTGGAAGCCCAGGAAGAGGCTGCGCACGCTCACCCCCGCCAGTGCCGCCAGTCGCTCCGGCGTCAGCGGCTCGGCGCAATGCGCCAGCAGGTACTCCTCCACCAGGCGCACGCTGCGCGGCGCCACCGGCGGACAACTGCCCCCCAGCAACTCGCTGGCATCGTGCGGCAGGCTGCCCAGCAGCAGGGCCAGCAGCCGGTACTGCAGCTGCGCCGATGGCAGCTCGGCCAACGCGCCGTGATCGGCCACCTGGATCAGCGTCAGCAACAGGTCCTGCAGCAACGGCTGCTCGTCCAGATGCAGCTGCGGCTGGAACTGTGGCAGCTGCATCACGGCGCGCCCCGTCCAGGCCGCGACAAAGCGGCGCAGCACCTCGGCCTCGATGCGAACGCAGAGCTGGACATTGCTCGCATCCCAGTGCATGCGCAGGTCGGCGCCCGGCGAGACCAGGCTGGCGCAGCCGGGGTCGGAGCGGAATTCCTGGCCCGCGGTAGCGATGCGTGCCGAGCCGACGATGGGCAGCTGCAGCAGATAGAAGCGTTCCAGCGGTCCCGGCTGGATATCCACGCCTGCGCCGTAGCTGAGCTGGCTGATACCCAGCAGGCCGGCGTCCAGGTGCTGCATCTGCGCTACCAGCCTGGCACCGCGCTCGGGCTCCAGCCGGTGCGGGCGGAACACCCGGGCCACCGTGGCCTGCGCGCAATCGCGGTCGCTGGTGGTGAACAGCGTACGGCGTCGCTGTGCCCCCTGCCAGGCTTGCGCCAAGGCCTGCGCGGCCGAGCCGGGCGGCGCGCAGGCTGGGCTTGATGCGGAGGGGGTGAATGGGCTCATGACACAGCTCAATGTAATGAGTCGGCCGCGGCAACGCCAGATGAGCAACCTCAGTGCCGCTGCGCTTTCTTGCGCTGAACGGATAAAGCCTGCGCCGCCCGGATAGTGCGCGCCACACCTCGCGCCGGACCATCCGGGCATCGCTCAACAGGAGAGAACGATGCAGGGATTGTCCGGAAAAGTGGCCCTTGTCACCGGCGGCGCCACCTTGATAGGTGCCGCCGTGGTCGAACGGCTGAGCGCCTATGGCGCCAAGGTAGCGGTGCTTGACATCGACGCCGCCGGCGCCGAGCGCGTCGCGGCGCTGGCCCCCGAGCAGCGCCTGGCGCTCGCCTGCGACATCACGAACGACAGCCAGTTGGCCGAGTGCGTGGCCGCCGTGCAGCAAAAGTTCGGCGGCGTGGACCTGCTGGTGAATCTGGCTTGCAGCTATCTGGACAACGGCCTGGCGTCGCCACGCGCCGAATGGCAGGCCGCGCTGGATGTCAACGTGGTCAGCGCGGTGATGGCCACACGTGCGGTGCACGAATCCATGAAGCAGCGTGGCGGCGGCGCCATCGTCAACTTCACCAGCATCTCATCCAAGGTGGCCCAGACCGGCCGCTGGCTCTACCCGGTCAGCAAGGCCGCGCTGGTGCAGCTGACCCGCAATATGGCGATGGACCTGGCGGCCGACCGCATCCGCGTGAACTCGGTGTCGCCGGGCTGGACCTGGTGCCGCCTGATGAACGAGCTGAGCGGCGGCGACCGCGCCAAGACCGACCGCGTGGCCGCGCCCTACCACCTGCTGGGCCGCGTCGCCGACCCGGCCGAGGTGGCCGAGGTGGTGGCGTTTCTGTGCTCCGAGCACGCCAGCTTCGTCACCGGCGCCGACTACGCGGTGGACGGTGGCTACTCGGCCATGGGCCCGGAGCAGAACCTGCCGGCCATCCCCAGGCTGATGGACTGATGGCAGCCCGCCGTACCGACAACCACAGGAGACAAGCAGCATGAGCGCAAGAAAAATCGCCATCGTCGGCGCCGGCCAGTCCGGCCTGCCCCTCGCCATCGCCCTGCAAGCCCGCGGCGACGAGGTCACCTTGCTGACGAACCGCAGCCCCGACGACATACGCGCCGGTCGGGTAATGTCCAGCCAGTGCATGTTCGATGCCTCGCTGCAGATCGAACGCGACTTCGGTCTCAACCAATGGGAGCATCTGTGCCCGCCCGTGCAGGGCATCGGCCTGACCGTGCCCCACCCTGGGCAAGCCGGCGCCAAGCTGATCGACTGGGCCGCGCCTTTGACACGCTATGCGCAGGCGGTGGATCAGCGCATCAAGATGCCGGGCTGGATGGACCTGTTCGTGCAGCGCGGCGGCAAGCTGGTGCTCAAGGACGCCGGTATCGCCGATCTGGAAGAGCTGGCCGAGCGCAACGAGCTGACCGTGGTCTCGGCCGGCAAGGGCGAGATCGTCAGGCTGTTCGAAAGCGACCCCCTGCGCAGCGCCTTCGACCAGCCGATGCGCGCGCTGGCCCTGAGCTATGTGAAGGGCATGACGCCACGCACGCCGTTCTCGCGCGTGTGCTTCAACCTCATCCCCGGCGTGGGCGAGTACTTCGTCTTTCCGGCCCTCACCACCAGCGGCCCCTGCGAGATCATGGTGTTCGAGGGGGTGCCCGGCGGCGCCATGGATTGCTGGGCCGGGGTCAAGACCCCCGAGCAGCATCTGCAGCAAAGCCTCTCCATCCTGGAGACCTTCTTGCCCTGGGAAGCCGAGCGCTGCCGCCATGTGGAACTGACGGATGACATGGGCATCCTGGCCGGCCGCTTCGCGCCCACCATACGCCGCCCGGTCGGGCGCCTGCCCTCCGGCCGCATCGTGATGGGCCTGGGCGACGCGGTCTGCGTCAACGACCCCATCACCGGACAGGGCTCCAACAACGCGACCAAGGCCTTCAAGGTGGCGCACAGCAGCATCCTGGCGCGCGGCGACGGCGCCTTTGACGAGGCCTGGATGAACGCCAGCTTCGAGCGCTTCTGGGACTACGCCCAGCATGTGGTGCGCTGGACCAATAGCTTGCTGACGCCGCCGCCCGAGCACATCCTGAACTTGCTGGGCGCGGCCGGTCAGTGCCCCAGCCTGGCCAGCGAGATCGCCAACAACTTCAACCATCCGCCCAACTATTTCCCCTGGTGGACCGATGCGGCCGAGTGCCAGGCCCTGGTCGCGCGGCATATGGCAGCAAGCTCTGCGGGCAGCCTGGCAGGAGCCGCGGCATGACGGCTGTGGCGACGCAGCAGCCGGCCACGGCCGTGATCGACGACGCGGCGCGCCAACTGCGCCGCACGCTGGGCTGCTACCCGACCGGCGTCACCGTGGTCACCACCCGCGCGCCGGACGGGCGCCCGGTCGGCCTGACGGTGAACTCCTTTGCCTCGCTATCACTGGAGCCGCCGCTGCTGCTGTGGAGCCTCGCGAACCGCTCGCCCAACCTGCGTGCCTTCCGCAGCGCCTCGCACTTCGCCATCAATGTGCTGGCGCATGGTCAGCACGAGCTGGCCATGCGATTCGCCAACCCGGCGCTGCCCGACAAGTTTGAGGGCGTGGCGTTGCACGAAGAGGCCAAGGAGGCGGCCGCGCTGGCACCGCTGATCAGGGGCAGCCTGGCCTGGTTCGTCTGTGCCGGCCGCGACGCCATCGAGACCGGCGACCACACCCTGTTCATCGGCCGCATCGTGCAGCATGCGGCCCAGCAGGGCACGCCGCTGGTGTTCCACGCCGGCGCCTTTGCACGGCTGGAGGAAGCATGAGCAAGGCTGCCAGCGTGGACGCGCTGATCGTCGGCAGCGGCATCAACTCGCTGGTCTGCGCCGCGCTGCTGGCACGCAGCGGCCGCAAGGTCCTTGTGCTGGAACGCGAAACGGTGCTGGGCGGCTGCATACGCACCGACGAGCTGACCTTGCCGGGCTTTCGGCACGACACCCTGTCCACCGCCCATCCGCTGTTCATGGTGGGCCCTGCCTACGCCCGGCTGGGCCAGGCCCTGCATGCCGCCGGCATGCAGTACTGCAACACCGACAGCCCCACCGGCGTGCTCTTGCCGGATGGCCGGAGCCTGGTGCTCTCGACCTCGCGCGATGCCAATCTGGCGCGCCTCGAGGCGGCCTGCGCCGGCGACGGCGCGGCCTTCGCCGCCGCCATGGGCGAAATCGGTGCGCAGGCACCGCTGCTGTTCTCGCTGCTGGGCAATGAGCTCTGGCGTTATGCCACCGGCAAGACGCTGGCCGGCATCGCCTGGAAGCAGGGCAGCCGGGCGCTGAGCGACTTTTTCGGCCAGGCCCTGGTGCCGGCCCGCCCCTGGCTGGCGCAGCAGTTCGGCTCCGAGCTGGCGGCCGCCCTGCTCGCGCCCTGGGTGCTGCACTGCGGACTGGGGCCGGACGCGCCGCTCTCGGCGCTGATGGCGCAGGTGGTGGCCTTCACGCTGGAAGCCGTCGGCATGCCCATGGTGCAAGGCGGCAATGCCAACACCGTCCTGGCCTTCGAGCGCCTGATCCGTGAGGCCGGCGGCGAGCTGGAAACCGGCGCCGACGTCGAGCGTGTGCTGGTGCAGCGCGGCCGCGCGGTGGGCGTGCGCCTGGCCGATGGACGCGAGTTGCGCGCCGGCGAGGTGATCTGCAATGTGACGCCCACCCAGCTCTACGGCCGCCTGCTCGACCCGGCGCTGCTGCCAGCTGCGCTGCGCCGCCAGGCCCAGCAGTGGCGCTACGGCAAGGGCAATCTGCAGATCCATCTGGCGCTGTCGGAGGCCCCGCAATGGCCGGACGCGGCGCTGGGCCGCGTGGCCTATCTCCATCTGAGTGGCGGCGCGGCGGCGGTGTCGCGCGCCGTCAACGAGGCCGAGCGCGGCCTGCTGCCGGCCGACCCCACCATCTGCGTGGCCCAGCCCACCGCACTGGATCCCAGCCGCGCGCCGGCGGGCCGGCACATCCTCTGGGTGCAGTTGCCCGAATGCCCGCGCGAACCGCTGGGCGACGCCGCCGGTGAGATCCCGCTGCAGGCCGGCCAGGGCTGGACGCCAGCGCTGCGCGAGGCCTACGCCGATCGCGCAATCGCCCGGATTGCCCGCCACGTGCCGAATCTGCGCGCCAGCATCATCGGCCGCGCCGTGCTCTCGCCGGCCGATCTGGAGCGGCTGAACATGAACCTGGTCGGCGGCGATCCCTATGGCGGCGACTGCAGCCTGGACCAGAGCTTTCTGTGGCGGCCGCTGCGCGCCACGCGCAACCACGCAACGCCCGTCAAGCATCTCTGGCATATCGGCGCCTCCACCCACCCCGGCCCCGGTCTCGGCGGTGGCTCGGGCTTCCACGTCGCCCAGAGCCTCGGCGCCGTCTGATCAAAACGAACAAGCAAGGAGACAAGCATGAGCCACTCACTCACTCAGTTCGCGCAAGACCTCGCCAGCGGCGCGCTGCGCATCGTCGATCTGACCCAGACCCTTTCAAGCGACTTCCCTGCCCTGGTGCTGCCGCCGCAGTTCGGTCAGGTCTGGGCCTTCAAGCAGGAACGCATCTGCCAGTACGACGAGCAAGGCCCCGGCTGGTACTGGAACAACTTCTCCTGCGGCGAGCACACGGGCACGCATTTCGATGCGCCGGTGCACTGGATCACCGGCAAGGATCATCCGAACAACAGCGTGGACACGATTGACACACGCCAGTTCATCGGCCCGGCCTGCGTGGTGGACGCCAGCCGCGAGGTGGCAGCCAACCCGGACTGGCTGCTGACGGTGGACTTTCTGCAGACCTGGGAGTCGCAATACGGCCGCATCCCGGCCGGTGCCTGGCTGCTGCTGCGCACCGACTGGAGCAAGCGCATCAGCGACCCGGCCGCCTTCGTGAACCTGCGCGAGGACGGCGCCCACACGCCCGGCCCTACCCAGGCGGCCGTGGAGTGGCTGGTGGCGCGCGGCGTGCGCGGCTTTGGCGTGGAGACCATCAACACCGACGCCGGCCAGTCCTATGCCTGGCCCATGCCCTACCCCTGCCACACGCTGATGCACGGGGCGAACCGCTTCGGCCTGCAGTGCCTCACCAATCTCGACCGCTTGCCGCCGACCGGCGCGCTGGTGATTGCCGCGCCGCTCAAGATCAAGAACGGCTCCGGCTCGCCGCTGCGCGTACTGGCGCTGCTGCCCTGACGCATTCTTCCTGGAGACCCGCATGAACACCTATTCCCGACTGATCAGTGCCCTGAGCCTGGCCCTGCTGTGCGCCAGCGCCCATGCCACCGAAGGCGGTGGCCTGGGCGTCTACCCGGACGGCCTGGAAAACTATCTCTCCGGCGCACTGCCGCCCCCGGGCGTCCACGCCCTGCTCTACGGCGGCCTGCTGAAGTACGACAAGGTGCGCGACAACGCGGGCCATCAGATCGCGATTCCCGACTTCGGGGTGGACGTGGCGGTGCTGGCGCCGCGCCTCATCTGGGTCACCAAGGAAAAGCTGCTGGGTGGCGATCTGGCCTGGCACGCCGTGTTGCCCCTGCTGAACGTGAAGTTCAAAGCGGCCGGCGCCAGCTGGAGCAGCACGGGCCTGGGCGACATCAGCTTCGGTCCGGCACTGGGCTTTCATGCCTCGCCCAGCCTGCACTATGTGGCAGCCGTCGACGTCGTGGCCCCCACCGGCCGCTACAGCAGCAGCGACCCGTCCAGCCTGGGCAAGAACTACTGGAGCATCCAACCTATCCTGGCCATCAGCCAGATCGACCCGGCCGGCTTCAACGCCGACGCCAAGCTCATGCTGGACCTCAACCGCAGGAACACGGCCACCCAGACCACCTCGGGGCGCGCCCTGCATGCCGACTACGCCCTGGGCTGGGGCTTCGGCAACGGCTGGGCAGCGGGCGTGGGCGGCCATGTGTTCCTGCAAACCAGCAGCGACAGCGGCCCGGCCGCCGCGCCAGGCAAGGCCCGCGCCGTCGCCATCGGCCCCTCGCTGCGCTACTTCGACGGCAAGGGCACGCTGCTGACGCTCAAGCTGCAACAGGAGTTCAGCGTGCGCAACCGCCCCGAGGGCAGGCAGCTGTTCGTCAAGGCCAGCCTGCCGTTCTGAGCGGATCCCATGGCAGAACGTTCCTTTGCGCGCGAAGTCCAGCAGCTGCGGGTGCCGGCCGGCAGCGAGTTCTATGGTGAAGGCATCCTGGCCGTCACCAAGGCGCTGCTGGAGGCCGGCGTGGGCTATGTGACCGGCTACCAGGGCTCGCCGATCTCGCACCTGATGGATGTACTGGCCGACGCCCAGCCCATCCTGCAGGAGCTGGGCGTGTATTTCGAGCCCGCCGCCAGCGAGGCGACGGCCGCAGCGGCCCTGGCCGCCTCGGTGAACTACCCCGTGCGCGGCGCCGTCACCTGGAAGTCCACCGTGGGTACCAATGTGGCCAGCGACGCGCTGGCCAATCTGGCCTCGGGCGGCGTCACCGGCGGCGCGCTGATCATCGTCGGCGAGGACTATGGCGAGGGCAGCTCCATCATGCAGGAGCGCAGCCATGCCTTCGCGATGAAGTCGCAGCTCTGGCTGCTGGACCCGCGCCCCAATCTGCCGGCCATCGTCAAGGCAGTGCACGACGGCTTCGCGCTCTCGGAAGCCAGCCACACGCCGGTGATGCTGGAACTGCGCATACGCTCCTGCCATCTGCGCGGCCACTTCACCACGCGCGAGAACCGCCGCCCGGCCTTCAGCCTGAAGCAAGCCCTGGAGCAGCCGCGCCGTGATCCCGACCGCATCGTGCTGCCGCCCGCGTCCTTCCTGCACGAGCGCGAAAAACTGGAGCAGCGCTGGCCCGCGGCGCTGCAGTACATCCGCGAGCATGAGCTCAACGAGTTCGTACCCGGCGAGCTGGAACACATGGGCATCATCATGCTGGGCGGGCTCTACAACAACACGCTGCGCGCGCTGGAACTGCTGGATCTGGCGGAGCTGTTCGGCGCCAGCCGCGTGCCGCTGTACATCCTGAATGTGGCTTACCCGCTGCTGGAGGACGAGGTGCTGCGCTTTTGCAGCGGCAAGCGCGCGGTGCTGGTGGTGGAAGAAGGCCAGCCCGACTATCACGAGCAACATATCCACGCCATCCTGCGCCGCGGCGGCCTGGCCTGCGCGGTGCATGGCAAGGATCTGCTGCCCAAGGGCGGCGACTACACCGTTGCCGCATTGCGCCAGGGCCTGCACGGTTTTGTGCAGCAGTACCATCCGGCCGCGTTTGCCAAGCCTCAGCCCGTCGCCCTGTCCAGGCCCGCCTCCGCCGTACCAAGCCTGCCGCCCCGCCCGCCCGGCCTGTGCGTGGGCTGTCCGGAGCGGCCCATCTTCTCGTCGCTCAAGCTGGTCGAGCAGCAGATCGGTGCGCACCATGTGTCGGCCGATATCGGCTGCCATCTGTTCTCCATCCTGCCGCCCTTCAATCTGGGCGCCACCACCATGGGCTATGGCCTGGGTGCGGCCAGCGCCTCGGCCTTTGCCGCCGGACCACAGCTGGGCGCCGCACGGCGCGCCATCGCCTTCATGGGGGACGGCGGCTTCTGGCACAACGGCCTGACCTCGGGCATTGCCCACGCGGTCTTCAACCGTCATGACAACGTGTTCGTGATCGTCGACAACAACTACACCTCGGCCACCGGCGGGCAGGACCTGCCCTCGTCGCGCAGCCCGCATCCCCAACGCTCCACGCTGCACCCGATCGAGCAGTCGGTGCGCGGTGTGGGCGTTGAATGGGTGCGCACGCTGACGCACACCTACGACGTCAGCACCATGCGTGCCACCCTGCGGGAAGCACTCACCACCTCCTTCAAGGGGCCCAAGGTCATCATTGCGCAGAGCGAGTGCATGCTGAACCGCGAGCGCCGCGAGAAGCCCCGGCGCAAAGCCGCCTTGCAGGCCGGACAGCGGATGCTGAAAGAGCGCTTCGGCGTGGATGCTGCCGTCTGCTCAGGTGACCATGCCTGCATGCGCATCTCCGGCTGCCCCAGCCTGACGCTGGCGCCCAGCGGCGACGCGCTCAAGCCCGACCCCGTGGCCCATGTCGACGAACATTGCGTGGCCTGCGGCCACTGCGGCGAGGTGGCCGATGCCGCCGTGCTCTGCCCCTCCTTCTACAAGGTGCATCAGGTGCAGAACCCCGGGGTCATTGAACGATGGCGCGCCCATGCCTCGCGGCGTCTGCTGCGCTGGCTGCAGGCACGCCAGTGGCGCGCCCGCGCCGCACGCGCGCTCTACCCGCTGGAGGAACTTGAGGCATGAGCGCAACAAAACCCCAACGCATCCACCTCGCCGTGCTGGCCCTGGGTGGACAGGGTGGCGGTGTGCTGGTGGACTGGATCGTCGAACTGGCCGAGCATGCCGGCTGGACCGCGCAGGCCACGTCGGTGGCCGGTGTGGCGCAGCGTACCGGCGCCACCATCTACTACATCGAGCTGGTCTCGCCCACGCCGGGACGGCGGCCGGTGCTGGCACTGATGCCGGTGCCTGGCGAGGTGGACGTCCTTATTGCTGCCGAGCTGATGGAGGCCGGCCGTGCCGTCGAGCGCGGCCTGGTGACACCCGATCGCACCACGCTGATCGCCAGCAGCCATCGCGCCTATGCGGTGCAGGAAAAGATGGTGCCGGGCAATGGCGTGGCCGACGGCGCCGCCGTGCTGGCCCATGTGCAGAGCCAAGCCTGCCGAAGCGTCATCGCCGATATGCAGGCCCTGGCCCAGCAGCAGGGCAGCGTGATCTCGGCCAGCCTGTTCGGCGCATTGGCGGGTTGCGGCAGGCTGCCATTCACGCAGGACGACTTCGAGGCCGTGGTGCAGCGCAGTGGCGTGGGCGTGCAGCCCAGCCTGGCGGCACTGCGCGCCGCCGCCAGGCTGGCGCGCGAAGCCGGCCCGGCACCACGGCCAGCTGCCGAGCCGATGCAGACCGCGCCGCGTCCATTGCCGCAGCAGGCGGCCGCGCCGGCCCTGCAGGCGCTGCTGGAACGCATCCGCCGCGAGTTTCCGCCCCCTGCCTGGCCCTGGCTGGGCGAGGGGTTGGCGCGCGTGGTGGACTGGCAGGACATCGCCTATGGCCAGGAATACTTGGACCGCGTGGGGCGACTGAGCGCGCGGGGCCGCAGCGACCCCGCGCACATGCTGAGCATCGAAGCGGCACGCTGGATTGCCGTGGCCATGAGTTATGACGATGTCATACGCGTGGCCGAGCTCAAGTGCCGCGGCGAGCGCAGTGCGCGGCTGCGCCGGGAGATCGGCGGCGAGGCCAGCGCTGTACCCGACGCCATCGTGGGCGCGGAAGAGTATTTCCATCCGCGCCTGGAGGAAGCACTGGCCACGCTGCCGCGCGGCCTCGCCGACTGGTTGGACCGCACGCGCTGGCTCAAGGCCTGGCTGGCGCCGCGCCTGGATCGCGGCCGGCGTATCCAGAGCCAGAGACTCTGGGGTCACCTGCAGTTGCGACTACTGGCCAGCCTGCGCCGCTGGCGGCGCGGCACGCGCCGTCATGCGGAGGTCCAGGCTCATCTGCAACGCTGGCTGGCAAGCGTGGAGCAAGCCCTGCCATCGAATCCGGACGTGGCAGTGGAACTGCTGCGCTGTCAGCGCTTGGTCAAGGGTTACAGCGACACGCAAGTGCGCGGCCATAGCCGCTTCAACAGCTTGATGCAGGCGGCCGCGCAGGTCCATGGTCGTGCCGATGCGGCGGCCACGCTGGCCTTGCTGCGCGAGGCGGCGTTACGCGATGCCGATGGTCTGACGCTGCAAGCGCAGTGGCAGCTGTTGGGCCTGGGCTGAGCGAATCCAGCAGCGGCCCGACGCAAGCCCTGACCCCATAGGCCCAGAAACAACAAAACCCCCGTGGCTTGCGCCACGGGGGTTTGCATACTGTTGGCGGAGTCGGAGAGATTCGAACTCTCGATGCAGGTTTTGCCCACATACTCCCTTAGCAGGGGAGCACCTTCGGCCACTCGGTCACGACTCCAGCAGAGCCTCGCAGTATAGCAGTAGTTTTTGGCTGCTCAAGCGAAACTCCATCTTTCGACGGATTTTCTTAGGCGACTTCCTGGTCGAGATCGAAGGCCTTGTGCAGGGCACGCACCGCCAGCTCCATGTACTTCTCGTCGATCACCACGCTGGTCTTGATCTCGCTGGTGGAGATCATCTGGATGTTGATGCCCTCTTCGCTGAGCGAGCGGAACATCTTGGAGGCCACGCCCACATGCGAACGCATGCCGATGCCAACGATCGAGACCTTGCAGATCTTCGGGTCGCCCATCACCTTGGCGGCATGGGTGGCCGGGCCCACGGTCTTCTCCAGCAGCTCCATGGTGCGCGCATAGTCGTTGCGATGCACGGTGAAGGAGAAGTCGGTCTTGCCGTCCTGCGAGACGTTCTGGATGATGACGTCGATGTCGATATTGGCGTCCGCCACCGGGCCCAGGATCTGGAAGGCGATGCCGGGCTTGTCGGGCACGCCCAGCAAGGTCACCTTGGCTTCGTCACGGTTGAAGGCGATGCCCGACACGACGGCTTGTTCCATTTTTTCGTCCTCTTCAAAACTGATAAGGGTGCCGGACTTGGCTTCCTCGTTGATATCGATGTCCCAGGGCGTGAAGCTGGAGAGCACGCGCAGCGGCACGCGGTACTTGCCGGCAAATTCCACCGAGCGGATCTGCAGGATCTTGGAACCCAGCGAGGCCATCTCCAGCATCTCTTCGAAGCTGATGGTGTGCAGGCGGCGCGCCTCGGGCACGATGCGCGGATCGGTCGTGTAGACGCCATCCACATCGGTGTAGATCAGGCACTCGTCGGCCTTCATCGCGGCGGCGATCGCCACCGCGGACGTGTCCGAACCACCGCGCCCCAGGGTGGTGATGTTCATGTCCTCGTCGATGCCCTGGAAGCCCGCAATCACCACCACCTTGCCAGCGGCCAGGTCGGTGCGCACGCGGCTGTCGTCAATGCTCTCGATGCGGGCCTTGGTGTAGGAGGAATCGGTGGAGACCGGGACTTGCCAGCCGGTGTAGCTGACCGCCTCCAGGCCTTCGGCCTGCAGCGCGATGGCCAGCAGACCCACCGACACCTGTTCGCCGGTGGAGGCGATCATGTCCAGCTCGCGCATCAGCTCGGGGCTGGTGGAGGCGGGCGACAGCTCCTTGGCCAGGCCCAGCAGGCGATTCGTCTCGCCGCTCATCGCCGAAGGCACCACCACCATCTGGTGACCGGCACGCGCCCATTTGGCGACGCGCTTGGCCACGTTGCGGATACGGTCGGTCGAGCCCATCGAGGTGCCGCCGTACTTGTGAACGATCAAAGCCATGGGATGTCTTGTTGCATGCGCGGTGGGTTCGGAAAGCTCGGGGTGCGCCGCGGTCGCAGCCGTGGATTCTAGCTGTTGCATCGCAGCAAACCCCTGTTCATGCGGGTTACAGCGAGCTTCAGCGAGCAGCCTAATCAGCATGCCAGCTGATGCTGAGCTGGGGCTGACCGGGCTCGGCCCAGCAGCGCGCATCCAGCCCCAGGCCCGGCACATGCAGCAATTGCGCGCCCGCATAGAGCAAGGGCCCGTGACGCGCCGACGCGGGCACGCCGGCCGCCTGCCAAGCCTTCTTGAGACTGCGAGCCACCCTTTGCGGATGAGAAAGGAATTGCTCGCCGCCCTGGCGTGCACGCGCGCTCAGCGCGGCCAGAGTGCTTGGCGCAACGCCGCCCTGCGCCACCGCCTGCACCAGCCAATACCCACCCCATTGCGCGCTCCGATATTGCCCGGGTCGGCTCAAATCCAGTGCCTCCAGCGCCTCCGGTGCCGCCACCACGGTGGCCGGCCCGAGCGGCTGCAGGCTCAGGCGGCCGCGGTAGAGCTGCAAGCGCCCGCCCGGCACCGGCCAATAGCCCGTGCGGGCCGTCGGCAGCTCATCCAGCAGGCGCTGTACCAGGCTGGCGGGCGCGGCCCGGCCCAGGCACTGCAGCAACCAGGCGCGCAGCAGATTGCTGGCACGCGCGGCCGAGAGAACGCCAAGCGCGGCTTGCTGCAGTCCCTCTGCGTCGGTCCAACGGGGCAGGTCCTCGGCGGCGATCTCCTGCTGCAGGCTCAGGGCCTGCTGCGCCCAGGCCGCGGCCTGGGCCAGGCTGGCCTCGGCCTGCGGAAAGGCCTCGCTCAGGCCCTCCCACAGCTGCAAGCGGATGCGGTTGCGCGCATAACGCGGATCCTGGTTGCTCTCGTCCTCGACATGCGCCAGGCCATGGGCCGCCACATAGGCCTCGATAGCGCTACGGGGATGGTCCAGCCAGGGCCGTGCCCAGACAAGGCCGGCGCGCGCCTGCGCGCGCGGCATACCCGCCAGCCCGGCGCTGCCGGCACCGCGCAGGGCCTGCAGCAACCAGGTCTCGGCCTGGTCGCGGCGATGGTGGGCCAGCAGCAGCAGGCCGCAAGCCTGCGTCGCCGCCATCTCGGCCAGGGCCTGGTAACGCCCGCCACGGGCCCAGGCCTCGATGCTTTGCCCGGGCGCGGGCGCGCCGCTCAGGCGCCGCGCATGGAAACTGATAGGCAGGCCGGCCGCAGCCCAGTCCGCGCATTGCCGCTGGCCATGCGCCAGCCAGGCGTCGGCCTGCGGGCTCAGCCCATGGTGCACATGCAGGGCGCAGACATGCAAGCCCAGAGCCCGGGCCTGGGCGGCCGTGGCGTGCAGCAAGGCGGTGGAATCGCGGCCGCCGCTGTAGGCGACGGCGACGCGGCGGGCTGGGTCAGCGGTTCTTGGTGTCGCTGAAACGTCCATAGGCCTGCAGACGCTCGTAGCGGCGTTCCAGCAGTTCCTTGGTCTTCAGATCGCTGACCTGGCGCAGCGCGTCGGAGAGCGCGCGCTTCAGGTTGGAGGCCATCTGCTTGTTGTCGCGGTGCGCGCCACCCACCGGCTCATTGACGATCTTGTCGATCAGGCCCATGGCCTTCAAGCGGTGCGCGGTGATGCCCAGCGCATCGGCGGCCTCGGGGGCACGCTCCGAGGTCTTCCACAGGATCGAGGCACAGCCTTCCGGCGAGATCACCGAATAGGCCGAGAACTGCAGCATCAGCACCTGATCGGCCACACCGATGGCCAGGGCGCCGCCCGAGCCGCCCTCGCCGATCACGGTGGCGATGATGGGCACTTCCAGCTGCGCCATCTCGAAGATGTTGCGACCGATGGCTTCGGACTGGCCGCGCTCCTCGGCACCGATGCCGGGATAGGCACCCATGGTGTCGATGAAGGTGAACACCGGCAGGCCGAACTTCTCGGCCAGCTTCATCAGGCGCAGGGCCTTGCGATAGCCCTCGGGGCGCGGCATGCCGAAGTTGCGCAACGCGCGCTCCTTGGCGTCCGCACCGCGCTGATGGCCGATCACCATGCAGGCCTGGCCATTGAAGCGGGCAATGCCGCCGACGATGGCCGCGTCATCCGCGAAATGGCGATCGCCGTGCAGTTCCTGGAACTCGGTGAAGATGTCGGCGCAGTAGTCCAGCGTCTGCGGGCGCTGCGGATGGCGGGCGACCTGGTAGGTCTGCCATGGGGCCACGCTGGAGTAGATGTCCTTGGTGAGCTGCTGGCTCTTCTTGGAGAGGCGGTCGATCTCTTCGGAGATGTCGACGGCCGACTCGCTTTGCACGTAGCGCAGCTCTTCAATCTTGGTTTCGAGCTCGGCAATGGGCTGCTCGAATTCGAGGAAGTGTTTCTTGCTCATCCTGCGTGGGTCTCTCTCAGTGATGATATGGCCTCGACACCAGCAATGCAGGCCTGATAGGCCACGATGCGAGGGCGCCTGACGGGCTCAGTAGTCCACCGGCAGCGGATCCAAACTGCGCCAAATGTACCATGTGGCTACCGAGCGGTAGGGGGCCCAGGCCTCACCCACCTCGCGCGCCTCGGCACGCGACACCGGTTCGCCGGAGAAGTAGTTCTGGCTGATGCCCTTGAGCAGACCGAGGTCGTCCAGGGGCATCACGTTCGGGCGCATGAGGTGGAAGATGAGGAACATCTCGGCCGTCCAGCGGCCGATGCCGCGGATCGCCACCAGCTCGTCGATGATGGCTTCGTCGTCCATCTGCGTCCATTGCTTCACATGTACGCGGCCGGCCTCGAAGCTTTCGGCCAGATCGCGCAGGTATTCCACCTTGCGCGCCGACAGGCCGGCGCCGCGCTGCAGCTCCACGGTGAGCGCCAGCACCGCCTGCGGCGGCACCTTGTGGCTCGGGCCGCTCATCAGGGCGCAGAACTTGTCCCACACCGATTGGGCGGCCTTCACCGAGATCTGCTGGCCGACGATGGAGCGTGCCAGCGTGGTGAAGGCATCGCCCTTGCTCTGCAGCCGCGCCTCGCCGAACTGCGGGATCAGCTTCTTCATCACGCGGTCGCGCTTGCTCAGATGGCGGCAAGCCTCGTCCCAATAGTCCGGGGTCACCCCGGCGGCCGGCGCGCGCCCCATCAGGCCTTCATCCAGGTGGTGCCGCTGGGGGAATCCTGCAACACGATGCCCTGGGCCAGCAGCTCGGCGCGGATGCGATCCGCCTCGGCGAACTGGCGCGCGGCCTTGGCGGCCGCACGGGCGTCGATCTGCGCCCGGATGGCGGACTCGTCCAGGCCGCTGCCGGCCTGCAGGTACTGGCGCGGCGCCTGCTGCAGGATGCCCAGCGTCGCGCCCAGGCCCCTCAGCAGGGCCGCGTCGGCGCCCGAGCGGCTGCGGTTCACCGCATTGGCCAGCTCGAACAGCACCGAGACGGCGCCCGGCGTATTGAAGTCATCGTCCATCGCGGCCTTGAAGGCGGCGGCCTGCGGCTGCGCCCAGTCGATCGCGGCGTCAGGCACCTCGATGCCATCCAGCGCGGTGTAGAGGCGGCGCAGCGCGGCGCGCGCGTCGTCCAGGTTCACATCGCTGAAGTTGAAGGGGCTGCGGTAATGGGTGCGCAGCATGAAGTAGCGCAGCGTCTCGCCGTCGTAGCGCTTGAGCACGTCCTGGATGGTGAAGAAGTTGCCCAGGGACTTGGACATCTTCTCGTTGTCGACGTTGAGGAAGCCGTTGTGCATCCAGACGTTGACAAAGGGATGGCCCAGCGCGCCCTCGCTCTGGGCGATCTCGTTCTCATGGTGCGGGAACTGCAGGTCCATGCCGCCGCCATGGATGTCGAAGCGCTCGCCCAGCAGGGCGCAGCTCATCGCCGAGCATTCGATATGCCAGCCGGGGCGGCCGGGGCCGTAGCCGCTGGCCCATTTGGCGTCGTCGGGCTCGCTCTCCTTGGCCGACTTCCACAGCACGAAGTCCAGCGGGTCCAGCTTGCCATCGTCCACGGCCACACGCTCGCCCGCACGCAGATCGTCCAGCGACTTGCCGCTGAGCTTGCCGTAGCCGGGGAACTTGCGCACCGCATAGTTCACATCACCGTTGCTGGCGCGGTAGGCCAGGCCCTTGCCTTCCAGCGTGCCGATCAGGTCCAGCATCTGGCCCACATAGTCGGTGGCACGCGGCTCGTGCGTGGGGCGCTCCACGCCCAGGGCACCAATATCGCGGTGCATCGCGGCGATCATCTCGTCGGTGAGCTCGCGGATGCTGATGCCGCGCTCCACCGCGCGCTTGATGATCTTGTCCTCGATGTCGGTGATGTTGCGCACATAGGTCACGCGGTAGCCCGAAGCCTTGAGCCAGCGCTGCGCCACATCGAAGGCCATCATCATGCGGGCATGGCCCACATGGCAGAGGTCGTAAATCGTCATGCCGCAGACATACATGCGCACATGACCGGGTTCGATGGGAGCAAAGGGCTCGACCGCACGGGTGAGCGAGTTGTAGATGCGCAGAGTCATGGATGGGGCTGGGCTTGGATGCGAGATAGGCTGCTGCGCGCCCCACTGATCATGCCGGTGGTGGCACGGGCGGTTGACCGGCGCCAGGCAGCGATCAGGCACTCTAGAATGGCCCGAAGTATACCGGCTCGACTTCTGCTGAGGCATGAGGGCCGGCCCTCAGACGAGCGCCCTCGGCACCCGCTGCGCCCCAACATCCGAATCCCCATGTACCGTCAACGAACCCGAGCGCTGGGCCTGGCCCTGCTGCTGAGCACCCTGCTGGCGGGCGTCGCCCAGGCCGGCGTGCTGGAGCAGGCCCAGGCCGATTGGCTGGCCGGCAAGCGCGAGCAGGCCCTGCTGAGCGTGCAGACCGCGCTGAGCGAGTCACCGCAGGACGCGCGCCTGCGCTTTGCGCTGGCGGTGATGCAGATGGAGTCCGGCCGCGCGGATGCCGCCGAGGCCCTGCTGCTGGGGCTGACCCAGGACTTCCCGGATCTGGCGGACCCCTACAACAATCTGGCCGTGATACGCGCCGGGCGTGGCGAGCTCGAAGGCGCGCGCCGCGCGCTGGAGCAGGCGCTCGCGCTGCAACCCGAGCATGTGCAGGCGCAGGAAAACCTGGGCGATGTGCTGCTGCGCCTTGCGCTGCAGGCCTATGAACGCGCGCAGAAGCTCAGCGTCAGCGCGCGCCCGGCCCTCGAACTCAAGCTCAGCCGCACCCGCGAACTGGCGCGCCTGCTCGCGCCCGGCCGCTGAGCCACAATATCCACCCTTCCGAACCGCAACCATGAACAGCAAGATCCTAGCCCTCAGCACCGCCCTGCTCTGCGCTGCCGCCGGTGCGCAGACCGTCAAGCTCAGCACCACCGAAGGCGATATCCGCGTCCAGCTGGATGCCGAGAAGGCGCCCAAGACCGTGGCCAACTTTCTGCAGTATGTGAAGGCCGGCCACTACAACGGCGTGATCTTCCACCGGGTGATCGACAACTTCATGATCCAGACCGGCGGCTACACCGTGAAGCTGGCGCAGAAGCCCACCAAGCCGGCGATCCCGCTGGAGAGCAACAACGGCCTGCTCAACACGCGCGGCACGCTGGCCATGGCCCGCACCGCCGACCCGAACTCGGCCACCGCCCAGTTCTTCATCAACGTGGCCGACAACGCCTTCCTCGACGCGGCCAACGCCCGCGACGGCAAGGGCTATGCGGTGTTCGGCCAGGTCATCGAAGGCATGGACGTGGTCGACAAGATCAAGTCCATCCCGACCAGCCCCCAGGGTGTGCACCAGAACCTGCCCACCAAGACCGTCCTCATCACCAAGGCCATTGTGGAGTCCAAAAAATGACCAAGACCGTAGAACTGCAGACCAACCATGGCGTGATCCGCATCGAGCTGGATGATGCCAAGGCCCCCATCAGCGTGGCCAACTTCCTGAGCTATGTGAACAGCGGCCACTACAACGGCACGGTGTTCCACCGCGTCATCAAGGGCTTCATGGTGCAGGGCGGCGGCTTTGAACCCGGCATGAAGCAAAAGCCCACCGAGGCGCCGATCCAGAACGAGGCCAACAACGGCCTGAAGAACGAGCACTACACCCTGGCGATGGCGCGCACCAATGCGCCGCACTCGGCCTCGGCCCAGTTCTTCATCAACACCACCAAGAACGACTTCCTCAACTTCAAGTCCGAGAGCCCCTCGGGCTGGGGCTATGCCGTGTTCGGCAAGGTCGTCGCCGGCACCGAGGTGGTGGATGCGATCGAGAAGGTCAAGACCGGCCGCTCCGGCTTCCACGACGATGTGCCGCTGGAAGACGTGGTGATCGAGCGTGCCGTCGTGATCGAGTGAGCGGATTGCCTGAGTCGCTGAGCTCGGTGCAGGCGCCGTCCGCCTGGACGGCGATCGACTTCATCTCCGACCTGCACCTCGCCCCCGAGACCCCGCTGACCCTGGCCGCGCTGCGGCGCTACTTGCGCAGCACGCCGGCCCAGGCGGTGTTCCTGCTGGGCGACATCTTCGAGGTCTGGATCGGCGACGACGCGCGCAACGATGCCTTCGAGGCCGAGTGCACGGCGCTGCTGAAGTCCGTCAGTCAAGACCTGACCCTGTTCTTCATGGCCGGCAACCGCGACTTCCTGATCGGCGACGAGATGGCCGCCGCCGCCGGTTTCCAGCGGCTGGCGGACCCCTGCCTGCTGGAGGCGTTTGGCCGGCGCTGGCTGCTGAGTCACGGCGATGCGCTGTGCCTGGACGACAAGCCCTATCAGCAGTTCCGCGCGATGGCGCGCAACCCTGCCTGGCAGGCGCAGATGCTGGCCCAGCCGGTCGAGCGCCGGCGCGAGCAGGCGCGCCAGATGCGCCTGCAAAGCATGGCCAATCAACAGGCCATGAAACCCGAGAACTGGGCCGATCTGGATGCCGAGGCAACGCGCGCCTGGCTGCGCCAGGCGGCTGCGCCGCTGCTGATCCACGGCCACACCCACCGCCCCGCCGAGCACGATCTGGGCGAGGGCCTGAGCCGCTGGGTGCTGCCCGACTGGGACTGCGAGCACGCCGTGCCGCGCGGCGGCCCGTTGCGCCTGACGGCCGCCGGCCTCAGCCGCCAAGGCCTAGGCCTCGGCTGATGCTGGCCGCCTGGTGGCAGCGCTGGCGCGCGCGCCGCGAGCGCCAGATCCCCGAGCCGCTCTGGCAGCTCACCCTCGCCCGCTATCCCTTCATCGCGGCGCGCTCGGACGCTGAGCTCGGCGAGCTGCGCCGGCTCTGCTCGCAGTTCCTGGCCCGCAAGGAGTTCCACGGCGTGGCCGGTTTCGAGGTCAGCGACGAGGTGGCCCTGGCCGTGGCCGCCCAGGCCTGCCTGCCGGTGTTGCGCCTGGGGCTAGATTGGTACGACGGCTTCGTCGGCATCGTCATGCATGCGCACGAGGTGGTGGCCGCGCGCGAGTTCATGGATGAGGATGGCGTCGTGCACGAGTACGACGAGGTGCTGGCCGGCGAGGCCATGGAGGGCGGCCCGCTGATGCTGGCCTGGAGCGAACTGGCGCCCGACCCCGCCGAGCTGATGGCGGCCGAGAGCGTCTACAACGTGGTGATCCACGAATTCGCCCATGTGCTGGACATGCGCGACGGCATCGCCGATGGCGTGCCGCCACAAGCCAGCGCGGCGGCGCGTGCGCAGTGGCTGCAGGTGCTGGAGGCCGAATGGCACGCCTTCTGCGAGCGCGTCGACGCCGGCGAAGCGACCCTCATCGATCCCTATGGCGAAGAGGCGATCGAGGAATTCTTCGCCGTCGCCAGCGAGGCCTTCTTCGTGGCGCCCAAGGAGCTGCGCGCCGAGCAGCCAGCCTTGTACCGGCTGCTCGGCGGTTTCTACCGCCAGGATCCCGCGGCGGGCTGAGCGATCGAGCTCAGCTGGTCGTGGCCGGCTCGGCCTTGGGCTTGTTGTCGCTGCGCTTGAGCGGCTGGATGTCCAGCAGCACCTCGCCCGCATCGTCCACATCCACGCTCAGGCGACCGCCATCGACCAGGCGGCCGAACAGCAACTCGTCGGCCAGCGCGCGGCGTATGGTGTCCTGGATCAGGCGCTGCATCGGGCGCGCGCCCATCAGCGGATCGAAGCCCTTCTTGGCCAGATGCTTGCGCAGCTTGTCGCTGAAGGTGACCTCGACCTTCTTCTCCTGCAGCTGGCTTTCCAGTTGCAGCAGGAACTTGTCGACCACGCGCATGATGATTTCCTCATCCAGCGCGCGGAAGGACACGATGGCGTCCAGGCGGTTGCGGAACTCGGGCGTGAACAGGCGCTTGATGTCGCCCATCTCGTCGCCGCGTTCGCGCGAGTTGGTGAACCCGATGGTCGACTTGTTCATCGTCTCGGCGCCCGCATTGGTCGTCATGATGATGATGATGTTGCGGAAGTCGGCCTTGCGCCCGTTGTTGTCGGTGAGCGAACCATGGTCCATCACCTGCAGCAGCACATTGAAGACGTCCGGATGCGCCTTCTCGATCTCGTCGAGCAGCAGCACCGCGTGCGGCTTCTTGGTGACGGCCTCGGTCAGCAGGCCGCCCTGGTCAAAGCCCACATAGCCCGGAGGCGCACCGATCAGACGGCTGACCGCATGGCGCTCCATGTACTCCGACATGTCGAAGCGGATCAGCTCGATGCCCAGGATGTAGGCGAGCTGCTTGGCCACCTCGGTCTTGCCCACGCCGGTGGGGCCGGAGAACAGGAAGGAACCGATCGGCTTGTCGGGCTTGCCCAGGCCCGAGCGCGCCATCTTGATGGCGGCCGCGAGCGCGTCGATGGCCGGCTCCTGGCCGAACACCACGCTGTTGAGGTCGCGGTCCAGGCTCTTGAGCTTGCCGCGGTCATCGGTGGACACCGAGGCCGGCGGGATGCGCGCGATCTTGGCGACGATGTCTTCCACCTCGGCACGCGTGATGGTCTTCTTCTGCTTGCTCTTAGGCAGGATGCGCTGCGCCGCACCGGCCTCGTCGATCACGTCGATGGCCTTGTCGGGCAGGTGGCGGTCGTTGATGTACTTGGCCGAGAGCTCGGCCGCGGCCTGCAGGGCGCCGAGCGCGTACTTGACGCTGTGGTGCTCCTCGAAGCGCGACTTCAGGCCCTTGAGGATCTCGACGGTCTGCTCCACCGAGGGCTCCACCACGTCCACCTTCTGGAAGCGCCGCGACAGCGCCGCATCCTTCTCGAAGATGCCGCGGTACTCGTTGAAGGTGGTGGCGCCGATGCACTTCATCGCACCCGACGACAGGGCCGGCTTGAGCAGATTGCTGGCGTCCAGCGTGCCACCCGAGGCGGCGCCCGCCCCGATCAGGGTATGGATCTCATCGATGAAGAGGATGGCGTTGGGCTGGTCCTTGAGCTGCTTGAGCACGGCCTTGAGGCGCTGCTCGAAATCGCCGCGGTACTTGGTGCCGGCCAGCAGCGCGCCCATGTCCAGCGAATACACCACCGCCTCGCCCAGCACGTCGGGCACATCGCCCTCGGTGATGCGCCAGGCCAGGCCCTCGGCAATGGCGGTCTTGCCCACGCCGGCCTCGCCCACCAGCAGCGGGTTGTTCTTGCGACGGCGGCACAGCACCTGCACCACACGCTCAACCTCATGCTCGCGGCCGATCAGCGGATCGATCTTGCCGTCCTTGGCGAGCTGGTTGAGGTTCTGCGTGAACTGCTCCAGCGGCGAACCTTTTCCGCCGCCGCCGGCGTCGGTCTCTTCGCGCTCGGCCTCGCCACCACCACCCTCCTGCCCCTTGGGCGGCTCGGGCGGTTCGCTCTTCTTGATGCCGTGGGCGATGTAGTTCACCACGTCCAACCGCGTCACGCCCTGCTGGTGCAGGTAGTAGACGGCGTGCGAGTCCTTCTCGCCGAAGATCGCCACCAGCACGTTTGCGCCGGTGACTTCCTTCTTGCCGCTGCCGGTGGATTGCACATGCATGATGGCGCGCTGGATCACGCGCTGGAAGCCCAGCGTCGGCTGGGTGTCCACCTCATCGCTGCCGCCCACCGTGGGCGTGTTGTCCTTGATGAACTGCGCCAGACTCTTGCGCAGATCGTCGATATTGGCCGAACAGGCCCGCAGCACCTCGGCCGCGGACGGGTTGTCCAGCAACGCCATCAGCAGATGCTCCACGGTGATGAACTCGTGGCGCTGCTGGCGCGCTTCGACAAACGCCATGTGCAGGCTGACTTCAAGCTCTTGCGCAATCATGCGGCCTCCATAATGCACTGCAAAGGATGGCCGGCACGCCTTGCGGCGGCCAGCACCAACTCGACCTTGGTGGCCGCCACGTCCTTGGTGAACACACCGCAAACGCCTCGGCCATCGTGATGGATTTTGAGCATGATCTGGGTGGCCGTATCCAGGTCATGGCGGAAATATTCCTGCAGCACCATCACCACGAATTCCATCGGGGTGAAGTCGTCATTGAGCATCAGCACCTGGTACAGGCGCGGGGGCTCGGTCTTCTGCGGCACCCGCTCCAGAATGGTGGTGCCGTCTGCATCGTCGCGCCCCGGCACCGCACCTGGCGTCTGGCCAGGTGGCGTGGGAGGCTGGTTGGGAAGATCAGGCATGAACCGATTCTATAGACAGGGGCAACTCCCCACATGGGGCCGGTCCATCTTCCGACAAGTCCAGCGCACACAAGAGATGAACTGGGCGCCGGCCGTGCTGCAATTCTCGGCACTTGCTTCTGGCACCCCCGGGCAGGCCCTGAATTGACATCTGGGAGACAGTGGAGAGAATCCGCGACTGGTGCGTTAGACACCGGGATGGAGAAGGAAATGCCACTAGGAACTGTCAAGTGGTTCAACGATGCCAAGGGTTTTGGCTTCATCGAACCCGAGCAAGGCGGAGAAGACGTGTTCGCCCATTTTTCGGCGATACAGATGGAGGGCTTCCGCACCCTCAAGCAGGGCGGCCGCGTGAACTACGAGCTGGTGCAAGGCCCCAAGGGGCAGCTGGCACAGAACATCACCCCGCTGGAAGCCGCCGCCGCGGCGCAACAGGAGGCCTCGCTGAGCGGTGCCGCATAAGTACCGGATTCGGCGGCAGCCAGCAAGACAAAGGCCCGCTCTGCAGCGGGCCTTTTTACTTGCCAGCGCGGGGCTCGGGCCCCGGCCGGTGGCTTACATGTGGTCGATCATCACCTGGCCGAAACCGGAGCAGGAGACCTGGGTCGCGCCGTCCATCAGGCGCGCGAAGTCGTAGGTCACCTTCTTGCTGGCGATGGACTTCTCCAGCGCGCTGATGATCAGATCGGCGGCCTCGAACCAGCCCATATGGCGCAACATCATCTCGGCCGAAAGGATTTCGGAACCGGGGTTCACATAGTCCTTGCCGGCGTACTTGGGCGCGGTGCCATGGGTGGCCTCGAAGCAGGCCACCGAGTCCGACAGATTGGCGCCGGGCGCGATGCCGATGCCACCCACCTGCGCGGCCAGCGCGTCGGAGATGTAGTCACCATTGAGGTTCAGCGTCGCCACCACCGAGTATTCGGCCGGACGCAGCAGGATCTGCTGCAGGAAGGCGTCGGCGATCGAATCCTTGATGGTGATCTGCTTGCCGCTCTTCGGATTCACGAGCCGGCACCAGGGGCCGCCGTCGATCAGTTCGGCACCGAATTCCTTCTGCGCCAGGGCATAGGCCCAGTCACGGAAGCCACCCTCGGTGTACTTCATGATGTTGCCCTTGTGCACGATGGTCACGCTGGGCTTGTCGTTGTCGATCGCGTACTGGATAGCCTTGCGCACCAAGCGCTCGGTGCCTTCGCGCGAGACCGGCTTGACGCCGATGCCCGAGGTGTTCGGGAAGCGGATCTTCTTCACGCCCATCTCGTCCTGCAGGAACTTGATCAGCTTCTTGGCCTTGTCGCTCTCGGCCTCGAACTCGATGCCGGCGTAGATGTCTTCCGAGTTCTCACGGAAGATCACCATATTGGTCTTCTCGGGCTCCTTCAGCGGCGAGGGCACGCCCTTGAAGTACTGCACCGGGCGCAGGCAGACGTAGAGGTCGAGTTCCTGGCGCAGCGCCACGTTCAGCGAGCGGATGCCGCCGCCCACGGGCGTGGTCAGCGGCCCCTTGATGGAGACCACGTACTCGCGCAAGGCCTCGAGTGTCTCGGCCGGCAGCCACACATCGGGGCCGTAGACCTTGGTCGACTTCTCGCCGGCATAAACCTCCATCCAGTGGATCTTCTTCTTGCCGCCATAGGCCTTGGCCACGGCCGCGTCGACCACCTTGAGCATCACCGGCGTGATATCGAGGCCGGTGCCGTCACCCTCGATGAAGGGGATGATGGGTTCGTCCGGCACCGTCAGCGACATGTCGGCGTTGACGGTGATCTTGCTGCCCTGCTCGGGGCGCTTGATGTGCTGGTACATGGTGCGGTCTTTCTGATCAGGCTGCGACGGACGCCAGCGCCAGGTTGAAGGTCGCGCTCGGGCGCATCACGGCTTCCAGCTTGGCCATGTCGGGCATGTAATAGCCCCCGATGTCGACCGGCTTGCCCTGCACCGCGGCCAGCTCGGCCACGATGGTGGTCTCCTTGTCGGCCAAGGCCTTGGCCAGCGGCGCGAACTTCGCGGCCAGCTCGGCGTCATCGCCCTGCGCGGCCAGCGCCTCGGCCCAGTACAGCGCCAGGTAGAACTGGCTGCCGCGGTTGTCGAGCTGGCCGGTCTTGGGGCTGGGGTTCTTGTTGTTGTCCAGCAGCCGGCCGGTGGCGGCGTCCAGGGTCTTGGCCAGCAGCTTGGCGCGGGCGTTGTTGTTCTTCAGGCCCAGGTCTTCCAGGCTCACGGCCAGCGCCAGGAACTCGCCCAGCGAGTCCCAGCGCAGGTGGTTCTCTTCCACCAGCTGCTGCACATGCTTGGGCGCCGAGCCGCCGGCGCCGGTCTCGTACATGCCGCCGCCGGCCATCAGCGGCACGATCGACAGCATCTTGGCCGAGGTGCCCAGCTCCATGATGGGGAACAGGTCGGTCAGGTAGTCGCGCAGGATGTTGCCGGTGGCGCTGATGGTGTCCTGGCCGCGGATCACGCGCTCCAGCGTGTAACGCATGGCACGCACCTGGCTCATGATCTGGATGTCCAGGCCCGAGGTGTTGTGCTCGTGCAGATACATCTTGACCTTGGTGATCAGCTGCGCCTCGTGCGGACGGTAGGCGTCGAGCCAGAACACCACCGGCATGCCCGAGTTGCGCGCGCGGTTGACGGCCAGCTTGACCCAGTCGCGGATCGCGGCGTCCTTGCACTGGCACATGCGCCAGATGTCGCCCTGCTCCACGTCCTGGCTCATCAGCACCTCGCCGCTGTCCAGGTCGGTGATGTTGGCGACGCCGTCTTCAGGGATCTCGAAGGTCTTGTCGTGCGAGCCGTATTCCTCGGCCTGCTGGGCCATCAGGCCGACGTTGGGCACCGTGCCCATGGTCTTGGGATCGAAGGCGCCGTGCCATTTGCAGAAGTTGATCATCTCCTGGTAGATGCGGGCGAAGGTCGACTCCGGCATCACCGCCTTGACGTCCTTCAGGCGGCCGTCGGCGCCCCACATCTTGCCGCCGTTGCGGATCATCGCCGGCATCGAGGCGTCGACGATGATGTCGTTGGGCGAGTGGAAGTTGGTGATGCCCTTGGCCGAATCGACCATGGCCAACTCGGGGCGGTGCTCGTGGCAGGCGTGCAGATCGCGCTTGATCTCGTCCTGCTTGCTCTGCGGCAGGGTGGCGATCTTGTTGTACAGATCGACCATGCCGTTGTTGACATTGATGCCCAACTCGTCGAACAGCTTGCCGTGCTTCTCGAAGGCTTCACGGTAGAAGATCTTTACGCAGTGGCCGAACACGATCGGATGCGAGACCTTCATCATGGTGGCCTTGACGTGCAGCGAGAACATCACGCCGGTCTGGCGCGCGTCCTCGATTTCCTTTTCGTAGAAATCCAGCAAGGCCTTCTTGCTCATGAACATGCTGTCGATGACCTCGCGGTCCAGCAGCGCCACCTTGGGCTTCAAGACGATGGTCTTGCCGCTCTTGGTGATCAGCTCCATCTTGACGTTGCGCGCGCGGTCCAGGGTCATGGACTTCTCGCCGTGGTAGAAGTCGCCGGCATGCATGTGCGAGACATGCGAGCGCGAGGCCTGGCTCCAGTCGGCCATGCTGTGCGGGTTCTTGCGCGCGTATTCCTTGACGGCCTTGGGTGCGCGGCGGTCCGAGTTGCCCTCGCGCAGCACCGGGTTCACGGCCGAGCCGATGCACTTGTTGTAGCGCGCGCGGATCTCCTTTTCCTCGTCGGTCTGCGGCTTCTCGGGGAAGTCGGGGATCTTGTAGCCCTTGCCCTGCAGCTCCTTGATGGCGGCCTTCAGCTGCGCGACCGAGGCGCTGATATTGGGCAGCTTGATGATGTTGGCCTCGGGCCTTAAGGTCAGCTTGCCAAGTTCGGCCAGGTGGTCGGGCGCGCGCTGCGCCTCGCTCAGGGCTTCGGGGAACTGGCCCAGGACGCGGCCGGCGACGGAGATGTCGCTGGTCTCGACATGCACGCCGGCGGGCGCCGTGAAGGCGCGCACGATGGGCAGGAAGGACGCGGTCGCCAACAGCGGCGCCTCGTCGGTCAGGGTGTAGATGATGGTCGGTTGCTGAGTAGTCATGAGGTATCCAGATCGGCCCATCAAAGAGGCCCGCGGGGTGGTCGATTAGAGCGGTGATTCTAGGGCAGGTGCGCCGGCCGGCGAGCCAAGTCTTATAGAAGTCTTGGCCTTGATCAGTTTCTCAGCTGGGCAGGCCGCAGAGGGCGGCAACCTGCAACCAGACGCCATGACCCAGGGCCCATCCGGAGGCGGCGATCAGCGCCAGGCCGGCCAGGCGCACGGCCCAGGCCATGCCTTGCGCACCCAGGGCTTTCAGCAGCAGGCCGGGGCCCAGCGCCAGGCCCGCTCCGGAGCCGGCTGCAAAGGCCATCATCACCAGGGCGCCGGCCGCAGCGCCGCTGGCCAGGCCCGCGGTCAGCAGGGCCGATTGCAGCAGCCCACAGGGCCAGGCCACCCAGGCCAGGCCGACCAGCCCGGATCGAGCCGGGGCCGACAGCACCACCCGCCCTGCCCCGGGCATGGCGAGCGTTGCCACGTTGACCTGGCGGCCGATCTGACCCAGCCAGGCCGGCTGCCTGGCAAACACCAGCAGGTACAGGCCCAGCAAGAGGGCCGCGGCATGCACGAGCAGCCACAGCGGCCGCAGCCAGGCCGCCGCACTGCCGATCCAGGCCAGCGCGCCCACACTGGCCGCCACCACGGCGCCGCCAAGCCCATAGCCCAGCATGCGGCCGAGCTGGAACGCGCCCGCCGCACCTCGCCCAGCTCTGCCGCAAGCAGCGGCCGTCGGGCCACACATGGCCAGACAATGGGGAGTGCCGGCCAGGCCCATCAGCAGGGCCGAGCCGGCAAGTGCGAGATCCAACATGGGGTCAGATGATGCGCGAAAACTTGGCGCGCGTCTGGTCGGCGCTCAGGTAGCGATCGAACACCATGGCCACGGCGCGCACAAAGTACCAGCCCATGGCGGTGACCTGGATCGCGCTGGGCTCCACCACCACCAGGCCGGTATCGGCCATGGCGCGCAGGCGCTCCAGCTCGGGGCCGAAGTAGTCCTGCACCTTGATCAGATGCGCCAGCTCGATGGACTCGAACTCCACCCGCCCCTGGCACATCAGCGCCATGATCATGGCGCGCCGCACCAGGTCGTCGCGCGACAGGGCCAGGCCGCGCTCGATCGGCAGCTGGCCATGGGCCAGCGCGTCGTAGTACTCGGGCAGGGTCTTGGCATTCTGGCTGTAGGTGGCGCCGATGCGGCCGATGGCGGAAACGCCCAGGCCGATCAGGTCGCAATCGGGCTGGGTGCTGTAGCCCTGGAAGTTGCGGTGCAACCGGCCCTGGCGCTTGGCCACCGCCAGGCTGTCGTTGGGCAGGGCAAAATGGTCCATGCCGATATAGGTGTAGCCGTGCCCGACAAAGCCGCCGAGCGCGCCCGACAGCATGTGCAGCTTGTCGGCCGCCACCGGCAGCAGTGCGGCGTCGATGCGGCGCTGCGGCTTGAAGCGCTGCGGCAGATGGGCGTAGCCATACAGCGCGATGCGGTCCGGCTTGAGTGCCGCCACCTGGGCGATGGTGCGGGCGAAGGACTCGGGCGTCTGCTGCGGCAGGCCGTAGATCAGGTCCACATTGGTGGATTCGAAGCCCAGGGCACGCGCCTGGATCATCAGCGCTTCCACGCTCTCGTAGCTCTGCATGCGATGCACGGCCTTCTGCACCGCCGGGTCGAAGTCCTGCACGCCAAAGCTCAGGCGATTGAAGCCCAGGCCGCGCAGATGCTGTAGGCGCTCGTTGGTGACGGTGCGCGGGTCCACCTCGATCGAGATCTCGGCACCGGGCGCGAGCTTGAAGCGGCTGCGAATGTCGTCCATCAGGCGCGTCAGCTCCGCATCGCTGAGGAAGGTCGGTGAACCGCCACCCAGATGCAGCTGCGACACCGACTGGGTGCGTCCGAGATCCGCCAGGGTCAGGTCCATCTCCGTGACCAGCGCGTCCAGGTATTCGGCCGCCTTCTCATGGTGCTTGGTAATGACCTTGTTGCAAGCGCAGTAGTAGCAGACCGACTCGCAAAAGGGGATGTGCACATAGATGGACAGCGGCGCGCCGCCCCCCACCACGCCGCCCTGGGCCCGCTGTTGCAGGGCCTGACGGTATTGGGTGGTGGTAAAGGCCTCGACGAAACGGTCGGCAGTCGGGTAGGAGGTGTAGCGCGGCCCGGAAACGTCAAAGCGGCGCAACACGTCTTCGGTGATGCCTGGCAGGGGTTCAGCGACTCTTGGTTCCATGGACCGTACTGTGCCAAGCCCGTTGACAGGGCGTTTGACTTGGGTCAATCTTGCAGCGCGAGCATAGAGAAAGAATGGCGTCAATCTTGAGGAGCATCATGTTCAACTCTATGCACACAGGCACGCCATCGGGTGCGGAATCCGCCCCAGCTCCGGGCCCAGCCACCATAATTCGCCACATGAATGCCAACCACGCCATCAAGATCGAGCCCTTCAAGGTAGCTTGTTCCAGCTGCAACCTGCGGGAGTTGTGCTTGCCCGTCGGCCTATCCAAGGGTGACCTGGATCAACTGGACGCCCTGGTGGCCACACGCCGCAATGTCGAACGCGGCGACACGCTGTTCCGTACCGGGGACTCCTTCCAGTCGCTTTATGCGGTGCGCACCGGTTTCTTCAAGACCTGCGTGTCGTCCGAAGACGGGCGCGACCAGGTCACCGGCTTCCAGATGGCCGGCGAGTTGCTGGGGCTGGACGGCATCAGCAATGACCGCCACAGCTGCGACGCCGTGGCCCTGGAGGACTCGCAGGTCTGCGTGATTCCCTACAGCCAGCTGGAAGAGCTGTCGCGCGAATTCACCGATCTGCAGCATCAGTTCCACAAGATCATGAGCCGCGAAATCGTGCGCGACCATGGCGTGATGCTGCTCTTGGGCAGCATGCGCGCCGAGGAGCGCCTGGCGGCCTTCCTGCTCAACCTGACCCAGCGCCTGCAGGCGCGCGGCTTCTCGGCCTCGGCCCTGGTGCTGCGCATGACGCGCGAGGAAATCGGCAGCTATCTGGGCCTGAAGCTGGAGACGGTCAGCCGCACCTTCTCGAAGTTCCAGGAAGACGGCCTGCTGGAAGTGAAGCAGCGCCAGATCCGCATCATGGATCAGCCGGGGCTGCAGAAGCTGGTCAACAGCACCACCTGCTGAGCCCGGCCGCAAAGCCTCAAACGCCCGCCCAGGCCCGCTACTGAGGCGGGCTTTTTTGTTGCTGGGCCAGGTACAGTGACATCGCCGATGCGGCGCTGATGAGCAGCCAGAAGATCAGGAAGCTGAGCGTGTAGATGGCGGCGCGCGGCAGCGCCATCGGGGCCGCGCCGAACCAGCTCAGATCGCTGGGGTCCACCACCGCGAACACCAGCGCCACGGTCACGCCGGCCATGAAGAAGGACGGCCAGAGGATGAACATGGCCGAACGCACCAGCCCCGGCCGGTCACCTGGCCTGCGCTCAATACCTGCATCGTCCCCTGCTGCGTCCCCTGCTTCACCCATACGCGCCCCCTCGGCTTGTGAGTCTGCTGCGTCAGTGGCCGCCCGTCGCCGCATGGTTGCGGGCCTTCATGGCGGGCTGCAGGGCCGCGCCCTGCTCTTCCGCACTGTCGGCCGACAGGCGGGCTTTGGTCTCGATCACCGGATCCGGGAAACGGATCGCCAGCGTCAGCGTGGCGATGCAGGCGACGATCACCACCGACGGGCCGCCCACCACCAGCCACATCATGCGTTCGCGCCACCAGGGGGCGGGCTTGTCGGCCGGGGTCAGGTCTTGCTGCTTGCTCATGGCGTGCTCTTTCGGATGAATGGGCCGCCGCTCAACGCGGCAGCACAAAGGTTGATTTTTCCATCAGACTGCCGGCGTCGGTGCCCGGGCTGGCGAGGCGGCGGATCTCGAACTGGATCGGATGGGCGCCGGCGCCCTCGCTGGCCGCGACCTCGGGCGGCACGCGCAGCGCCACCGAGATCCAGCGCGCCTCGGCGGGTCCGACCGCGACGACGTCCACCGCGGGCTGCATGCGCAGGCCCAGCAGGCCGGAGGCCGTCAGCGTGAAACGCTGCTCCTGCTCGGTGGCATTCATGATCTGCAGGCGGTAGACGTTTTCCACATAGCCGTCCTCGACCTGCCGTGCCAGCGAGGCGCGGTCGCGCACCACGTCCACCTTGAAGGTGGTGCGCAGCGCGATGCTGGCCATCAGGGCCGCGCTGATGACGAAAAGGATGGCGGTATAGATCAGCACGCGCGGGCGGAACATGCGCGCCAGCAGTTGGCTGCGCGTCAGGTGCTGGGACAGCCCGTTCTGGGTGTCGTAGCGCACCAGGCCGCGCGCATAGCCCATCTTGTCCATCACGCCGTTGCACACATCGACACAGGCGGCGCAGCCGATGCACTCGTATTGCAGGCCCTTGCGGATATCGATGCCGGTGGGGCAGACATGCACGCAGAGATTGCAGTCGATGCAGGCGCCGAGCCCGAGCTGCTTCGGGTCCGCCTTGCGCCCGCGCGCGCCGCGCGGCTCGCCGCGCTCGGCGTCGTAGCTGATGATCAGCGTGTCCTTGTCGAACATGGCGCTCTGGAAGCGCGCATAGGGGCACATGTATTTGCAGACCTGCTCGCGCATATAGCCTGCATTGCCGTAGGTGGCAAAACCGTAGAACAGCACCCAGAACCATTCCCAGGGCCCGAAGCTCAGGGCCAGGGCCTCGCTGCCCAGCAGCTTGATGGGCGTGAAGTAGCCGACAAAGGTAAAGCCGGTCCACAGGCCCAGGCTCAGCCAGACCAGCTGCTTGCCGCCCTTGCGCGCCAGCTTCTCGGCGTTCCAGGGGCCGGCGTCAAGCCGCATGCGTGCGGCGCGATCGCCCTCGAAGCGCTGCTCCACCCACATGAAGATCTCGGTGTAGACGGTCTGCGGGCAGGCATAGCCGCACCACAGCCGCCCCGCCACCGCGGTGAAGAGAAACAGCGCATAGGCCGAGATCAGCAGGATCCCGGTCAGGAAGATGAAGTCCTGCGGATACAGGACCAGTTCGAAGATATAGAAACGGCGCGCGCCCAGGTCGAAGAGCACGGCCTGGCGGCCGTTCCAGTTCAACCAGGGCAGGCCGTAGAACAGCAGCTGCGTGATCCAGACCAGGCTCCAGCGCCAGGTCGCAAACCAGCCCGTGACGGCGCGGGGGTAGATCTTCTTCTGTGCCTGATAGAGCGAAACCATCTCCACGGCGGCATCACCACCGCTCTGGCTGGGCTGGGTCGTGGCGCTGGCTTCGCTGCTCATCAGTTGCTGCTTTTCTGCTACTTCTTACTTGGCGGCCACGGCCGTGGTTTGCGACAGGCTCCACACATAGGCCGCCAGCACGCGGATCTGCTCAGCGCTCAGGCGCGAGGCGTGGGCGGGCATGACGTTGTTCTTGCCGTTGTTGATCATCGCCATCACCGCGTCTTCGCCCCAGCCATGCAGCCAGACCTTGTCGGTCAGGTTGGGCGCGCCCAGGGCCTGGTTGCCCTTGCCGTCCGGACCATGGCAGGCCGCGCAAGCGCCGAACTTGGGCTTGCCCAGCTGGGCCGCGATCGAGTTGTGCGGGCTGCCCGACAGGCTCAGCACATAGTTGGCCACATTGCGCACGTCTTCCGGCGTGCCTACCGCGGCGGCCATCGGCGGCATCACGCCGTTGCGGCCCTTGCTGATGGTTTCGATGATGGTGTCATGCGCACCGCCATAGAGCCAGTCGCTGTCGGTCAGGTTGGGGAAGCCCTTGGAGCCGCGTGCGTCGGAGCCATGGCAGCCGGCACAGTTGTTGGCGAACAGGCGTTCGCCAATGCCCATGGCCTGCGGATCCTTGGCCAGGGCCTCGGCCGGCATGGCCGCGTACTTGGCGTAGACACCCTCAAGTGCGGCGCGGGCCTTGGCCTGCTCGGCCTCGTATTGGCCGGTGCTGGTCCACTTCAGGCTGCCCTCGGTGCTGCCCAGGCCCGGGTACATGGCCAGGTAGATGCCTGCGAACACCACCGTCAGCACGAACAGACCCATCCACCAGCGCGGCAGCGGGTTGTTCAGTTCACGCAGGTCTTCGTCCCAGATATGGCCGGTGGTGTTGTCGTTGGCCATGATCTTGCGGCGGCTGGCGATGATCAACAGCACCAGGCACAGCAGCAGGCCAAGGATGGTGGCGCCGGCCACGAAGACCGACCAGCCATTGGAGAAAAAGTCACTCATTCAGGCCTCCTGGAGAGCTTGGGTTCGGCTGGCACGTCGTCGTCCAGCAAGGGGACGGCGGCCACCTCATCGAAACGATGCAGATTGCGCTTGGAGTACGCCCACATGGCGATGCCCACAAACATCAGCATCGAGAGCACCGTGAAGCCGGCGCGCAGATCGTTGATATCCATGTCTGCAACTCCTTACTTGAGCGCGGTGCCCATGACCTGCAGGTAGGCGATCACCGCATCCAGCTCGGTCTTGCCCTTGACCTCATCGCCGGCCTTGGCGATGTCGTCGTCGGTATAAGGCACGCCCACCGTACGCAGGGCGCGGAACTTGGGCGCCATGTCGGCCGGGTTGACGTTCGACTTGGCCAGCCAGGGGTAGGCAGGCATGTTCGACTCGGGCACCAGGTCGCGCGGATTGGTCATGTGGATGCGATGCCATTCATCGCTGTACTTGCCGCCGACGCGCTGCAGGTCGGGCCCGGTGCGCTTGCTGCCCCATTGGAAGGGGTGGTCGTAGACGAATTCGCCGGCCACCGAATAATGGCCATAGCGCATGGTCTCAGCACGGAAGGGGCGGATCATCTGCGAGTGGCAGTTGTAGCAGCCCTCGCGGATGTAGACGTCCCGGCCGGCCAGCTGCAGCGCGGTATAGGGCTTGAGGCCCTCCACCGGCTGGGTGGTGGAGCGCTGGAAGAACAGCGGCACGATTTCGACGATGCCACCGACGACCACCGTCAGCAGCACCAGCACGATCATCAAGAAATTGCTGGTTTCAATCTTCTCGTGACCAGCGACGGCGTGATTGGTATTTGCCATTTGTTGACTCCGTCTGCTTCAGGCGTGGGCGACCACGGCGGGGATGCGCACGGCCTGAGCCTTGCCAGCCTGCACCGTCTTCACCACGTTCCAGCCCATGATCAGCATGCCGCCCAGATAGAGCAGACCGCCGCCGAGGCGAATCACATAGAAGGGATAGGTAGCCTTGACGCTTTCCACGAAGGTGTAGACCAGGGTGCCGTCGGGGTTGACCGCACGCCACATCAGGCCCTGCATCACGCCGGCGATCCACATCGCGGCGATGTAGAGCACGATACCGATGGTGGCGACCCAGAAGTGCAGCTCGATGGCGCGCTTGGAGTACATCTCCACACGGCCGAACATGCGCGGGATCAGGTGATACAGGCAGCCCATCGAGATCAGACCCACCCAGCCCAGCGCACCGGAGTGCACATGGCCGATCGTCCAGTCGGTGTAGTGCGAGAGCGCGTTCACCGTCTTGATGGACATCATCGGACCTTCGAAGGTCGACATGCCGTAGAAGGACAGCGAGACGATCAGGAACTTCAGGATCGGGTCGTCACGCAGCTTGTGCCAGGCACCCGAGAGCGTCATGATGCCGTTGATCATGCCGCCCCAGCTGGGCGCCAGCAGCACCAGCGAGAACACCATGCCCACCGATTGCGCCCAGTCCGGCAGCGCGGTGTAGTGCAGATGGTGGGGGCCCGCCCACATATAGGTGAAGATCAGCGCCCAGAAGTGCACGATCGAGAGACGGTAGCTGTACACCGGGCGGCCGGCCTGCTTGGGGATGTAGTAGTACATCATCCCGAGGAAGCCCGCGGTCAGGAAGAAGCCCACGGCGTTATGGCCGTACCACCACTGCACCATGGCGTCCTGCACGCCGGCATAGGCGGAGTAGCTCTTGGTCAGGCTGACGGGGATGGCGGCGCTGTTGACCAGGTGCAGCAGGGCCACGGCGATGATGAAGGCGCCGAAGAACCAGTTCGCCACATAAATGTGGCGGATCTTGCGGGTGCCCACGGTACCGAAGAACACGATGGCGTACGAGACCCACACCACGGTGATGAGGATGTCGATCGGCCATTCCAGCTCGGCGTATTCCTTGCCCTGCGTGAAGCCCATCGGCAGGCTGATCGCCGCCAGCAGGATCACCAGTTGCCAGCCCCAGAAGGTGAACCAGGCCAGGCCGGGCGCGAACAGGCGCGTCTGGCCGGTGCGCTGCACCACGTGGTAGGCGGTCGCGAACAGCGTGCAACCGCCGAAGGCGAAGATCACCGCGTTCGTGTGCAATGGACGCAAGCGGCCATAGCTCAGGAAAGGGATTCCCAGATTGAGTTCGGGCCAGGCGAGCTGGGCGGCGCAGATGACGCCGACCAGCATGCCGACCACGCCCCACAGGACGGCCGCAAGCGCAAATGCGCGTACGACGCCGTCCTCATACACCGGCCCAGCCGGTTGCGAGACACTAGCCATTGAGCTGCTCCTTACACGTTTCTAAATTGACCCGGCGATTCTTAGGGTTGTTGCGGCGACCGAGCTTGATCGCCATCAACCACCGCGGTTTCATCCTCCAGAATGCGCCCGCCCTCGCGCTCCAGATCGTCCAGTTGGCCGTTGTTGATGGCCCAGCCGAACACGCCCACGATCAGCAGCACCAGCACCACCGACAGCGGGATCAGCAAATACAGGATTTCCATGGTGTCAGGTCTTGCCCAGCTCTTGGGAGAGCCGTAGCGCGTTGAGGATCACGAACAGCGAACTCGCCGCCATGCCGATGCCGGCGGCCCAGGGCGGCAGATAGCCCAGCAGGGCCAAGGGGATGCAGGCGGCGTTGTAGGCCGCGGCCCAGCCCAGGTTCTGGCGTATCACGCGGCGCGTGCGCAGCGCCAGCTCGCGCGCCAGCACGACATCGCTCAGCCTCGTCGACAGCACGATGCCATCCGCCTGCGCCTTGGCGACCAGGGCGCCCTGCCCCATCGCCAGGCTGGCGTCGGCGCGCGCCAGCACCGGCGCGTCGTTGATGCCGTCGCCCACCATCAGCACGCAGCGCCCCTGGGCCTGCAGCTCGGCTACCGCGGCCAGCTTGCCCTCGGGGCTGACGCCACCGCGCGCAGCCTGCACGCCGGCCTGCCGCGCCACCCGCTCGACGCGCGCCGGCAGATCGCCGGACAGCAGCAGGGTCTGCAGGCCCTGAGCGCGCAGCGCCTGCATCGCGCCCGCGGCATCGGGGCGCAATTGCTCGTCAAAGGCCAGCAGCAGGCTCACGCCGCCCTCGGCATCCTCGCTCCCGAACGCCAGCTGCGCCTCGGGCAGCAGCGCCGGGTCAGCGCCCAGCCAGTCCAGGCTGCCCAGCCGCCATTGGCGGCCCTGGGCATCGCGCGCCTGCAGGCCGCGCCCGGGCAGCTCCTGCACCTGCTGCCACTGCGCCTTGGCGGCCTCGTCCACCGGGTGTGCGGCCGCCAGCGCCAGCGCCATCGGGTGGCGCGAATGGTGCGCCAGCGCGGCCGCCTGGGCCAGCAGCGCGGCAACAGGCCGCGCCGGCCAGCTGCCCGCCAGCACCAGCCGGTCTTCGGTGAGCGTGCCGGTCTTGTCCAGCACCACCATGTCCACGCGCGCCAGGGTTTCCAGCGCTTCCAGGCGGCCCAGCAGGATGCCGCGCCGCGCCAGTGCGCCCGCGGCGGCCAGCCAGGCCGAGGGCCCGGCCAGCGAGAGTGCGCAGGGGCACGTGACGATCAGCACCGACACCGCCACCCAGATGGCGCGCTCGGGCGCCACGAAGTGCCAGGCCAGCGCCGCCAGCCCGGCCAGCAGCAGCACGCCCCACAGAAACGGCCCGGCGATGCGGTCGGCCATGCGCAGCTCGCGCGGGCGCTGCGTCAGCGCGCTGCGCATCAGCTGCACGATGCCCTCGTAGCGCGTGTCCGCGCCCACGCGCAGCACCCGCAGCAGCACCGGTGCATGCAGGTTCATGCTGCCCGCCACCAGCTCGTCGCCGACGCGCTTGGGCACCGGCAGCGACTCGCCGCTCAGCAGCGCCTCGTCGGCCTCGGTGGCGCCCTGCTCCAGCCGCCCGTCGGCCGGGAAGGCCTGGCCGGCGAACACGCGCACCAGGTCCCCGGCGCGCAGGCGCTGCGGGCTCACCTGGCTGCTGCTGCCATCCGGCTCCAGGCGCTCGACGCGATCCGGCAGGCGTGACATCGCCTGCTCCAGGCTTTGCGCCACGCGGTGGCGCGCGCGCAGCTCCAGGAAACGCCCGGCCAGCAGAAAGCTGACGAACATGGTGAGCGAATCGAAATAGACCTCGTGTCCGAACAGGCCGCCCGGATCGAAGGTGGCGCCGGTGCTGGCGACGAAGGTCACCAGCAGGCCCAGGCTCACCGGCACGTCCATGCCCAGGTGGCCGGCACGCAGCTGGCGCCAGGCGGAGCTGAAGAAGGGCCCGGCCGAGAACAGCATCACCGGCAGGCTCAGCACCCAGGAGCCCCACAGCAGCAGCTGGTGCAGGTCGGCGCTCATGTCGCCGGGATCGGCCACATAGATGGGCGTGGCCAGCATCATCACCTGCATCATCAGAAAGGCCGCAACGAACAAGCGCCACAGCGCCTGACGGCGCTCGCGCTCGCGCTGCTCGCGCGCCGGCGCGGCGGCATCGGGCGCGGCGCCATAGCCGGCACCGGCAATCGCCTGCACCAGGGTGCTGATGCGGGTGCGCGCCGGGTCCCAGCGTAGCTGCAGACGCTCGGCCGCCGCATTCACCTGGGCGGAGAGCACGCCGGCCTGGGCCGTCAGGGTGGACTCGATGATGCTGGCGCAGGCCGCGCAATGCATGCCGGTGAGCTGCAGTTGCGAGACGGCGATGCGCGCACCACCGGCCGGGGTCTGCCACTGCGTATAGCTGGCAAGCAGATCGGGGTCATCGAGCGCGTCCAGCCCCTGAACGGGGCGAGCGGCGCTGGCGGCGGTTGTGGACATGAGCAAGGGCTGGCGCCGCGGAGCGGGCGGCAAGGCGTAATCTACGCAGAAGCACGGCGGATGTCATGACTTATGTCAAGCGCATCCCAGTAAACCCTAGGGCAGACGCCAGCGGATGCGGAAGCCCTGCAACTCGGGCCGGGTGAAGGCGGCCCAGCTGCCGCCCAGCCGGCTGATGATTTCAAAGGCAATCGCCAGGCCCAGGCCGGTGCCGCCGTCGTTGCGGGTGTCGGCGCGCGCGCCGCGCCAGAAGGCTTCGCTGAGGCGCGGCAGATCCTGCGGTGCGACGCCCTCGCCATCGTCCTCGATATCGATCTGCGCCTGCCCCTCCACCACGCCCAGGCGCAGCACGATGTGGGGGCCGCCATAGCGCAGGGCGTTGTCCAGCACGTTCACCAGCGCCTCGCCCAGCCACAGCGGGTGGGCCTGGGCCAGCACCGGCTCCATGGGCATTTCCAGGCTCAGGCTCTTGCCCTCGCGCGCCGCGCGCAGGGCCAGGGGCTCGGCGGCCTCGCGCAGGATGGGGCGCAGGTCCATGCGACCCTGCTCGCCATCGAAGGCCAGCGCCGCTTCCGAACGCGCCAGGCTCAGCAACTGGCCTATCAGGCGGGCCAGGCGCTCGCTGGACTGCAGCATCGCCCGCAGCACCGGCTCCCAGGCCGGCGCGGCACCGGCCGCCGCGGGCAAGGCCTTCAGTTCCTGCTCCAGCTCCTGGGTCAACACGCGCAGGCCCGCCACCGGGGTGCGCATCTGGTGCGCGGCATCGGCCACGAAGCGCCGCTGCAGGGCCACCGAATGCTGCACGTCGCTGAGCAAGGTGTTGATGCGCTCGATCAGCGGCACGGCCTCGGCCGGCACACCCTCGATCGGCAGCGGGCGCAGATCGCTGGAGGCGCGCTGCGCCACCTCGCGCGCCACCTCGCGCAGCGGCTGCAGGCCGCGCCGGATGCCCCAGGCCAGCAGCACCATGCTCAGGCCGCCCAGCGCCAGGGTCGGCAGCGCCATCGCCACCAGCACATCGCGCACCAGGCGCTGGCGCTTGCCACGCGTCTCGATCACGATGATGGATACCGAACGATCCAGCATCGGCGAGGTCAGCGAGAACATCGCGCCACGCACCGCCTGGCCCTGGAACTGGCCGTCAAACAGCAGCGGCTTGGCAAAGCTGTGGTGGCGCAGCTCGGGCCGCGGCACCTCGCCATCGCCCGCCAGCACGCGCCCGGACTCGTCCAGCACCACAAAGTTGTTGCGCTCGGTGCTGTCCCAGGTTAGCAGCTCCAGGGTCTGCGGGCTCATGTCGAGCAAGGGACCGCGATCGGTCCACGCCATCTTGGCGGCCAGCGCGCTGGTCTCGTCCTGCAGCCCGCGGTCGAAGGCGGCATTCGCGCTGCTGCTGGCCAGCCCATAGGCCCCGGCCGCCGCCAGCACGATGCCCAGCGCCCAGATCCACACCAGCGGCGCCAGCAATTGCCGGCGCAGGCTCGGCGGCCTAGCCGGCATGTTGCGCGTCCGCGCCGAGCAGCTGCTGGCCGGGCTCGAGCACATAGCCGAAGCCGCGCACGGTGCGTATCTCCACCCCCAGCTCGGCGAAGCGCTTGCGCAGGCGATGCACATAGACCTCGACCGAGTTCTCGCTGAAATCGGCCTCCCAGCTGGACAGGCGCGCCACGATGGCGTCCTTGCCCACCACGCGGCCGGCGCGCTGCATCAGCATCTCGGTGAGCGCGAATTCGCGCTGGCTCAGGCGCACCGGCTCGCCGCGGAACAGCAGCTCGCGATGCGCGCCGTCCAGCAGCAGCTCGCCGAGCTGCAAGGTGTCGCTGACGCGGCCCTGGGCACGCCGCTGCAGGGCGCGCAGGCGCGCAATCAGCTCGGGCAGATCGAAGGGTTTGACGAGATAGTCGTCGGCACCGGCATTGAGGCCACCGACGCGATCGGCCAGCTCGTCGCGGGCGGTCAGCAGCAGCACCGGCAGCTTGGCGCCCTGGGCACGCCAGGCGCGCAGCACCCCCATACCGTCCAGCCCTGGCAGGCCCAGGTCCAGCACCGCCAACTCGAACTGCGCCACCAGGCCGGCCGCAGCCGCCTGGCGCCCGTCGGCCAGCACGTCCACCTGCCAGCCCTCGCGCTCCAGGGCGCGCGCCACGCCCAGGCTCAGCGCCGCATCATCCTCGACCAGCAACACTCGCATCGGGGTCCCTCCAAGGTGGCCGGCATTGTCGGCCATGAAAAAGGCCGGTCAGCGACCGGCCTCGGCAAGGACGCCGCCTGGCTCAGGCGAAGTTGGCCTGCGCGAACTCCCAGTTCACCAGATGGTTCAGGAAGGCCTCGACGAACTTCGGGCGCAGATTGCGGTAGTCGATGTAGTAGGCATGCTCCCACACGTCGACGGTCAGCAGCGCCTTGTCGGCCGTGGTCAGCGGCGTGCCGGCGGCGCCAGTGTTGACGATGTCCACCGAGCCGTCGGCCTTCTTCACCAGCCAGGTCCAGCCCGAGCCGAAGTTGCCCACCGCGCTCTTGGTGAAGGCTTCCTTGAAAGCGTCGAAGCTGCCCCACTTGGCGTTGATGGCGTCCGCCAGCGCGCCGCTCGGCGCACCGCCGCCATTGGGCTTCATGCAGTTCCAGAAGAAGGTGTGGTTCCAGATCTGGGCCGCGTTGTTGTAGATCGGACCGCTGGACTTCTTGACGATCTCTTCGAGCGCCATGGCCTCGAACTCGGTGCCCTTTTGCAGGTTGTTCAGGTTCACCACGTAGGCGTTGTGATGCTTGCCGTGGTGGAACTCCAGCGTCTCGGCGCTGTAGTGGGGGGACAGTGCGTCCTTGGCATAGGGCAAGGCGGGCAAGGTATGTTCCATGGAGACTCCTCTGATTCGCAAGTGGGGCTAAAGATCGGCGCGATTGTAGGCAGCTTGGGCCAACCTTTTCGGGTGCGGGGATTCAGGCCGCGGCATCGGGTTTAAGCGCCAGCACCTGCAGTTCGGCCTGACCGTCCGCCAGCACCGCATGCACGGCCGCGCCGAGCTGCAGCTGCCGTACCGAACTCAGCGCCCGGCCCTGCCCGTCGTCCAGCCAGGCATAGCCGCGTGCCAGCACCCGGTGCGGGTCCAGCGCAGCGAGGCGCTGCGCCAGCGTGTCGAGCCGACGCGCCTGCCGTTCGAGCTGCTGCGGCAGCACGCGCACGAGCCTTTGCTGCTGATGCCGGAGGGTCTGCGCCTGCAGGCCCTGCAGCCGCGGCAAGACCTGACCCCAGCGCTGTGCCAGCAAGGCCAGGCGCCGGCGCTGGCGCGTCAGGCTGTCGCTCGGCCGCGCCAGCCGCAGGGCGACGCGGTCCAGGCGCTGGGCGGCGGCATCCAGGCGCTGCTCGAGCCGGCGCCGCAGCGTGCGCGCCAGGGCGTCCAGCGCATCCAGACAGGACGAGCGCGAGGGCGTCGCCAGTTCCGCCGCCGCGGTGGGGGTGGGCGCGCGCAGGTCGGCGGCCAGATCGGCCAGGCTGAAGTCGGTCTCGTGGCCGACGCCGCAGATCACCGGCAGGGCCGAGGCGGCCACCGCGCGCACCACGCGCTCGTCGTTGAAGGCCCACAGGTCCTCCAGCGAACCGCCGCCGCGGCACAGCAGCAGCAACTCGGCATCGCCGCGCTCGTTGGCAAGCTGGAGGGCGCGCACCAGGCTGTCGGGCGCCTCCGGCCCCTGCACCAGGCTGGGATAGACGAACACCTCGGCATGCGGTGCACGCCGTTGCAGCGCCGTCAGCACGTCATGCAGGGCCGCACCGGCGGTAGAGGTGATGACGCCGATGCGGCGTGCATAGGCCGGCAGGGGCCTCTTGCGCTCGGCATCGAACAGGCCCTGCGCCTCCAGCTTGGCCTTCAGGCGCAGGAACTGCTCATAGAGCGCACCGGCACCGGCGCGGCGCATCGCCTCGACGACGAATTGCAGCTCGCCGCGCGGCTCATAGAGCGCCAGCCGGCCGCGCACCTCGACCCGGTGGCCGTCGCCCGGCGCGAAGTCCACCAGGCTGGCGGCACGCCGGAACATGGCGCAGCGCAGCAGCGCCGTGGCGCCATCGGCGTCCTTCAGGCTGAAATAGCAATGGCCGCTGGCGGCACGGGTGAAACCCGACAACTCGCCCTCGACGGTGCAGTTGGCATAGCGGCTGGCGAGGCTGTCGGAGACCGCCGTCAGCAGCGCCTGCACGCCCCAGACCAGCCGTGTTGGAGCGGGTTTGAAGGGCTCAACCATGCGCAAACCCAATGCTGGCGCGGGTCCAGAACTCCACAGCCGCGCCAATACTGGCCTGGCGGCCCATGCGGGACGTCATGCGACCGTCACAGAGCCATAAACGCTTGAATTTCAAGAGCTTTTTCCTGCTTAAAAATGAGGCAATTTGTCCTTGGGCCCGATTCTGCGTGCTCCGGGGCCGATGCCAGCCCAGTTACGCACAAAGTTATCCACAGCAAAAGTGGATGACTTCGGAGGCACAAACCCTGACCAAAATCCGCCCGCCCGCTTGTCTTGGAGCGCCGGGCTTGGGGCCATAATCGCCCCCGCAGTGCGGCGCAGCCTGTTGTGCGGCGCCGAGCACCATGAACAAGCCGACCAAGTCCTGAGAGGGGTAGCCTTTGTTTTCGATCATACAAGCCGCCGGTTGGCCGATCTGGCCCCTGCTTCTGTGCTCCGTCGTGGCCCTGGCCCTGGTGATTGAACGCTTCTCCAGCCTGCGCGCCTCGCGCGTCGCACCCGGCCAGCTGCTGGACGAGGTGCTGGGCGTCACCAGCCAGCAACTGCCCAGCCTGGACGTGGTCAGCAAGCTGAGCGAGAACTCGCTCTTGGGCCAGGTGCTGGCCAGCGGCCTGCGCGCCGTGATCCTGGAGCCGCGCATCCCCGAGACACGCCTGCGCCAGAGCTTCGAGCTGTCCGGCCGCCATGCCATCCACCAGATGGAGCGCTACCTGAATACCCTGGGCACCATCGCCACCGCGGCGCCGCTGCTGGGCCTGCTGGGCACGGTGGTGGGCATGATCGAGATCTTTGGCAGCCAGAGCCCCACCGGCAACAACCCGACGATGCTGGCGCACGGCATCTCGATCGCGCTCTACAACACCGCCTTTGGCCTCATCATCGCCATCCCTTCACTGATGTTCTACCGCTACTTCCGTGGCCGGGTGGAAGCCTATGTGGTGGAGATGGAACAGGCCAGCGAGCGCTTTCTCTCGCACCTGAGCCGCTACTGCCTGCCGCCGCTGCAGCCCGCCAGCAAATGAAGTTCCGCCGCCGTGGCTCGGAGGAGCCGGAGATCAACCTGATCCCCTTCATCGACGTGCTGTTGGTGATCCTGATCTTTCTGATGCTGTCCACCACCTACTCGCGCTTCACCGAGCTGCAGATCACCCTGCCCACGGCCGATGCCGAGAAGCTGAAGGAGCGGCCGGGCGAGGTCATCGTCGCGGTCTCGGCCGAGGGCCGCTACGCCATCAACCGCCAGGCGGTGGATGGGCGCACGGTCGATGCGCTGGCCAGCGCGCTGCGCGCCGCCGCCGAGGGCCGCAGCGATGCGGTGGTGATCGTCTCGGCCGACGCTGCCACGCCGCACCAGGCGGTGATCAATGTGATGGACGCCGCGCGCCGCGCCGGCCTGCCGCGCCTGACCTTCGCCAGCCAGGCGACCGCCGGCAGCCCCTAAGAGCGTGTTTGCGACCCCGTCATGGTGCCCGCAAGGCAGCCCAGGGGCGCAATCTAGGCGCGCGCCGCAGGCCAGGCTCGTCGCCTGGCCAAGGTGGGCAACGACGAGTGCGCCCCTGGGCTGTCTTGCCCTTCGGGTTGCCCCGCAAAGACAGCGTCTGCGGCGTTGCAAATCCTCGCCGGGTGTCCAACCCGGCTGCGGTTTGCGCCTTGCATCCCCTGCCTTTGCGAGGCAACGGGCGCTATGACGGGGTCGCAAACACGCTCTAGGATGGGCTGGGCCGAGCGCATCCAGGCGGCCTGGCGGGACGACGACTGGCTGGCCCAGGCCTTGCGCCCGCTGGGCGCCCTGCACGCCGCCCTGCTGCGCCTGCGCGTGCTGCTCTACCGGCTGCGGATCAAACGCAGCGCCAGCCTGCCGGTGCCGGTGATCGTGGTCGGCAACTGGATCGTCGGCGGCGCCGGCAAGACCCCCACCACCCTCTATCTGCTGGAGCAGCTGGCCGCGCTGAAGCTGCGCGCCGGTGTGATCTCGCGCGGTTACGGCCGCGCCGAGGCGCAGCCGCTGGCCCTGGTGAGCGCGGCGTCGTCGGCCCGCGAGGTGGGCGACGAGCCGCTGCTGATCCATCTGCGCGCGCGCGTGCCGGTGGCCGTGGGGCGCGACCGCAGTGCCGCCGCAAGCGCCCTGCTGGAAGCCCACCCGGAGCTGCAGATCCTGATCAGCGACGACGGCCTGCAGCATTGGCGCCTGCCGCGCCAACTCAGCGTGCTGGTGTTCGACGAGCGCGGCCTGGGCAACGGCCGCCTGCTGCCGGCCGGCCCGCTGCGCCAGCGCGGCCCCCTGCCGGCGCCGCCGGGCAGCGCCGCGACCCAGCTGGTGCTCTACAACGCGGCAAGGCCCAGCACCGCGCTGCCGGGCTTCCTGGCGCAGCGGCGTCTGCGTGGCGCGGTCGGCCTGGCCGACTGGTGGCAGGGCGCACCCGCCAGTGCCGAGGCCCTGCAGGCCCTGCGGGGTCAGGTCTTGCTGGCGGCCGCCGGCATGGCGCAGCCGGGGCGCTTCTTCGCGATGCTGCGCGAGGCCGGCCTGAGCTTCGAGGAGCTGCCGCTGCCGGACCACTACGACTTTCGTACCCTGCCCTGGGCCGGCCGCAGCGCGGCGGTGCTGGTGACCGAAAAGGATGCCGTCAAGCTGGACCCGGCGTGCTGCGGCGGCGTGCCGATCTGGGTGGTGGCGCTAGACTTCAGCCCCGAACACGCTTTTCAGCAGGCCTTGCGCACCGCGGTGCAGGGGCTGCTGCGCTAGAGATCATGGACACAAGATTGCTGGAAATGCTGGTCTGCCCCATCTGCAAGGGCCCGCTGGAACATCTGCGCCACGAAACTGGCCGCGAGCTGGTCTGCCACGCCGATCGCCTGGCCTTCCCGGTGCGCGACGGCATTCCGGTGATGCTGGAGAACGAGGCGCGCGCCATCGATCCCGCGTCAACGGCACCGGCCCAGCCGAGCATGCCCGCGGCATGAAGTTCAGCGTCATCATCCCGGCGCGCCTGGCCTCCACGCGGCTGCCCAACAAGCCGCTGGCCGACATCCATGGGCTGCCCATGGTGGTGCGGGTGGCGCAGCGCGCCGCGCTCGCGGGCGCCGCGCAGGTGGTGGTGGCCAGCGATGCGCCGGAGGTTGTGGCGGCCTGCGCCGCGCATGGCGTGCGCGCCCTGCTGACGCGCCCCGACCACCCCAGCGGCAGCGACCGCCTGGCCGAGGCCTGCGGCCTGCTCGGGCTGGATGGCCAGGACCTGGTGGTGAATGTGCAGGGTGACGAGCCGCTGATCGAGCCGGCCATGATCCGCGCCTGCGCCGCGCTGCTGGCCGAGCGGCCCGACTGCGTGATGAGCACGGTGGCGCATGCCATCGACAGCGTCGAGGAATTCGCCAACCCCAATGTGGTGAAGTTGGTGACCGATGCGCGCCGAACCGCGCTGTACTTCTCGCGCGCGCCCATTCCCTGGTGGCGCGATGCGCCCGGCGGCGGCGCGCAACCGCATGCCGGTGCAGTGCTGCGTCATGTCGGCCTGTACGGCTACCACGCCGGCTTCCTGCGCCGCTTTCCCAGCCTGGCGGTGAGCCCGCTGGAGCAGATCGAGGCACTGGAGCAGCTGCGCGTGCTCTGGCATGGCGAACGCATCGCGGTGCACGTGAGCGAGCAGCAGCCGGGGCCCGGCGTCGACACCCCCGAGGATCTGGCGCGCGTGCGTGCCCTCGTTGCCGCGGGCCCGGCGGCCGGCTAGCCCCGGGTTACACCCCATCGTCGGCCTGCCGCGCGTCAGCGGCCAGTAGGCTTGCCCATGCTATCCTCGCCGGCAGTGTCTGGGGCCGGCCCAAGGGTTGGGCAGCCCTTGTTGAGTATTGAGGAGACCCATGCGACTGATTCTTCTTGGCGCGCCCGGCGCCGGTAAAGGCACCCAAGCGGCCTACATCTGCCAGAAATTCGGCATCCCGCAAATTTCCACCGGCGACATGCTGCGTGCCGCCGTCAAGGCCGGCACCGAAATGGGTCTGGCCGCGAAGAAGATCATGGACGCCGGCGGCCTGGTCAGCGACGAGATCATCATCGGCCTGGTGAAAGAACGCATTGCCCAGGCCGATTGCGCCAAGGGCTTTTTGTTCGATGGTTTCCCCCGCACCATCCCGCAGGCCGACGCCATGAAGGCGGCCGGCGTGAAACTGGATTTCGTGCTCGAGATCGATGTACCCAACAGCGCCATCATCGAACGCATGAGTGGCCGGCGCGTGCATGTGGCCTCGGGCCGCACCTACCACGTCAAGTTCAATCCGCCCAAGGCGGATGGCAAGGATGACCTCACCGGCGAGGAACTGATCCAGCGCGACGACGACAAGGAAGAAACCGTGCGCAAACGCCTGGACGTCTACCAGGCGCAGACGCGACCGCTGGTGGACTACTACTCGAACTGGGCCGCCCAGGGCGATGCCCAGGCGCCCAAGTACCGTCGCATCGAAGGCATCGGCTCGGTGGATGAGATCACCCAGCGCGCCCTCGCCGCACTGAGCTGATCCCGCGCAAGCCGCAAAGCCCACAAGCCGCTTCTCAGCGGCTTTGTTTTTGCCCGACAATTGACGTTTACGTTAACGTCACTCAGCTGGAGAAAGCATCATGGAGATCGCAGGCAAGGTATTCATCGTCACAGGCGGCGCCTCGGGCCTGGGCGAAGGCACGGCACGCATGCTCACGCGCGAGGGCGCCAAGGTCGTGATCGCGGACTTGCAGGCCGAGCGCGGCGAGGCCCTGGCGGCCGAACTGGGCGGCGCATTCGTCAAGTGCGATGTAAGCCAGGAGGCCGATGGCCAGGCAGTAATCGCCAAGGCGCTGAGCCTGGGCAAGCTGATGGGCCTGGTGAACTGCGCCGGCATCGCACCGGCGGTGAAAACGGTGGGCAAGGATGGCGCGCATCCGCTGGCGCTGTTTGCCAAGGTCATCAATGTGAACCTGGTGGGCAGCTTCAACATGATCCGCCTGGCCGCCGAGGCCATGTGCAAGAACGAGCCTGAGGCCACCGGCGAGCGCGGCGTGATGATCTCGACCGCCTCGGTGGCCGCCTATGACGGCCAGATCGGCCAGGTGGCCTATGCCGCGTCCAAGGGCGGCGTGGTGGGCATGACGCTGCCGATCGCGCGCGATCTGGCGCGCAACGGCATCCGCAACATGACCATCGCCCCCGGCATCTTCGGCACGCCGATGCTGTTCGGCATGCCGCAGGAGGTGCAGGATGCGCTGGCCGCCAGCGTGCCCTTCCCCTCGCGCCTCGGTCGTCCCGATGACTATGCCAAGCTGGTGCACCAGATCGTCACCAACGAGATGCTCAACGGTGAGGTGATCCGCCTGGACGGCGCGATCCGCATGGCACCGAAATAATCCTACGCGGGCTTGCAAGACAAAAGGCCCCGGAGTGTTGCCACTCCGGGGCCTTTTTTATGCGTGCTCAAGTCAGCCGCGCATCACTTCTTGCTGGTGCGCGCCTGCACGCTCCACAGACGTGCCAGATCGGCGACGCCGTCCGTGCCCTTGACGCCGCGCCAGGTGGCTTGCGCCTTGACCGCATCGCCGCCGATGAACTGGGCCAGACCCAGGTAGAGCTTGGCATCTTCGGGGCGCTTCAGATTGCCCTTCTCGATGCCCTGCTCGATCAGCTTGACGCCCTTGGCGGCCTCGCCGCGATGGGCAAAAGCCAGACCCAGGGTGATCAGCGCATTGCCGTCCTTGGCTTCCTGAGCGTCCTTCTCGGCACCCGTCTGGGCGGCCTTGGCCTCGGCGATCTTCTTGGCCAGCAGGTCGGCCAGGCGCTTGTGGCGCGCGCCCTCGGTACCCTGGCCCAGCACATTGGCGGCCAGGCCCTTGTCGACCACCTGCTTGCCCTCGTCGGGATAGCCGGCCTGGGCAGCGAGCTGCGCCATTTCCATGTAGTCGTTGGCGTCGCGCATATTGCCGGTGACCAGCTTGAGGCGGTAGACGTCCAGGGCGAAGCGGTCCGAGAAACCCTTCTTGCTCGGCAGGCTGCCGAGCAACTGGGCCCACAGCTGCTTGGTGGGGTAGTAGTTCAGCAGCTTCTCGGTGGCAAAGGCCTCCGCGCCGGCATCGTTCTTCTTCTGGGCCGCATACAGCAGCAGGTTCAGCTTGTCCTGGGTCGGCACCTTGCCGGCCTTCTCGTCCGCCTGCAACTCGGCCAGCGTGTCCTTCAGCACGGCGCCCATGTCGCCGGACTTGAACTGCGCCTGGCTCTGCACCTGCTTCATGGTCGGGCTGCTGCCGCCGGCCGCGAAGTATTTGTTGGACCATTCCAGTGCCTTGGCGGCATTGCCACCGCGCAGATAGGTGCCGGCAATCGACTCCATCATCTGCAGCTGGCTGGGGCCAGCCAGCTTGCCGGCGGCCTTCAGTGCCTCGAAGCCCCGCACCATGGACTCGGCGTCGCCCGCGCCCGACGCAGCGGCCACGCGCATGCCTTCGATCGCATTGTTCTCGGCGGCGGTCCGGCCCGCCACGGCTTCGGCGTCACGCACCTTGGCCAGCGCTTCCTTGTACTTGCCACCCTTGATGAGGGCCGAGGCATCTTTCAGATGCTTGCCCACTTCGGGACGCACGGTTTCGGCCTGCGCGACGGCTTGAGCAAACCCAAGCTCGCCCTGCGGGCTCAGGCTGAACATCAATGCCGCGGCACCCAGGGTCGCCGAGGCCAAGCTTTTGAGCTTCATTCGTCTATCTCCTACGAAGAAAAACGCGCCGGCCTTGCGGACAGCGCGTTCAATTCAATCAAGCGGTCATCAGTTCAGGAACTGTTCGTTGCCGACCATGCCCATCTTCTTGACACCGAGTCGCTGCGCCGCGGCCATCACTGCGGCCACATTACCGTACTCGACCAGTTTGTTGGGCTTGATGTGCACCTCTTCCTGGTCAGCCATGGCAGCGATTTCGGCCAGCTTGGCTTCCACGCTGGCCTGATCGGCCAGCGCCACGCCATCCCAGCTCACCGTGCCGTCGAAGTCGATGAAGACTTCGTGCACCACCGGCTCCTTGAGCGGAGGCGGCGGGTTGCCCGCGGGCATGTCCAGATTCACCGAATGCAGCTGGATGGGGATGGTGATGATCAACATCACCAGCAGCACCAGCATCACGTCGATGAGGGGCGTCGTGTTGACGTCCATCATCACTTCCGGTTCGTCCGAGCCGCTCGAACTACCAACATTCATTCCCATGCTGTTCTCCTGGGCTCAACCACCGCGAGCCGGAGGCTCGGTGACGAAGCTGATCTTCAGGATGCCGGCACGTTGGCAAGCCACCATCACGCGGCCCACCGATTCGTAACGAGCCTTGTCGTCGCCGCGAATATGGACTTCGGGCTGCGGATTGAGCACCGAAACCTTCTTCAGGCGTGTGACCAGGGCCTCGTTGTCCGGCACCAGGGCGGTGTACCAGTAGACGTCGCCGTCCTTGGTCACCGCGATTTCAATGTTTTCCGGCTTGGTAACGCGGACTTGGTTGGTCTCCTTGGGGAGATTCAACGCCACCGACTGCGTCACCACCGGAATGGTGATGAGAAAGATGATCAGCAGCACCAACATCACGTCCACGAGGGGCGTGGTGTTGATGGCCGAGACCACTTCATCATCGCCGGAAGATGATCCGACGTTCATGCCCATGATGGTGCTCCGGGGCTATCGATTAGCGCTTGACTTGACGGTTGCCCATCAGCACGCCGTGCAGGTCGCCAGCGAAGGCACGCACTTGCGCGATCACCGACTTGTTGCGGTTCACCAGCCAGTTGTAACCCAGCACGGCCGGCACAGCGACGGCCAGACCGATGGCGGTCATGATCAGGGCTTCACCCACAGGGCCAGCCACCTTGTCGATCGAAGCCTGGCCGGCCACACCGATGGCGGTCAGCGCTTGCAGAATGCCCCACACCGTGCCGAACAGGCCGATGAAGGGAGAGGTCGAACCGACGGTTGCCAGGAAGCCCAGGCCGCCTTGCACGCGGCTCTGCACTTCTGCCACCGAGCGATCGATGTTCATCGTCACCCAGGTGTTGTGGTCGATGTTCTCGGTCAGCGCGCCTTCATGGTGCTCGGAAGCCTCGATGGCGCTCTGAGCGATGTAGCGGAATGCGCCGGTTTCGTTCAGGCCCTTGACGCCTTCAGCCAGATTGGCCTTCTTGAAGAAGGTGGCGCGGACTTCCTTGGCTTCGCTGCTCAGCTTCTGGGTGTCCCACAGCTTGGTGAAGAGGATGTACCACGAACCCATGGACATGATCAGCAGCAGGCCCAGCACGCCCTTGGACACCATGTCGCCATGCGACAGGGTATGCATCAGACCGTAGGGGTTTTCTTCCTTCTTCGCGGCAGGCGCGGCGGCAGGAGCGGGAGCGGCATCGGCAGCCACTGCGGAAGCGGCATCAGCAGGAGCTTGAGCTTGAGCCATGGGCGAAACGGCCAGGGTCGCAGCAAAGGCGATTGCCGCAAACAAGGCGGAGATACGAGAGATCATGGAGTCAACTCCTACGCAAAAGAGATCGGGAACTCAGGTTAGACAGAACGGGATGGGTCCCAGCCACATCCCGGTATTCGGAAACTAGGATGATCAGTTGATGCGGAACAGGAATTCCTGCTCGAACACGTGATCGCCCGGGCATTCATAGCTGTCGCGCAGCGTGGCTTCGATCGCACCCAGCATCGCGCGTTGTGCCTTGCGGTCGTTGCCGCCCTGCATCTTCACGCTGGTGACTTCGATGGCCGTGACGCGACCCGACTTGACGGTTGCCAGCACCTTGAACAGCGCTTCACCACTCCAGCTCACGCCAGGCACTTCGGGCTGACCCATCTTGGTACAGACCATGCTCGCCTTCGGCGGGCCTTCGCGCTTCACCGGCGCCGGCGGGGCTTCCACAGGCCTGGGCGGAGGCGTGGCAGACACTTCGCGCGTCGGCGGCGGCGTGTTGCTCTGGACGGAAATCGTTTGTTGCGGCGGCGTCGGCGCGGTCACCTGCACCTCAGGCGGCGGCACGAACGGCGGCGGCGGCGCCTTCATGTCGGGCGGAGGCGGCAACAGCTTCTCCACCGGCGGCGGCGGCTTGACCTTCTCCTCCACCACCTTCACATCGATCGGACCCTTGATGGCCTCAACGGCCTTGCGGGCCAAACCGCTTGCCAGCGCCCAGATCAGGAATACGTGGATCACCACCACGACACCGAAACCTGTCACGCGCGACGAGCCGTTGTTCTCCTGCGCAAAGTTCATGCGCGCTCCTTCATAAGACTGCGAAACTCATTCATCAAGACACGTGGGGGAGTACGACTCTTCACAGCGCCTGCACGAGGGACGCCTCCTGACCCAGCATTTCAAGACCTGCGATCAACGAAAGCACTGGGCACGACGGAAACCCGACTCAACAAAAAATGCCCGCTGGCTTGCGGCCACGGGCGCAACGAAAGCCGGCTTCCGTCTGTAGTTTCACTACATTTGGACCCTGCTCCGTCGGCCGAGATCATAACCGAGATGGGATTCGCGCCTGACATGGGGCTTACCCCAGCCCGGCGCGAAGCTCACTTGGCGCCGATGCCGCCCCGTAGGCCGCGTCGCAGACCCCACGCCTTCATATTTGGTATCTTACTGGTATTTGATTGGTGCATTGCAGCGCGCGGTTCCGTGTTTACCCGCAGCAGCTCATACTCAGAGGTCGAAGCCGCCCGCCCTGCCCAGGAAGGCCTGTTCGGCCTGGGTCAGCAGGGTGACGGCGCGGCGCTCCGCTTCGCTGAGGGCCGGATGCCAGACGTCGAAGATCAGGACCACGCGCAACTTGTCGCTGTCGTTCCAGGCTTCGTGCTCGATGGTGTCGTCGAACACCCAGGCCTGGCCGGGCACCCATTCACGAACCTGGTTGCCAACCCTGAAGCCGCAACCCGCCGGCACGATCAACGGCAGATGGGTCACCAGACGCGCGTTGCTGATCCCCACATGCGGCGGAATGCGGGTGCGCGGCTTGAGCAGCGAGAACATCGCCACCGGCGTACGCCCGGGCTGATCGGGCTGCGGGGCGGCGCCCAGCGCCTGCATGGTGCGGGGGCATTTGGCCGCGTTGGCGGGCACGGGCACGCCGTCCTTGAGCAGGTGAAAGGCGCTCCAGCGCGGCGAGTTGTTGAGTTCGGCCCATTGGTTCAAGGGCGCGTCGCTGCCGTAGGTCAGATAGGGCGTGAAACCCTCCTCCTGCGCCAGCACGCCAAGAAATTCGTCGCGTATCGCATCGGTCGCCGCTTCGATCTCGTCGAGCCAGGGAAATGTCTGGCGCTCGAAGAACTCGACGGGCACGAGTTGCGGCATGAAGTAACCCATCGGTTGCGCGTCATAGCGCTTCTTGCGCCCGAACTGGATATCGAGCGACAGGCGGAAGCGGTCCAGCTCCCTGGACTCGAGCTGCGCGCCCTGCTCGGCGATGAAGCGATCGACAAAATCGCCGAAACGCTGCTTGTAGCGCAGCACGTAATCGCGCGCATGCTGGACCGGCGCACGCAACTCGGCGACGACGCGTTCGGCATCCGGCGCCACCGCGGTGACACCCTCGTAGGCGCTCACCGCCTCGTGCGTGCGGCCCTGCCGCTCCAGCAACTTGCCGCGCATGATGAGCGCCATCAAGTCATGCGAGTCGGCCTCCAGGGCGCGGTGCAGCACGCGCTCCTCGTTGGCCTCGTCCTTGAGCATGCGGAACAGCATGGCCAGCTGCAGCCACGGCTGCGGGTTGTTAGGCTGGAGCTCGCTGAGGCGCTCCAACAGGGCACGGGCAGCCGCCACGTCGCGCCGCATCAGGGCCTGCTGCGCACGCGCCGCCAGGTCGGCGAGTTCGCCGGGCAGACCGGGCACAGCGCCGGATGTCGAAGTGTTCATGTTCAGACGGTACAACAGCAAAGAAAAAAGCGCCTGTGCAAGCACAGGCGCTTTGACTTACGCGCTGGAACTTAGAACTTGGCGTTCAGGTTCAGCGTGATGCGACGGCCCAGGGCGTCGTACACCACCGGGTAGGTGTTGCCGTTGCCGAAGGGGGCGCCGGTCACGGCCAGCGGGGGATCCTTGTCCAGCAGGTTGTTGATGCTGGCGGCCAGCGTGATGTTCTTCGTCAGCTTGTAAGAGGCCGACAGGTCCAGATAGTTCTGGGCGCTGAAGGTCTTGCTGATTTCGCTCACCGTACCAGCCAGTTGCTCGTTGCTGCTGCTTGCATCCACGTCAACCTTGCCGAAATAGCGCCAGGTCAGAGCTGCGTTGATGCCCCAGGGGGTAGCCCAGGAAGCGCGCAGCTTGTGACGCCACTTCGGAGCGGGCGTGCCGCAGGTCGAGCCGTAGTAGCCAGCGCAGTCAAACGAACCCAGGCCAGGCACGGTCTCGTAGGCCAGTTCCTTCAGGTAGGTACCCAGGAAGCTCAGGTCCAGCTTGCCCATGTCGCCCAGGCGCATGCCGTAGTCCACGCCCACGTCCAGGCCCTGGGTCTTCTGCGACGCAACGTTGATGTTGGTCGAGATGATCTGGGCACCGGTGGTCAGCCACAGCGAGCCGAACTTGTCGCGCTGGATCAGGCTGCAGAACTTCGGATCGCCAGTCTTCAGGCACTGCGACAGCGTGGTCGTCGGCGGCAGGGCGCTGATGGCGTCCTTCAGCTTGATCGAGAAGTAGTCCAGCGAGACGTTCAGGTCCTTCAGCGGCGAGGCCACCACACCGAAGGTGATACTGTTGGCAGTCTCAGGCTTCAGGTTGGGGTTGCCACCGAACAGGCCGTTGTACTGGCCAGCCGGGCTGTCGATGATCTTGCCGTACTGGGCCGCCGTCACGCCGGTGCGTGCGCATTCCGCCAGGGTGGCGGTGGGCGCGGTGCCGGCGCAAGGATCGCTGTCGTTGTTGTAAAGGCCTTGCGACTGCGAAGCGTACAGCTCAACCACATTGGGCGAACGTGCAGCCTGCTGGTAGCTGGCGCGCAGCTTCACTTCCTTGACGGGCGACCACTCGAGGCCGGTACCGTAGGTATCGGTCTGCGGGCCGGTGCTGTACTTCGAATGGCGGTACGAAGCGTTCAGGTTCATCGCGTAGGCGTAGGGCTGACGCTCGGCCAGCGGCACGCGCACTTCGCCGTAGATGTCGTCCACGCTGTACTTGCCGCCCACGCCGATGGTGGGGCCGCCCTGGCCAGCCAGGTCACCGGTGGTGAAGGCCGAGTCGGTCGACAGTTCCAGCTGCTCGGTGCGACGCTCCACACCGAAGGCGACGCCCACGCCAGAGCGTGCGGTCGGCAGCTTCAGGCCGTACTCGGTCAGGTCACCGGCCACCGAGGCGCCAAACACGCCCTGGTTGGTGAAGCCCTTCTGGAAGCCCGGGGTCTGCAGATAGGCCAGCGCCTCAGGAGTCACCTTGCCCAGCGCCCAGATGTTGTAGGGCACGCAGTTCGGGTCGGAGCCGTCCAGGGCCGAGCGGCAGACGATGTTGCCGTTGGCGTCCTTCACGGCATCCAGCGACTTGCCGATGCGGTTGTTGGAGAAGTCGTTCTTGTAGGTCTCTTGGTAGACCACGCGAGCGACCTGGCCGAATGCGTCATAGCTCCAGGCACCGATATCGCCCTTCACGCCGACGATGGCGCGGTAGGAGGTGTGGCGCAGGTCATCCTGACGGCCGCCGCCTTCGACGTTGCGACGCGCGATCAGGATGTTGGCGACATCGCCAGCCTTGTTGAAGGTCTTGCCTTCATCGGCGTTGGACGCAGCCAGCACGGCCTTCCACGAGTCCGTCAGGAAGGGGTTCTCGAACTTGATGCCACCGGCGGTGGAGGTGTCGAACACGAACAGACCGCTAGGTGCGATCTGTGCCACGGTGTGGTCATCGTGGAAGCCCAGCTGTGCGTACACGCGGGCCATGTCGTTGATGTCGTAGTGCGCGATCGCGGTGGCCGAGTAGCGGTCAGCCGGGCGCTGGAAGTAGTTCAACGGGCCGAAGTTGTACTGGTCGGTCGCGGCCGAGAACGGACGTGCATTGCCGGCGGCATCAGCCACCGTGAAGCTGCCCTGGTTCAGGAAGAAACGGCCGGGGTAGCTGGTGGACGAGCCGCCGCAGTTGAAGGCCTTGCCGCCAGAAGCAATGCCCAGCGAGCAGGACGAGAAATCGCGCTCGCTTTGCAGCAGCGCGTTTTCCTTGTGGGCCGTGAAATTCAGCGTGGCATTGCCCTTGCCGTCGGCGAAGTTGCCGCCCACGGTGACGCTGAATTCGCGCGTGATGCCGTCCAGGCCCTTGTCGCCAGGGACTTGGAAGCCGGTCGGGTTGGTCTTGGCACGGCCGGCGACGATGTCAGCCACGCCCGAGGGGTTGTTCTGCTGGTGGTTGTAGCCCGAGTAGGTGGCGTCGAACTCCACACCCTGGAAGTTGTCCTTCAGGATGAAGTTGACCACGCCGGCCACGGCGTCGGCACCGTACACGGCGGAAGCGCCGCCGGTCAGGATTTCAACGCGGCTGATCATCGAAACCGGGATCTGGTTCAAGTCAGCGGCGGTGTTGCGCGGGCTGCCGGCAGGCATGCGGCGACCGTTCACCAGCACCAGGGTGCGGCTCGAGCCGAGGTTGCGCAGGTTGACGGTGGCGGTGCCGGTGGAGCCGTTCGACACGCTGCCGCCGTAGTCGGCGAAGACCTGGGGCAGGTTGTTCAGCAGGCCTTCCGCGGTACGGATACCGTCGGCCTTGATGGCTTCGGCGCCCAGCACCACGACCGGGCTCTGGCCCTCGGTGTCGATGGTCTTGATGCGTGAACCGGTGATCTCGACACGCTGCAGTGATTCTTGCGCCATTGCAACGCCGGGCAGGGCAGCGCCCAGGGCGAGCAGGACGGCGACGTTAACGCTCTTCCTCTTGAACATGTAAGGACTCCTTTGTGAGAAACATTCGCGTACTGAAACTGGGCACGCTTGGCGAGCCACGATAAGGCTCGACCTTGGCCTGAGCATCCATCTCAGATTGGGGTCGTGCGAGTGTCAATTCAGTCACGCGTCAGCTTCCCCCGTAATGTCCCTAGGGCCTTCGGCTAAGTGCCGTAAGTCATTGAAAACACAGCGCTTACCCCAGGAAACCCAGCGGTAACCTCGGGCCCCTTCGTTGCAACAACGCCACGCCGGACGACCCACGTGAACAAGGGCTTGTCAACTGCCTAAGGTCATGGGCGCCGGACCCAGCCGCGGCACGGCCTGCAGCAGGCTGCGCGTGTAGGCGTGCTGCGGCCGTTCAAGCACCGAATCGGTGCGTCCCGCTTCGACGATCGCACCGCCCTGCATCACCGCCACGGCGTCGGCGATGTACTCCACCACGCCGATGTTGTGGGTGATGAAGAGAAAGGCCAGGCCCTGGCTGCGCTGCAGTTCGCGCAGCAGATTGAGGATCTGGGCCTGCACCGAGACATCCAGCGCCGAGGTCGGCTCGTCGCAGACGATCAGCCTGGGCTGGACCGCGAGCGCACGCGCGATCGCGATGCGCTGGCGCTGACCACCCGAAAACTCGTGCGGGAAACGCTCCAGGGCATCGCGCCGCAGGCCCACCTGGTCCAGCAGCGCCAGCAGCAGCTCGCGCCGCGCTGGCGCGTCCAGCTCGGGGCGCAGCGCCAGCAGGCCCTCTTCCAGCACCTCCATGACGCGCATGCGCGGGTTCAGCGAGGCGAACGGATCCTGGAAGATGATCTGCACCTGGCGGCGCGCCGCGCGCAAGGCCTGACCCTGCAGACCGAACAGGTCCACGCCATCCAGCAAGGCCTGACCCTCGATGCGCGCCTGCTGGCGCAGCAATTGCACGATGGCCTTGCCCGAGGTGGTCTTGCCGCAGCCCGATTCACCCACCAGGGCCAGGGTCTGCCCTGCAGGGATGTCGAAGGACACGCCGTCCACCGCCCGGAACTCGCGCTGGCCGCCGCCCCACAGCCCACCACCGAGGCGGTAGACGACGCGCAGATCGCGCACCGCCAGCAGGGGCTGCGCGCCCGGCGCTGGCGCCGCGGCCGGGGCGGTGTCGGGCCGCGCCGGTGCGGCGGCCGGCAGGGCCTCGCCGGGCGCGCTGTAGAGCAGGCAACGCGCCTCATGCGTCGGTGCCACCTGGCTCAGCTGCGGTGGCTGCGCGGCGCAGTGCCGCATGGCGCGGTCGCAGCGCGGCGCAAAACGGCAGCCCTCGAACTGCAACCACAGCGGCGGCACCGTGCCGGCGATGGCAGCCAGGGCCGCGCCGCGCTTGCCGGCATCCGGCAGGGCTTGCAACAGCAGCCGCGCATAGGGGTGTTTGGGCGCGGCAAAGAACTCGGTCGCGGGCGCCAGCTCGACGATCTGGCCCGCATACATCAGCGCCACCTGGTGCGCCATGCCGGCCACCACCGCCAGATCGTGGGTGATGAGCAGCAGGCCCAGGCCGCGCTCGCGCTGCAGTTCCTTGAGTAGTTGCAGGATCTGCGCCTGTATCGTCACGTCCAGCGCGGTGGTGGGTTCGTCGGCGATCAGGAAGTCCGGCTCTGCGGCCAGCGCCATCGCGATCATGACGCGCTGCTTCTGCCCTCCCGACAGGCGGAACGGATATTCGTCGATGCGGCGCTCGGGCTCGGGAATGCCGACCCGCCTCAGCCAGTCGATCGCCTTGGCGCGCGCCTGGGCGCCGCGCAAAGCGGTGTGCGCCTCGATCGCCTCGACGATCTGCGCGCCCACCCGCATGACCGGATTCAGGCTGGTGGCGGGCTCCTGGAAGATCATGCCGATGCGGCCGCCGCGCACGCCGCGCATCTGCGCCTCGCTGAGCCCGAACACCTCGCGCCCGTCCAGCTCCAGCCGCCCTGCCGTGATGCGGCCGTTGTCGGGCAGCAGGCGCATCAGCGCCAGCGCCGTCATGCTCTTGCCGCAACCCGATTCGCCCACCAGGGCAAAGGTCTCGCCGCGCTGGAGCGTCAGCTGCATGCCGTCGATGGCGCGCACCAGGCCGGCATCGGCATCCAGGGTGACCTTGAGATCGTCGATGTGCAGCATGTTCAGGCCTTGCGGGTCTTGGCCAGGCCCAGCACGCGCGGGCGCAGGCTGCGGGCGCGCGGGTCGAAGGCATCGCGCACGCCATCGGCAAACAGGTTGGCGGCCAGCACCAGGCTCACCATGAAGCCGAAGGCCGCCGCAAAGCTCCACCACACCAGCGGGTCGCGCGACATCTCGGCGCGCGCCAGATTGATCATGCCGCCAAAGCTGTTCATGCCCGGGTCCACGCCCACCCCCACATAGGTCAGCACCGCCTCGTAGAGGATCAGGTCCGAGAAGCTCAGCACCGTGGTGATCAGCACCAGGTGCATCACATTGGGCACGATGTGGCGCCACATGATGCGCAGCGGCCCGACGCCGAAGGCGGTGGCGGCCTGCACATAGTCCAGCTCGCGCAGCTTGAGCGTCTCGCCGCGGATCAGCCGGCACAGCGTGGCCCAGCCCGTCACGCCCAGGATCAGGCACAGCAGGAACATCTTCAGGTCCGCGCGCTCCACGCCGGTCTCGAACAGATCGGGGTTCTTGTCGAGGAAGACCTGCACCATCAGCACGCAGGCGGCAATCAGCAGCACATTGGGCACCGAGGTCAGCAGGGTGTAGAGGTATTGGATCAGCTCGTCCACCCAGCCCTTGAAGTAACCGGCCAGGATGCCCAGCACCAGGGCCAGCGGCAGGGTCGCGAGGGTGGAGAGCGCGCCGATCACGAAGGCGGTGCGTATGCTCTTGAGCGCCTGGTAGAGCACGTCGTTGCCGGTGCGGTCGGTGCCGAACACATGGTAATGGTCCATCAGCGCGATGCTGGGCCCGCTCAGCAGCGCGGTGACCGCCAGGGTCAGCAGCACCGCGCGCAGCGGGTAATGCGTGCGGTCGCGCAGCAGGTCCTGCAGCGCCCTCCGCCAGCCGCCATGGCCGGCGGCGAGCGCCGCCGTCATGGCAAGGCCCAGCAGCAGCACGGCCAGCAGGCCCCAGGCCAGCCCGCGCAGGGCGCGGCCCAGCACATCGCCCGCCCATTGCTCGGCCGGCAGGCGCAGATGGGCGCCGCCGAACTGCAGGCGCGGGTAGTCGCGGCGCACCTCACCACCCTCGCTGATGTTGTCCTTGTTGAAACCCTGGTAGGCCAGCGGCGCCGAATAGCTGGTCTCGCGCATCGCCACCTGGCGCACCAGCAGCAGGTCGAGCAGCGATTCGGTGCGGGTGCTGTAGAACTGCTGGCCCGTCGCGCCGGCGCCCTCGGCCCCATCCAGGGCGCGGCGGAAATGCAGGCTGTCCAGCAGCGTCACCGCCATGAACAGCAGCAGCACCACGCCGGCACAGCAGGAGGCCGCATCGCGCAGCACGCGCGCCCAGGTGACGCGCACATGGGGCTGGCGCAGGATGCGCAGCAGATAGCCCAGCAAGGCGGCGAACATGGCCCACAGGGCCACATCGGTCCAGAGCACGACGATCTTGAACGACGACATGATTCCTAATCTTCGATGTGGGGCTCAGGACAGCCGCACGCGCGGATCCACCCAGGTGTAGGCCAGGTCGATGAGCGCATTGCTGGCCACATAAAGGGCTGCGCCCAGGAACACCATGGTGCGCACGATGGCGAAATCCTGGCCCGAGATGGCCTCGATGATGAAGGCGCCCAGGCCGGGGATGCCGAAGAAGCTCTCGAACACCAGGCTGCCCAGGAACACATAGGGCAGGTAGGAGCCGGCGCTGGTGATGATGGGAATCAGCGCATTGCGCAGCACGTGGCGGAACAGCACCACCGGTTCGGAGAGCCCCTTGGCGCGCGCGGTGCGCACATAGTCCTTGCCCACCTCCTCCAGGAACATGGCGCGGTACAGGCGCGCCTCGCCGCCCAGGCGCGAGAGCAGCGAGAGCACGATGGGTAGGGCCAGGAACTTGATCGCATCCAGGCCCGGCTCGTAACCGCCGATGGGCACCAGCCGCAGCAGGCGCGAGAAGAAGTACTGGCCGACGATGATGTAGAACAGGCTGGAGATCGACAGCATCAGCACGCACAGCACCACGCCCCAGAAGTCGATGCGGGTATGGCGGAAGAACACCAGCAGCAGCGCGAAGGCGGTGCTCACGATCACCTGCAGGACGAAGAGCGGCACCGCCAGCTGCAGGCTCACGCCCATGCGCACCTTGACCTCGTGCCCGATGTTGACGGCCTGGCGCGCATCCGAGCGGCCGAAGTCCAGCAGCATCAGCGAGATCGAGCGCTCCCACAGAATCGTGTGGGTGAACTTCTGGCTGCCCGCCTGCGCGGCGTCGTAGTACAGCGGCTTGTCGTAGCCGCGCTCGGTCTTCCACTTCTCGATCTGCTCCTGGGTGACGCGCTTGCCGCCGATGTTCAGGCGCGCCATGTCGTCGGGCGTGTTGACCGAGAAGAACAGGAAGAAGGTCAGCAGGTTCACGCCCACCAGCACGGCGATGCCGTAGCCGAGGCGACGTAGCAGGTACTTGATCATGTCGTCAGGCCTCAGGCGCCGCGCGCGGTGGCGAGCTCGCGGGCGCGGAAGGAGCGGCGCGTCAGCCAGGCGATCACGGCCGCGCCCGCCGCCAGCAGCAGCAGGGGCCACCAGATCGGATGGTTCCACTCGGCCTGCCTGCGCGCGCGCTCGGCGGCATCGACGCGGTAATAGCGCCCCACGTCGCGCACCACGATGCTGGGCTTGCCGTTGTAGACCCAGTGCTGGAAGGCCAGGCCCACATAGGGCCAGTAGCCCCAGGACCAGGGCGCGTCCTCGCGCACGATGCCCAGCATCTCGTCCATCACGCGCTGCTTTTCCGGGCCATCGTCCAGGGTCTGCAGGCGCTTGTAGAGGCGGTCGTAGGCGGGGTTCTCGTAGTTGGAGGCGTTCTCGCCCTCGAACTTGGACTTGCTGTTCGGGCCGTAGAGCAGGAACAGGAAGTTCTCGGCATCCGGATAGTCGGCCAACCAGCCCCACCAGTAGATCTGGTGCTTGCCCTTGAGCACCTTTTCTTGGAACTGGTTGAAGTCGGTGGCGCGCACGTCCAGCTGGATGCCCAGCTTGGCGAACTGCTTCACCATCCAGTCGTTCTCGGCCTTCATCTCGGGCGTGACCACGCGCATGAAGTCATAGCTCAGCACCAGGGGCTTGCCGGTGCCGGCGTCGCGGCCCTCCGGGTAGCCGGCCTCGGCCAGCAAGGCCTTGGCCTCCTCGATGGAGCGCCGTTGCACCTTGCCGTCCACCAGCTTGTGCGTCACCGGGTTGTGCCAGCCCGGCTGGCCCTCGCGCGAGCCGAACACGCCGGGCGGCGTGGGGCCGTGGGCGGCATCGCCGCCCTTGTTGCGGAAGATGCGGCCATAGCCCTCCTCCCAGTCGATCGCGATCGAGATGGCCTGGCGCAGCTTCTTGTTGCGCTCGCGCTGCTCGGGCGTGCTGCCCTGCCCCACCACCGGATCCAGCCAGTTGAAGCCCACGTACCAGCTGCCGATGTCGGTATCCATGGGCAAGCGGTAGCCCTTGGCCGCGTAGTTGCGGAACACCTCGTCGGAGTCGCTCTTGTCCACCATGAACTCGACGCCCCAGTCGGTCCGCTCGATCTCGGGCAGGTCCAGATAGCCCTGCTTGAACAGCTCCTTGCGCGGCACCCGCTCCTTGATGATGTTGGCAACGATCTTGTCGACAAAGGGCAGGCGCTTGCCGCAATCGTCCAGCAGCCCGGCGGCCTGGTCGCCGGCGGCACCCTCGCAGGGATAGCTGTCCTGCCGGTAATAGGGGTTGCGCGCCATCACATGGCGGCGGTCCTGCACATACTCGGTCATCATGAAGGGTCCGGTGCCGACCGGCCATTGATTCCACGACAGGCTGTTCTCGTTCATGCCCGGCTGGGCATAGAAGGCGTCCACCTCCCAGGGCACCGGCGCGAAGAAGGTGGTGGCCAGCCAGTACTGGAACTGCGGGTACTTGCCGTTCAGGCGGATGCGCAGGGTGTGCGAGTCCAGCGCCTCGGCCCCCTCCAGCGGCCAGCGGCGGAAGTCCAGGAAGGGCTTGTCCGCACTGTTCTCGGGCAGGCCCTTGAGCAGCTTGGCGTTCTCGGCGCGGATCAGCTGGCTGTAGGCCTTGAGGCCGCGCACATGCTCGGAGAACACGCCGAACAGCGGCGCCTCGATGCGCGGCGTGGCCTGGCGCTTGATGGCGAACACGAAGTCCTCCGCCACCAACTCGCGCGTGCCCTGCTGGGCAAACTCCCAGGGCGAACGCTTGTCCCCCAGTTCCGCCCGCGTGAGGTGGTGGTAGATGTACTGCCCCTGGGCATTCTTGGCAAAGGCCGGGTGCGGCGCGTAGCGCAGGCCCTTGCGGATGGGGATGTCGTAGACCGCCTGGGCGATCTGCTCGGACGGCGCATCGTCGGGCAGGCGCACGCCCTTGGCATCCAGGTAATAGGGCTTCACCACCTCGGTGGCGGCGTGGCCCTCCAGCTGGTAGGGGCGCTTGAGGTAGTGGTAGCCGTAGAGCGGCTCGTAGATATGGTAGGCGTAGGCACCCTCGGGCGCGGTGTAGGAGGCGGTCGGGTCCAGATAGCGCGGCGAGCGCTCATCAAAGGACATGTAAAGCGTGTTGTCCTTCTCGGCGCCGATCGGATAGGGGCTGTTGTTGCAGGCGCTCAGCAGCGCCGCGGCCAAGATGCCTCCGATGAACCCCGCAATCCGCTTCAACAACACATGACCCCTTCTGCACGCGCTTAGGCACAAAAAACGAGCCTCTGGCGGCGCCTGGGCTGATGGCCCGGCGTGCAGAGGCTGGCGCGCGATCATAGTGGAGCCGGGCGCTGTGCGCCCTCATGGAATTCACCCGAACACGGGGGGTGTCAGTGCGTATGCCCCCAGGCCAGCAGGGCGTCGCGGCCCTGCACCACCATCTCCACCTTGGCGCCCACCGGCAGGCAGACCTTGGTGGCCACATGGCCGAAGGGCAGGCCGGTGAAGATCGGCGTCTTGGTGCGCGCACGCACCGCCTCGATGGCCGCCTTCAGGTTGTAGCCGCGGTCCAGCGGCGACTTCTTCCAGGCGCTGAACTCACCCAGCACGATGGCCTTCTGCGCGTCCAGCACCCCCGCCTGCTGCAGCTGCAGCAGATTGCGCTCGACCCGATAGGGATGCTCGTTGACATCCTCCAGGAACAGGATGCCGCCCTTGATGCGCGGAAAGTAAGGCGTGCCCAGCAGCGAGTTGAGGACGCAGAGATTGCCGCCCCACAGGGTGCCGCGCGCCTCGAAGCCGTCGTGCCCGGCCTCGGTGCGAAAGCCCACCGCCTCCAGCAGCCCGCTCATGGCCTCGGTGAAACAGTCCTGCGTCACGTCGTCCACGCCGCCCTCGTCATCGCTGCGGCCAAAGTCGTCGCAGGCCAGCGGGCCGGCCCAGCTCTGCAGCTTGGCCTTGGCCAGCAGCCCCAGCTGCAGCGAGGTCAGATCGCTCTGCCCGACCCAGCGGGTGCCGCGCTCCACGCTCTTGGCCAGCAGCTTCCAGTCGAGCTGGTCCAGCAGGCGCGTCAGGCCGTAGCCGCCGCGCGTGGCCAGCGCCACCGAGGGCGCGGCCTGGGCCACGCGATGGATGGCTTGCAGGCGCGTGGCATCGTCGCCGGCAAAGCGCTGATGCTTGGCCAGCGCCGCTGCGTCTATCGTCACCTCGAAGCCCAGTGCGCCCAGGCGCTTGGCGGCACGCTTGAGGGGCTGGGCCTGTGCCAGCACGCCGGCCGGGGTGTAGAGGGTCAGGGAACTCATGGTTTGAAATCATCCAGGTGAATGGCATCGCCCGTGGGAATGGGCTGGGATTCGCAATCGGCGTCGCTATGGGATGGCGCTTGCGCCGCGCGCGCCAGCTCGCGGCGCTTGCGTGCGGCCTCGCGCCGCTCGGCAAAGAATTCGCGCAGCAGCCTGGCCGAGGCCTCGCCCAGCAGGCCGCCCTGGATGCCGGTGTGGTGGTTCAGCTTCGCTTCGGCAAACAGGTCCAGCACCGAACCGGCCACGCCGGTCTTGGGATCGGGCGCGGCGAACACCACGCGCTTCAGGCGCGCATGCATCATCGCCATCGCGCACATCGCGCAGGGCTCCAGCGTCACATAGAGCTCGCACTCGGGCAGGCGGTAATTGCCCAGCAGGGTGGCGGCATGGCGCAGCGCCACGATCTCGGCATGCGCGGTGGGGTCATGCGTGGTGATGGGCCGGTTGTAGCCGGTGGCGATCACCTGGCCCTGGCGCATCAGCACCGCACCCACCGGCACCTCGCCCACCAGCAGGGCGTTGTGGGCCTGGTCCAGCGCGAGCCGCATCGCGTATTCGTCGGCGGCACTGAAGGCGGCCTGCGGCGGATGGGGGATGAATGGCTCGGTCATGGGCAGGCGCGCAAGTGTAGCAAGCGGCCCGGGCCGGCCCGCTATGCTGGCCGCATGCAAGATGCATTGTTCCCCGAGGCCCCTAGCGCCACCATGCCGGCTGCCAAGCCGGCCAGCAAGCCCGGCAGCAAGATCCAAGCCCAACCGGCCGCCGCAAGCATCCAGGCCTTGGCGGCGCAACTGCCGCAGGCGCTGCGCCTGGGCACCTCGTCCTGGGCCTATCCGGGCTGGGCCGGCCAGGTCTGGCAGCGTGCCTACCCGGCCAGCGCCCTGTCCAGGCAGGGCCTCGGCGCCTACAGCCAGCACCCGCTGCTGCGCGCGGTGGGCATCGATCGCAGCTTCTACCAACCCCTGCAGGCCAGCCAGTACGAGCGCTACGCGGCCCAGGTGCCGGCCGACTTCCGCTTCACGGTGAAGGCGCCGAGCCTGGTCACCGACGCCTTGCTGCGCGACGCGCAGGGCCGCGGCGGCCGCAGCAACAGCGCCTTTCTCGATCCCGCCCTGGCCCTGCAGGAATTCGTGCGGCCGGCCATCGAGGGGCTGGGCGACAAGATCGGTGCGCTGGTGTTCCAGCTCAGCCCGCTCTCGCCGGCCCTGCTGGCGCGGCGCGGCGAGGTGCTGGACCGGCTGCATGCCATGCTGAGCGCCCTGCCTCGGCTGGACGGGCCGGCCAGCATCGCCGTGGAGCTGCGCGACCCGGAGCTCCTGTGCGAGGACCTGGTGGCCCTGTTGCGCGACACCGGGGTCAGGTATTGCCTGGGCCTGCACGCCAAGCTGCCGGCGCTGCAGGAACAGCTGTGGATACTGCGGCGGCTCTGGCCCGCTCCCCTCGTCTGCCGCTGGAACCTGCACCGGCGCTTCGGCCCCTTCGGCTACCAGGAGGCGCTGCGCCGCTACGGCGATTTCGAGGCGCTGCAGGACCCCGACCTGCCGACGCGCGCCCTGCTCGCCCATGTGATCCGCGGCACCGCCGCCGCCGGCCTGCCCTGCCAGGTCACGATCAGCAACGAGGCCGAAGGCTCGGCCCCCGCATCGGTGCTTGCGCTGGCGCAAGAAGTCCTCAATGTTGTGGACGCCGCGGCGCCAAAAGCATAGAGTGATCGGGCAGATCCCGACTTCCTTTTAGGAGCAGATCATGGCAAGCGGAAAGATTCACAGCTTCTCCGACAGCGGCCTGCATACTGCACTCTTGGCCGCGCTGATCGGCATCCTGGCGCTGATTCTGGTCGACGCCTTCTTCTTCACGCCCGAGGGTCGCACGCCGGTCATCTGGCGGCTGGATCGGGTGGTGGTGGAAGGCCAGGCCACGCCGCCCGGCCACCCGCCAGGCCGCTGAGTTGCGCGCCCTGGCTACATCTGCCGGAACAGGTGCAGATAGCTGCGGCTGACCGGCAGGACCTCGGGCCGACCCTTGAGATGCAGGTCGGCGGTCTCGTTCGGCCCGCGCGTCACATGGCTGACCGCATGCAGGTTCACCACCACCGAGCGATGCACCTGCACAAAGCACTGCGGGTCCAGCTGCTCCACCAGCTCGCGTATCGGCGTGCGTATCAGCGCCTCGCCCTCGTGCCAGACCACCAGGGTGTATTTCTCGTCCGAACGCATGAAGACGATCTGGTCCACCGGGATCAGCTTGAGCGTCGACCCCACGGAGGCGCGTATCCATTGCAGATGGCCCGCCGCTGAGCCAGTTGTCGAGGCCGCCGCGCCGGCGCCGCCCTCGGGCTGCATCAGCTTGCGCGCCAGGGTTTCGATCGCGGCCTGCAGATCGAGTTGCGGCTGCGGCGTGCCCGCCGCCCGCGCCCGCAGGCGCTCCTGCAGGCGCTGCACCGTGTCGGCCAGGCGCAACTCGTCCACCGGCTTCACCAGATAGTCGAGCGCGCCCTGCTCGAAAGCCTGCACCGCATACTGCTCGTAGGCGGTGACGAACACGACCTGCGCGCGGCGCGCGATCTGGCGTGCCGCCTCCACGCCGTTCATGCCGGGCATGTGGACGTCGAGGAACACGATGTCGGGCTCATGCTGCTCGAACAGCTCCACCGCCTCGCGGCCGTTGCGCGCCTGGGCCAGTACGCGCAGCTCGGGCCAGGCCGTGGCCAGGGCGCGCTGCAGGCTTTCGCGCAGCAGGGGCTCGTCGTCGGCGATCAGGGCGGTGGGGGCGGTGCTTGCGGTCATGGCGTGAAGCGGATCTCGGCGCGCAGGCCGTGGGGCTGATTCTCCTGCAGGTCGAGGGCGGCGCCCTCGCCATAGACCACCTGCAGGCGCTCGCGCAGATTGCGCAGGCCGGTGCCCGAGCCCATCTGCTGCACCAGGCCCACGCCGGTGTCGGAGACCCACAAACGCACCTGCCCGTCTTCGAGCAAGCCGCCCAGTTCGATGCGCCCGCCCTCCTCGCTGGGGTCGATGCCATGGCGCACCGCGTTCTCCACCAGGGTCAGCAAGGCCATGGGCGGAAAGCGCAGGCGTAGCAGCTCGGGGGGCACCGCGATCTCGTAGACCAGGCGATCCGGCATGCGCAGATGCATCAGCTCCAGATAGGCCTTCACCAGCCCCAGTTCGTCGGCTAGGCAGGCGGTCTCGTCCTGCAGCCTCGGCATGGCGGCGCGCAGATAGGCGATCAGGCTGCGCAGCACCGGCGCGGCCTGCGGCGAGCCCGCTTCCACCAGGGCGCGCACATTCGCCAGGGTGTTGAAGAGAAAGTGCGGCTCCACCTGGGCCTGCAACAGGCGCAGGCGGGCGTCGAGCGCGCGCCGCTCCAGCTCGCTGCGCTCCAGCTCGAAGCTGAGCGCCTGGTTGCGTGCCTCGGCGTCGCGCTGCCGGTACAGCGCGCCCATCGCCAGCAGCGGCCCCACCAGCAGGCCCGAGCCGGCGATCCACAGAAAGCCCATCACCCGCCCCTCGCTGCGGATCAGCGAGGCGAAGTCGCCGCCCACCGCCACCAGGTAGACCAGCAGGGTGGCCACCGGCACCGCCAGCGCCACCACCAGCACCTGGAACAGCCAGCGCGCCCACCAGCGCGGCAGGCGCCGCGGCCATTGGCCCGCTGCGGCAAAGGCCAGCAGCGCCCACAGGCCGACGAACATGGTGCGGCCCAGCAGCACGGGGAAGGGAATGATGAAGATCGGGCCCAGCATCACCGCCGCCAAGCCCGCCAGGCCCAGGGCCAGCGCCAGCCGCAGCGGCGTCAGATAGGCAACGAAGCCCTGCCAGGGGCTGGGTGCGGCGGGCGATGCCGCGGGGGCAATGGGGCTGGCGGTCGACATGGGGCGCACGATAGCGGCCTTGCGCGCCCCCACCAAGCGTCGGCGGCTGCCGGCGCGACGAACGACCGAAATCGGGCCCCGGGTGGCGGGGCCACCGCTTCAAGACATGGCCGCGCGGCCACACATCACCGCATCGCGCCCGGCATTGAGCGCGAAGCGCAAGGCCTCCGCGGGCGACGACCAGGCAAAGCCGCCCGCCAGGCTCTCATCGCGATAGGTCTCGCGGCGCGGCTGGCCGACCGGCATGCGCACCACCACCACGGCGGCCACATAGCCGTACTGGCGTGGCCGCTCCAGCGCCCCCGCATAGATCCTGAAATCCCCTGTGTCTACTTCTTGGAAATGCATGACCGACTCCTGTGCGATCAAAGCCTCGCTGACCGCAGCGCGACTGTGAACCGATGCGCGGCCGCGCGCACCTCCCACTGAGGGGGGATGCAGATGTAAGCGGCCGGCCCCGGCGCGGCTATGCCAAAGCCGGATAGCTGCGCCGAAAACTCCCATAGATCGGCGTTGGCAGCGCGCCCTAAGCTTGCCGCCAATCTGGCATTCCAGCCATATATCTAACCCAATCCCATGCAATCCAGCCGCCCCCACGCGTTGCGCCGGTGGACCGTCCAGCTCTGCCTGTTGATGCTGCTGCCGCTGTCGCTGCAGGCGGCGCCGCCCGCCGCGATCAAGGTCCTGCGCCTGCCGCTGGAGCAGGCCGAGACCAGCTTCGATCCGGTGCGCGCCGACGACGTCTACTCGCTGCGCGTGCTCAGCCATGTGCTGGAGGCGCTCTACCACTACGACTACTTGGCGCGCCCCGCCAAGCTGGTGCCGCTGACGGCCGCCGCCCTGCCCGAGGTGGCCGAGGACTACAAGTGCTGGACCATCCGCCTGCGGCCCGGCATCTTCTTCGCCGACGACCCGGCGTTCGGCGGCAAGCCGCGCGAGCTGGTGGCGGCCGACTATGTCTACAGCTTCAAGCGCTATGCCGACCCGGCGCTCAGCAGCCCGCGCTTTGCCGAATGGCTGGAGGCCGGCATCCTGGGGCTGCAGGGCTTGCGCGAAGAGGCGCTGCGCAGCGGCAAACCGATGGATTACGGGCGCGAGATCGCCGGCCTGCGCGCGCTGGACCGCTACACGCTGCAGATCCGCCTGGCCGAACCGCGCCCGCGCTTCGCCCAATGGCTGGCGGGCAATGACAAGGCCGGGGCACTGGCGCCCGAGGTGGTGCAAGCCTATGGCGCGCAGATCGGCGAGCATCCGGTCGGCACCGGCCCCTTCCGCCTGGCCGAGTGGCGGCGCAGCTCGCGCCTGGTGCTGGAGCGCAACCCCGGCTACCGCGAGCGCTATTACGACGCCGAGCCCGCCCCCGGCGATGCCGAGGGTCAGGCCTTGCTAGCCCGCTTCAAGGGCCGGCGCCTGCCCATGGTGGACCGCGTCGAGCTGTCGGTGATCGTGCAGAACCAGCCGCGCTGGCTGGCCTTTCTGAACGGCGAGCTGGACCTGATCGAGGTGCCGGGCGACTTCATACCCAAGGCGGTGCCCTTGGGCCGGCTGGCCCCGCACCTGCGCCAGCGCGGCATCCGGCTCTACCGCAGCCAGAAGGCCGACGTCACCTATATGTACTTCAATATGCGCAGCCCGGCGCTGGGCGGCAACGCACCCGACAAGGTGGCGCTGCGGCGCGCCATCGGCCTGGGGCTGGACGTGGCGCGCGAGATCCGGCTCACCCGCGGTGGCCAGGCCATCCTGGCGCAGTCGGGCGTGGTGCCCTTCACCAGCGGCTACGACGAGCGCTTCCGCTCCGAGAGCGGCGAGCATGACCCCGCCAAGGCGCGCGCCCTGCTCGACACCTATGGCTACCGCGATCGCGACGGCGACGGCTGGCGCGAGCAGCCCGATGGCAGCCCGCTGGTGCTGGAGATTGCCACCCAGCCCGACGACTTCTCGCGCGCCCAGGACGAGCTGCGCAAGAAGGACCTCGACGCGCTGGGCCTGCGCACCCGCTTTGTCACCGCGCAATGGCCCGAGCAGCTGAAGGCGGCACGCGCCGGGCGGCTGATGATCTGGCAGCTCAGCGAGACCGCCGTCAATCCCGACGGCCAGGACCTGGGCATGCGCAAGCTCTACGGCCCCGAGGCCGGCAGCACCAACCTGAGCTATTTCCGGCTGCCCGCCTTCGACGCCCTCTACGAGCGCGTCACGCGCTTGCCCGACGGCCCCGAGCGCGAGGCCGCCCTGCACGAGGCCAAGCGCCTGCAGGTGGCCTATATGCCGCTGAAGTACATGACGCACCGCATCGGCAACGAGCTGACCCAGCCGCGCCTGCAGGGCTACCGGCGCGGCCTGTTCTCGCAGGAGCTCTGGCACTACGTCGACCTCGCCCCCTGAACGCTTTCCCTTAGACCATAAAACCAATGGAGACCCGATGAAATCGAAGACCTTGCACCCGCTGGTCGGTGCCCTCATGCTCGCCGGCCTGGCCCACAACCCGGCCAGCGCCCAGACCGCGCCCGCCCCCGACAAGCTGACCCGCGTCGAGGTGATCGGCAGCCACGTCAAGCGCCTCAACATCGCCGATGAGGGCCCGGCCGCGGTGCAGATCATCTCGCGCGAGGAGATCGCGTCCAGCGGCATGGCCACGGTGCGCGAGCTGCTGGAGCTCTCGGCCGCGGTGACCGGCGAACTCTCGGACATCGGCGGCGGCGGCTCCTTTGCCAACGGCGCCACCGGGGCCTCGCTGCACAACCTGGGCAAGCAATCGACCCTGGTGCTGCTGAACTCGCGCCGCCTCTCGATCTATCCGCTGGCCGACTACAACCAGACCTTTGCCAATATCGACGCGCTGCCGCTGGAGGCGGTGGAGCGCGTCGAGATCCTGAAGAGCGGCGGCTCCTCGCTGTACGGCTCCGACGCGGTGGCCGGTGTGATCAACATCGTCACGCGCAACAACTACCAGGGCCTGAGCGCCAAGCTCACCCACGAAAGCTCGCTGCTGAGCCAGCGCTTCGGCAACCGCGCCGGCTCGATCGCGGGCGGCATCGGCGACTACGCCAAGGACGGCTTCAATGTGCTGGCCAATATCGACGTCTACCACCGCGACGGCAACTTCTCCTGGCGCGATGTGCTGGACGATGCCAACCCCGCGATGAAGGCCTACTCGGGCAGCTTCGGCAGCCTCTCCAGCTACAGCTATCCGGGCAATGTGATCGGCGCCGGCCCGATCGCCGGCTGCAACACCTTCAATGCCAGCAAGTCGCTGTGCATGTATGACCGCTACGAACGCTTCGCGGTGCAGCCCTCGGCCGATCGCATCAGCGCCCTGGTATCGGGCAAGCTCAACATCTCCGAGCATCTGCAGGGCTTTGCCGAGGGCATCTACTCCAATACCAAGACCGCCTACTGGGGCCCGCATGGCGCCTACGGCTGGGCACTCGGCGCCTCGGTGTGGGCCGACCCCTCGACCAAGCAGGTGCGCACCTTCTATCCGCGCGGCCTGCCCGCCGAACATCCGCTCAACCCGCTGGGCGAGGAGGCCGAGCTGCGCTACCGCTTCGTCGACGACGGCAATGGCAACCATCTCTCCACCGACCAGTACCGCGTGCTGGCCGGCCTGAAGGGCGACTGGCAGGGCTGGGACTGGGAGGCCGCCGCCGGCGTGATGGGCGGCAAGACGCGCCAGCGCACGCGCGGCTCCTTCAGCGACAGCGGCTTCAAGGCCCTGATCGGCGATTACAACAAGGACACCTTGGACGCCGACTTCTTCAACAAGCCGGGCGGCTACAGGATCGGCCAGGTCAACAGCGAGGCGGTGCTGGCCCGGCTGTTCCCCGAATACGGCTACCACGCCAGCACGCGCCAGACCTTTGTGGACGGCAAGCTCAGCGGCGAACTCGGCCGGCTGCCGGCCGGCCCCATCGGCGTGGCGGCGGGCTTCGAGCTGCGCCATGAGTCGATGGCCATCCTGCCCACCGAGAACCTCGCCAAGGGCGACATCGTCGGCTGGGGCAGCGTGCGCACCGATGCCGCGCGCAGCTTCGGTGCCGTCTACACCGAGGCCAATTTGCCCTTGGCCAAGAGCCTGGAGCTGCAGGCCGCAGGCCGGGTCGACAAGTTCCACGGCTTCGGCGCGCATTTCTCGCCCAAGCTGGCGCTGCGCTTCCAGCCCATGCCGGAACTGCTGCTGCGCGCCTCGCTGGAGAACGGTTTCCGCGCACCCAATCTCGCCGAGAGCTCTCCCTCCACCAAATCGGTGTTCGCCAACGGCCTCAGCGACCCCAAGCGCTGCGACGCCGCCAACCGCCTGACGAACGACCTGCGCGCCCAGGCCGCCGCCCTGCCCGATAGCGATCCCAACAAGACCCTGCTGCAGGCGCGCGCCGACGGCATCGTCGGCAGTGAGTGCAATTTCGGCGCCGCCAGCCTGGTGCAGTACAACCCCAACCTCAAGCCCGAGACCTCGCGCATCATCACGCTGGGCCTGGTGCTGCAGCCGATCAAGCAGATCAGCACCTCGGTGGACTACTACAAGGTGGAGCGCAAGAACGAGATCCAGACCATCAATGCGCAGGACCTGCTCAGCGCCGAGGCCCAGCAGCCCGCCGGCACGCTTGTGCGCGCGCCCGACTTCAGCAACGACCCCACCTTCATCAATGCCGCCGAGGTCGCCAAGTACCAGCCCGGCGCGCCCAAGGTGCTGTACCTGAACGACCATTTCCGCAACCTCGGCAAGACGCGCGTGAGCGGCATCGACTGGGCCATCAAGAGCCAGTTCAACACGCCCCTGGGTGCGGCCGGCGCCGAGCTGGACTCCAGCTACCTGATCGAGTACCGCAGCTTCAGCACTGCCGAGAATCGCTGGGGCGACAACCTCGCCGGCCGCTACGGCTTCCCGCACTGGTGGGCACGCCTGTCGGGCCACCAGCAATGGGGCGACTGGAAGCATGGCCTGAGCATGATCTGGCAGCAGCCGACCCCGCTCACGGGCGACTACTACGACCAGAGCTGGAACACCCAGGACTGCGTGGACAACAAGGGCCTGACGGCCGAGCAGTGCCGCGTCGCCAGCTACATCCGCTGGGACTACAACCTGCGGTTCACGCCGATCAAGTCGCTCACGCTGACCGCCAATGTGCGCAACCTCTTCAACCGCCGGCCGCCGATGGACTACCGCGCCTTCGGCCAGGGCGGCATCATCCCCGCCAACCGCGAGGACGTGATGGGTCGCATGTTGCGCATCAGCGCCGAGTACAAGTTCTTCTAAGCTAGCCACCTCGACCCAAGGCCGGCCCGGTTTGCGCAAGCAGGCCGGGCTTGCTACCGACCCGCCATGCACAAACTCCTTCCCACTGCCCTGCTCGGTGCCAGCCTGCTGCTGAGCGCGCATGCCCAGATCCCGGACTTCCAGCCGCGCTGGCGGCTCGAGGCCGGGCAGATCAGCTGGACGGTGCGCGACGCGCACCGCGACCAGCTCGAGATGAGCGGCCGCCAGGTCTCGGCGGTGATCGACTACGGCAGCGACGCCCAGGGCCGGCTCGCGCTCAAGCGCACCGTGGTCTGGCCGATGCTGCGCACCCTGCCCGACGACACCCATGCCAGCCTGATGCGCAGCTACGAGCTGGGCATCACGCCCGAGCTGCTGATCGACGGCCGGGCGGCAGCGCCGGAGACGCTGCAGCAGGTGCGCTTCGACGGCATGCTGACGCTGGAATCCGCGCTTGGGCAAGACCTGACCCTGGTGCGCCGGCTCAGCCCCTCGCCCGACGAGCCGGCGCTGGTCGAGCGCCTGGAGCTCGTCAACCGCGGCACGCGCAGCGTGCGCTACCAGTTCAAGCCGCTGCTGCGCAGCGAGGCCACCGCGGCCGAGGCCGGCACCCATGGGGCTTACCGCATCCAGGTCAGCGCGGCGGGCCGCGAGGGCGAACTGGCACCGCAGCAGCGCGTTGCGGTGGACCTGGTGTTCATGGCCCGGCTGGCCAACGAGATGGTGCATGTGGACACCGACGAGGCCTTCGAGCGCCGCGCCGCCAAGCTGGCGCAATGGCGCGGCCAGCTGGTGCTGGAGACACCCGAGCCGGTGCTCAACACCATGTTCGACTTTGCCAAGATCCGCGCCGCCGAGAGCATCTTCGCCACCCGCGGCGGCCTCATGCACGGCCCCGGCGGCACGCGCTACTACGCCGCCATCTGGGCCAACGACCAGGCCGAGTACGTGAACCCCTTCTTCCCCTATCTGGGCGACCAGGCCGGGGTCGAATCGGCGTTCAACAGCTTCCGCTGGTTCGCCAGCTATATGAACGAGCAGTACAAGCCCATCCCCTCGTCCATCGTGGCCGAGGGGCGCAGCTTCTGGAATGGCGCCGGCGACCGCGGCGACTGCGCCATGATTGCCTACGGCGCCAGCCATTTCGCGCTCGCGCAGGGCGACCGCGACGGCGCGCAGCGCCTGCAGCCGCTGATAGCCTGGTGCCTGGAATACAACCGCCGCCAGCGCGACGCCACCGGCATCATCCGCTCCGACAGCGACGAGCTGGAGGGCCGCTTCCCGGCCGGCAAGGCCAATCTCAGCACCAATGTGCTGGCCTATGCCGCCCTGCTGGGCGCGGCACGCCTGGCCGAGGATCTGGATCCTGCCCGGGCACCGGCGCTGCGCGCCGAGGCCGCGGCGCTGCGCCAGGCGATCGACCGGCACTTCGCCGCGCGCGTGGGCGGCTTCGACACCTACCGCTATTACGAGGGCAATGACAAGCTGCGCGCCTGGATCGCCCTGCCCCTGAGCTTCGGCATCCACGAGCGCCAGGCGGGCACCGTCGAGGCCCTGCTCTCGCCCCAGCTCTGGTCGGCCAACGGCGTGCTCACCGAGGCCGGTGACAGCACCTTCTGGGACCGCTCCACCCTCTATGCCTTCCGCGGCCTGATGCGCAGCGGCGAGCTGGAGCGCGTGCTGCCCTATTTCCGCTACTACTCGCAGCGCCGCCTGCTGGGCGAGCATGTGCCTTATGCGGTGGAGGCCTGGCCCGAGGGTCAGCAGCGCCATCTGTCGGCCGAAAGCGGCCTGTACGCACGCGTGGTGGTGGAGGGGCTGTTCGGCATCGAGCCGCTGGGCCTGCGCCGCTTTGCGCTCGCGCCACGCCTGCCGCAGGCCTGGCCCCGCATGGCGCTGCGCCAGATCCGCGCCTTTGGCAGCCAGGGCCTGGACATCAGCACCGAGCGCAAGGGGAGCCAGCAACAGGTGCGCGTCAGCGCGCAGGGCAAGCTGCTGCTCGACACCTTGTGGGACGGCCGGGCGCCCCTGCAAGTCACGCTACCCTGATGACCATGACGCCACAACACCCCCACGATCCGGTCGCCGCCACGCTCACCGCCGATGCCCCCAACCCCTGGGGCGCGGTGGTGCCGCCGATCGCGCAGACCTCGCTCTTCACCTTCGCCAGCTACGAGGCCATGGCGGCGCGCTTCGCGGGCGAAACCAGCGGCCCCATCTACAGTCGCGGCGACAACCCGACGGTGATGGAGTTCGAGGCCAAGCTGGCGGCACTGGAGAGCGCCGAGGCGGCGCGCGGCTTTGCCAGCGGCATGGCGGCGATCTCGGCCGCCATCCTCTCGGTCGTGAAGGCGGGCGACCGCATGCTCTGCGTGCGCCATGTCTACCCCGACGCCTATCGCTTCATGGAAAAGTTGTTGCCGCGCCTGGGCGTGCGCGTCGAGTATGTGGACGGCAGCGACCCGGCCGCGGTGGCCGCCGCCCTGCCCGGCGCCGCCCTGCTCTACCTGGAAAGCCCGACCTCCTGGGTAATGCAGACCCAGCCGCTGCGCGAGCTCTGCGCGCTGGCGCGCCAGCATGGCGTGGTGACCATTTGCGACAACAGCTGGGCCACGCCGGTGTTCCAGCGCCCGCTGGATTGCGGCGTCGACCTGGTCGTGCACTCGGCCTCCAAATACCTCAGCGGCCACAGCGACACCGTGGCCGGCGTGGTGGCCGGCAGCAGTGCGCGCATCGCCGCGCTGAACGATCTGGTCTACCCCTATCTGGGCGCCAAGCTCGCACCGATGGAGGCTTGGCTGCTGGTGCGCGGCATGCGCACCCTGCAGCTGCGTATGCAGCACCACGCGGCCGCGGCCGCGGTGCTGATCGAGCGGCTGCGAGCCCATCCGGGCGTGACCGCGGTGCTGCATCCCAGCCAGGCGCCCGCGGCCGCGGGCAATGCCAGCCTGCGCGGCTTCAGCAGCCTGTTCAGCCTGGAACTGGCGCCGCACCTCGACGTGCCGGCCTTCTGCAATGCGCTCAAGCTGTTCCGCATCGGCGTCAGCTGGGGCGGGCATGAGAGCCTCGTCTTCCCCTCGGCCATCGGCCGGGCGCAGAACGCCGGACCGAACCCGCTGCTGGCCTTTGATGTCAGCGGCCGCCTGGTGCGGCTCTACATCGGGCTGGAGGGCGTGGACGACCTCTGGGACGATCTGCAGCAGGCGCTTGCCAGCGCCCGCCGCCCCTGAGCCTGGCCCTCCTGCCTCAAGGCGCCGCCAGGCCCTCCAGCCAGGCGGCAAATTCGCCGTCCAGGCTGCTGCCCCAGCCGCGCAGCAGGGCCTGATAGCGCGGATAGTCGCCGATGCGGGTGAAGGCCAGCATCTGCTCGAGCTTGTCGCGCTGGCGCTCCATCATGAAGCGCACCGCCAGATAGCCCCAGCTGTAGATGCGCGCATCGCCGCTGTTGGCCTCGTAGCCGGTGTCGAACAACTGGCTCAGCGCAAAGCTCTTGGCGGCCGCCGCCTGCAGCGCCTTGGGATGCTCGTTGCCGCGCGCGACGTACTCGGCCACGCCCTCGGTCCACCACACCAGATAGGGCGTCAGCGGCGCCGGCCGCGGGCAGTTCTCGGGTGGCGCATGCGAGTCATGCAGATTCGCGCAGAAGTCGCCGTAGAGGTTGTAGCGCCCATCGAGGTAGTGCACATATTCATGGCCGAGATTGCGCACCGTGCCATCGGCCCGCTGGTTGGCGACGAACTCGGCATGATTGCCCGGCTGACCGGGCAGGCCCTCCAGATACATGCCACCGTTGTTGGTGGGCATGTTGAAGTGGGCACCGGCATAACGCACGAAGTCATCGCCCGAGCGGTAGATATTGGCGCGCAGCGAGGTGTTCAGGTCATGCGGCACCGGCTTGCCGGCGGTGTGGAAGAGCGCATGAAAGCGCGTCTCGATGGCGGCCAGCTCGCGGCAGATGGCCGCCTCCTGCTGGGCATCGAGCGCCTGCGAGCGCAGGCTCAGGCTGGCGCTGCAGCGGTGGACGCGGCCCAGCACCTGCTCGACGCCCGGGCCGGCATTGGAGGGCAGCGTGGGCGTGGCGCAGGCGGCCAGCATCAGCGTCGCGCCGGCCGTGGTGAGGGCGCGCGCGAACGGGCGGCAACGGAAGGATGAAGAGGACATGGATGCGAGCGCATGGCTTTGAAACAGCGCCGCATATTACAATATATTTACAAAATACAAGCCACTTCAAGATCCATCCGAGGCGCCCGCGCTCAGGCGCTTTTCTGGGTGCGGCCGCACAGAGCGCAGGTCTGCGGCTGATCCGGTCCGACCGGACGAAACTTGCTGCAGGAGAGCAGCTTGGACGGCGGCACGCCCTTGGGGCATTTGGCTCGCTTGGGCAGCGCTGCGGGCTGCTCGGCCGTTGCGCCGTTGGTGGTGGTTGGTTTGCCGCTCATATTGAAGTCCTCGGTGTGTGCGCCGGGTGCGCGTCGGGGTATGAGCCCGCTTGTACGCGATGGCCGGGGCGCTGGCAACGCGCTGCACAAGCGACGCCGGAAAGAAAAAGCCCCGACGCTTGCGCGACGGGGCTTTTCGTTTGGAGGAGAGGGGGGGATTCGAACCCCCGAGACGTTTCCGTCCGCCTGATTTCGAGTCAGGTACATTCAACCACTCTGCCACCTCTCCGGTATTCGGTACTCGCGTGGTTCGGTGCGAGTCAAGCCCGCTAGTATAGCGAACTTTTTCCAGCTTGCCAGGGTTTTGCGACTCAGCCGCGCAAAATTTCTCGGCCGCCCAGATAGGGGCGCAGTACCTCGGGCACCGTGATGCTGCCGTCGGCGTTCTGGTAGTTCTCCAGCACCGCCACCAGGGTGCGGCCCACTGCCAGGCCGGAACCGTTCAGCGTGTGCACCAGCTCGTTCTTGCCCTGCGCATTCTTGAAGCGCGTCAGCATGCGGCGCGACTGGAAGGCCTCGCAGTTCGAGCAGGAGCTGATCTCGCGGTAGGTGTTCTGCGCCGGCAGCCAGACCTCCAGGTCATAGGTCTTGGCGGCGGTAAAGCCCATATCGCCGCTGCACAGGCTCACCACGCGATACGGCAGGCCCAGCTTCTGCAGGATGGCTTCGGCATGGCCCACCATCTCCTCCAGCGCCGCATAGCTCTGCTCGGGGTGGGTGATCTGCACCATCTCGACCTTGTCGAACTGATGCTGGCGGATCATGCCGCGCGTGTCGCGGCCGGCGCTGCCCGCCTCCGAGCGGAAGCAGGGGCTGTGGGCGGTCAGCTTGATGGGCAGCTGGGTGGCGTCCAGCATCTGCTCGCGCACGCTGTTGGTGAGCGAGATCTCCGAGGTGGAGATCAGGTACTGCTCGGCCTGTTCCTCATCGCCGCCGCGCAGCACCCAGAACATGTCTTCCTTGAACTTGGGCAGTTGACCGGTGCCCTCGAGCACCTCGCGGTTCACGATATAGGGCGTGTAGCACTCGGTGTAGCCATGCTCATCGGTCTGGGTGTTGAGCATGAACTGCGCCAGCGCGCGGTGCAGCTTGGCGGCCGGGCCGCGCAGGAAGGCGAAGCGCGAGCCGCTTAAGCGGGCGCCGGTGTCGAAGTCCAGCCCCAGCGGCGCGCCCAGGTCGACATGGTCCTTGACCTCGAAGTCGAAGCTGCGCGGGCTGCCCCAGCGGCGCACCTCCACATTGGCACTTTCGTCGCCACCCGCCGGCACCGACTCATGCGGCAGATTGGGCACGCCCATCAGCATGGCGTTGAGCTCCTGCTGGATCGCGTCCAGGCGCTCGGCGCCGGCCTTCAGCTCCTCGCCGATGCCGCCCACCTCGGCCATCACGGCGCTGGTGTCTTCGCCCTTGCCCTTGAGCATGCCGATCTGCTTGGACAGGCTGTTGCGGCGCGCCTGCAGTTCTTCGGTACGGGTCTGCGCGCCCTTGCGTTCGGCTTCCAGGGCACCGAAGCGCGCTACGTCGAGAAAGGGCTGGGGATTCTTGCGGGTGTTGAGTCGTGCGATGACCGCATCCAGGTCTTTGCGCAGCAGGCTGATGTCTAGCATGGGGATTCCTTGTTCTGTCCGAATTCTATGGGGCAAGAAAAAAAACGGCGCCACCAGCGGGCGCCGCTTGCAGCGACAACGCCCGCATCAAGATCGGGATGAATTCACCTCGGCCATGGACTTGTCGCCCAGGCCCAGCGGCAGCGGGAACTGCACATGCTCCTCCACGCCGGGCAGGCTGCGCACCGCGGTGGCACCCAGGGCGCGCAGGCGGCTGATCACCGCCTGCACCAGCACATCGGGTGCCGACGCGCCGGCCGTCAGGCCCACGCGGCTGCGGCCGTCCAGCCATTCGGCCTTCAGGTCTTCGGCGGCGTCCACCATATAGGCGGGCGTGCCCAGCCGTTCGGCCAGCTCGCGCAGGCGGTTGCTGTTGGAACTGGTGGGGCTGCCCACCACCACCACCACGTCGACCTGCGGTGCCAGCACCTTGACGGCGTCCTGGCGGTTCTGGGTGGCGTAGCAGATGTCCTGCTTCTTGGGCTCGCGCACCAGCGGGAAACGGCGCTTCACCGCCGCCAGGATCTCGGCGGCATCGTCGACACTCAGCGTGGTCTGCGTCACCACCGCCAGCCGGCTGGGATCCTGCACCTGCACATGGGGCACGTCCCCCACCTCTTCCACCAGGTAGATGCCTTCGCTGAGCTGGCCCATCGTGCCCTCGACTTCGGGATGCCCCTTGTGGCCGATCATGATGAACTCGTAACCCTCGCGGTGCAGCTTGGCCACCTCCACATGCACCTTGGTGACCAGCGGGCAGGTGGCGTCGAACACATGGAAGCCGCGCTCGGCCGCCTCGCGCCGCACCGCCTGGCTGACGCCATGGGCGCTGAACACCAGGGTGGCGCCGGGCGGCACCTCGGCCAGGTCCTCGATGAAGATCGCGCCCTTGGCCTTGAGGTCGTTCACCACATAGGTGTTGTGCACGATCTCGTGGCGCACATAGATGGGCGCACCGAATTTGAGGATGGCGCGCTCGACGATCTCGATGGCGCGGTCCACGCCGGCGCAGAAGCCGCGCGGTTCGGCCAGCAGGACTTCCTGCGGTTGTGCAATGCTCGCCGTCATGCTCACAGCACCCCGATGACCTGCACTTCGAAGCTCACCGGCTGGCCGGCCAGCGGATGGTTGAAATCGAACAGCAACCAGTCCTCGCCCACCTCGCGCACCAGGCCGGCATAGCTGCCCTGCCCATCCGGCGTGGGGAACTGCACCACGTCGCCGACGCCGTACTGCTCGTCGGGGTCGCCCAGCTGGCGCAGCAGCTGCAACTTCACGCGCTGCAGCAGCTCCGGGTTGCGCTCGCCGAAGGCCTCACCCGGCGCCAGCTCGAAACGCGTGTGCGTGCCCTCAGCCAGCCCGATCAGGCGCTGCTCGATGGCCGGGGCCAGCTCGCCATTGCCCAGCGAGAGCGTCGCCGGCTTGTCGGCAAAGGTATTGATCAGTTCGCCGCCATCGGGGCCGGCTAAGCGGTAATGCAGGGTCAGGAAGGACCCTTGTTGAATCAGATTCACGGCGTTTCCGGGTTGTCCGGCTGCATTGGTTTGGGGGGATTTTAGGCTTGGCCGACAATGTGCTCTTCTCCAGCCCGTTCCGTCCACCTTCCCATGCCGCTCGATTCCCTGCCGCCCGACGCGCGCCCGCGCGAAAAGCTGCTGGCCCGCGGCCCCGACAGCCTGGCCGACGCCGAACTGCTGGCCCTGCTGCTGCGCACCGGTTTCAAGGGCGTGTCGGTGCTGCAGCTGGCGCAGCAATTGCTGGACCATTTCGGCGGCCTGGCCGGCCTCTTGCGCGCCGGCGTGACGGACCTCGCGGCCGTCAAGGGCCTGGGCCCGGCCAAGCGGGCCGAGATTGCCGCGGTGCTCGAGATCGCGCGCCGCGCCCTGCATCAGCAGCTGGAGCGCCGCACCGTCTTCGATGCGCCCGAGAGCGTCAAGCAGTTCCTGCGCCTGCAGCTCGACGGCCTGGATCACGAGGTGTTCGCCCTGCTCTTCCTCGACGCCCAGCATCGCCTGATCGCGATGGAAGAACTGTTCCGCGGCACCCTCACGCAAACCTCGGTCTATCCGCGCGAGGTCGTCAAGCGGGCGCTGGCGCATGGCGCGGCGGCGGTGATCCTGGCGCACAACCACCCCTCCGGCGTGGCCGAGCCCTCGCGCGCCGACGAGTTGCTGACCGAGGCCCTGAAGAGCGCGTTGAGTCTCGTGGATGTGCGGGTGCTGGATCATTTCGTGGTCGGCGGCGGCAACGCCGTGTCGATGGCCGAGCGAGGCCTGCTGTGAGCGCCAAGCCCGCCACCTTTCACAGCCTGCAGGATCTCAAGGCGCTGCAGCAGGAGCTGATGCTGCGCCGCCGCGAGGCCGAGGAGCGCGCCGAGCGCGCCGCCGCCGCGGCGCGTCTGCGCGAGCAGGAGCAGCGCCTGTTCGAGCTCAGCATCGGTGCCGTTACACGGCTGCCCGATGCACAGCGCGTGCTGCTGCGCGCCGACCCGCCCGAACCCGAACCGCGCCAGCGTCAGCTGGACGAGCAGGCGGTGCTGCGCCAGGCGCTGTCGGACGATTTCGATGTCGACTCACTGCTCGAGACCGACGAGGCCCTGTCTTTTCGCCGCGTCGAGCTGGGCCCCGAGACGGTGCGCAAGCTGCGCCGCGGCCATTGGGCCCTGCAGGGCCAGATCGACCTGCACGGCCTGCGCCGCGACCAGGCCCGCGAAGCCCTGGGCGCCTTCGTGCATGAAAGCGCACGGCGCGGCCTGCGCTGTGTGCGCGTGGTGCATGGCAAGGGCCATGGCTCGCCGGGGCGCGAGCCCGTCCTGAAGAGCCGCGTGCGCCGCTGGCTGGTGCAGAAGCAGGAGGTGCTGGCCTTTGTGCAGGCGCGCGCCAGCGATGGCGGGGCCGGTGCGTTGATGGTGCTGCTGGGTCAGCCCTGAGCCGGCTCAGAGATTGCGCATCCAATCGGCCGTGTTCATGAAGGAGACGTCCAGGCGCTGGCGCAGCTCCGGGTCCAGCGCGGTTTCCAGCATGGCGCGGCGCATGCAGTCCATCCATTGATCGCGCTCGGCAATGCCGATCGCAAACGGCAGGTGGCGCGCGCGCAGGCGCGGATGACCGAAGCGCTCGATGTAGTGGTCGGGGCCGCCCAGCCAACCGCACAGAAACCAGTGCAGCTTGTCGCGCGAGCCCTCCAGGCTGGTGGGATGCAGGGCGCGCAGCGGCGCGTAGGCCGGCTCCAGCTCCATCAGATCGTAGAAGTGGTCCACCAGGGCGCGCACGGCGGCCTCGCCGCCCACCCAGTCGAAGGCCGTCGCCGGCGTGTTCGTCTCAGCCATGGGGCGCCTCAGGCGAGCAGCTTGCTGGCCAGCGCCTTGATCGCCTGCGCCGCATCGCTGCCGGGGTAATGCTCCAGCAGCAGCTGGCGCTTCAGCACCGCCTGGCGCACCGCCTGGTCGTTCTTCACCTCGCCCAGCAGCTCGAGCCGGAAGGTCTGGCCGGGCGTGGGGCCCACGAAGCGCTGCAGCACCTGCTGCAGCTGGCCGCAGATCAGCTTGCCTTCGCCGGGCCGGTTGGCCTGGTTCACCACCAGCCCCACCTCGCGGCGCCCCTGCTGGGTGGCCAGCACCTTGATGGTGGCGTAGGCGTCGGTCAGCGAGGTCGGTTCCGGCGTGGCCACCACCAGCACATCGGTGGCCAGCGAGACGGCGAACAGCACCACGTCGGAGATGCCCGCGCCGGTATCGAGCAGCACCCAGTCGAAGCGCGGCTTCACCAGGTCGATGATGTAGAGCAGCTTGTCGCGCACCTCGGGCGTGAGGCGCGAATACTCCACCATGCCCGAACCGGCCAGCAACACATGGAAGCCCCCGGGCGCGGGCAGGATGGCCTGCTCCAGCGTGGCCTTCTCGGTGAAGACATCGTGCAGGGTGAGCTTGGGATGCAGGTTCAGCACCACGTCCAGATTGGCCAGGCCGAGGTCGGCATCCAGCACCAGCACCTTCTGGCCGCGCGCGGCCAGGGCGGCGGCCAGATTGGCCGTGACAAAGGTCTTGCCCACGCCGCCCTTGCCGCTGGTGACGGCAAGGGTGCGCGCGAGGGCACGACCCGATTTCGATGTAGCAGCAGCAGGCGCCATGTTGGTACTCATTCGCTTTCCTGTTGCGTTACGGCAAACAACATGCCTTTTTCCTCTGCGCTGACGAGCGACTCCACCTGACTCTCCAGGCAGGCACGGTTGCGGCCCTCGGCCTTGGCGCGATACAGCTGACGATCGGCGCGCTCCATCCACAGCAGGGACGATGAACGCACCCATTGCGGGGCAAAAGCGCCACCCAGGCTGATGGTGACGCGCAGGCTCTGCGCCGGCGTGACGGGCACCTCCATCGCAGCCACCCGCTCGCGTATGCGTTCGGCCACGGTGACGCCGAAGGTGGGCAGGCAACTCGGCAAAATGATCGCGAACTCCTCCCCACCCACGCGCGCCACGGTATCCATGGGCCGCACGGTCTGGCCGATGGCATCGGCCACCGCCTTGATCACCAGATCCCCGGCGGCATGGCCATAGGTGTCGTTGACGGCCTTGAAATGATCGATATCGAGCACCAGCAGCAGCGCCGATTCACCCGAACGCGCCACCCGGTCGACCTCGCGCGACAGCGCCATCTCGAAGCTGCGGCGGTTCACCAGGCCGGTGAGCGCATCCTTGCTGGAGAGATCGCACAGCGCATCGACCACGCCTTGCAGCCATGCCGCGCTGAAGGGCTCGGCCTCGGGCAGCATCGCACCGGCCTGCTGCAGGAGCTGCAAAGCCAGGTCGAGTCGCAATTCGCTGGCGTCGACCGGACGGGGTGTTGCGCTGGGTTCCAAGGGGCTCCTGGGTAAGTGCCGGGGCAGTCTAGCAGCGGGCAATACTGCGCACCGGTGCAAAAAAACATCCAAGCACCGCCCTGTTCCGCTTTTAGCCTTGTTAGGCTGGCGCACAAACTCCAGAAACCCGAGAATCCCCGGGAGCGCATGCCTGCGCATCCAACCAGAAGAAGCGAGCCCTACATGCGCCCAGGAACGCCTCAGTCCACGGCAACCGAAGCGGTCGACCACGAGTTCAGCTTCAGCCGCGCAGACTTTGATCGCGTACGCCAACTCATCTACCAACACGCCGGCATCAGCTTGCACGATGGCAAGCACGCCATGGTCTACAGCCGGCTCTCGCGCCGCCTGCGCGACACCGGCCACCGCAGCTTCGGCGAGTACCTGCAATGGCTGGAACAGGCCAGCGGCCCGCAGGGCGAGCAGGAGTGGCAGGAGTTCGTCAACTGCCTGACCACCAACCTGACCTCCTTCTTCCGCGAAGAGCACCATTTCCATTGCCTGGCCGACGACCTGAAGGCGGTCAACACCAAGCCGGTGCGCATCTGGTGCTGTGCCGCCTCCACCGGCGAGGAGCCCTACTCGATCGCGATGACCTGCGCGGAATCGCTGGGTTCGGGTTCCCAGGTGCAGATCGTCGCCAGCGACATCGACACCAATGTGCTCAACACCGCCCGCCGCGGCGTCTACAGCGCCGATTCGCGCGGCCTCTCGCCGGCGCGGCTGAAGAACTTCTTCATGCGCGGCACTGGCGCCAACGACGGGCGCATCCGCGTCAAGCCCGAGCTGGCGCGCTGCATCGAATTCCGCACCCTCAACCTGATGCACACCCAGTGGTCGCTGGGCGACCCCTTTCACATGGTGTTCTGCCGCAATGTGATGATTTATTTCGACGCGCCCACGCAGCGCAAGGTGCTGGAGCGCATCCACAAGGTGATGCGGCCGCACGGCCTGCTTTTCGTCGGTCACTCGGAGAACTTCACCGAGTCCAAGGACTTGTTCCGCCTGCGCGGCAAGACCATTTACGAGCGCGTCTGAGGCTGCGCTCAAGTCCACCCTGTAACCGGCCGAAAATCATCCAATGAGCACGCCCCTGCCCCCGTCCGGAGCCAGCGCCGGCAGCTACCTCGCCGGCGGCCCCGGCGCCGCCCGCGTCGCCCAACTCAAGGCGCAGACGCGCAAGCAGGGCGAAGCCTCCTTCTTCTTCTACGACGCGCATTTCAAGAACGCCGCGGTCAAGGTGCTGCCGGGCGAATATTTCGTCGACAACGAGGACCTGCTGGTGATGACCACGCTGGGCTCCTGCATCGCCGCCTGCCTGTGGGACCGCCACGCGCAGATCGGCGGCATGAACCACTTCATGCTGCCCGAGGGCACCGGCGACTCGGGCCGCTACGGCTCCTTCGCGATGGAGTTGCTGATCAACGAGATGATGAAGCGCGGCGCCTCCAAGAGCCGCATGGAAGCCAAGATCTTCGGCGGCGGCGCCGTGATCTCGGGCATGAACACCATCAACGTCGGCGAACGCAACACCAACTTCGTGCTCGACTACCTCAAGACCGAGCGCATCCCGATCGTTTCCAAAGACGTCATGGACATCTATCCCCGTAAAGTCTGTTTTCTGCCGCACAGCGGCAAGGCCATGGTCAAGCGTCTGGCGCCGACCAATACCGAGGCGCTGATCCAGCAGGACCGCGCGGCGGCGCAGAAGGCCCAGCCCGTGGTGGCCAGCGGCGGCTCCATCGACCTGTTCTGAGCCGGCGCGCACGAGGAGTTTTCAACAATGGCCAAGATCAAAGTCGTGGTGGTGGATGACTCGGCGCTGGTGCGCAGCATCCTCACCGAGATCATCAACCGTCAGACCGACATGGAATGCATAGGCGCGGCCGCCGACCCCCTGGTGGCACGCGAGATGATCCGCAACCTCAACCCGGACGTGATCACGCTGGACGTGGAAATGCCCAAGATGGACGGGCTGGACTTCCTCTCGCGCCTGATGCGCTTGCGGCCCATGCCGGTGGTGATGGTGTCGACGCTGACCGAGCGCGGCGCCGAGGTCACCATGAAGGCGCTGGAGCTGGGCGCGGTGGACTTCGTCGCCAAGCCCAAGATCGGCGTGGCCGACGGCATCCGCCTGCTGGCCCAGGACATCACCGACAAGATCCGCATCGCCTCCAAGGCCCGCATCCATCGCAGCCATGCCGCCCCTGCCAGCGCCGCAGCGCCCGGCGCGGCGCCGGCGCCCAAGCCCGCGCCGATGGCCAGCCTGGGCCGGCTCTCCACCGAGAAGATCATCTTCATCGGCGCCTCCACCGGCGGCACCGAAGCCACCAAGGACGTGCTCATCAACCTGCCCGCCGACTGCCCGGCCGTGGTGATCACCCAGCACATGCCGCCCGGCTTCACGCGCAGCTATGCGGCGCGCCTGGACGGGCTGTGCCGCATCCGCGTGAAAGAGGCCCAGGACGGCGAGCGCGTGCTGCCGGGCCACGGCTATATCGCGCCCGGCGGCACGCACCTGAGCGTGGAACGCTCGGGCGCCAACTACATTGCGCGCGTGCAGGACGGCGAGCCTGTGAACCGCCACAAGCCCTCGGTGGAGGTGCTGTTCAACTCCGCCGCGCGCGTGGTGGGCCCCAACGCGCTGGGCATCATGCTCACCGGCATGGGCGCCGACGGCGCCAAGGCCATGAAGGCCATGAAGGACGCCGGCGCCTACAACCTGGTGCAGGACGAAGCCAGTTGCGTGGTGTTCGGCATGCCGCGCGAGGCCATCAACGCCGGCGCCGCCGACGAGGTGCTGCCGCTGAGCCAGATCGCACCGCGCCTGCTGGAGCGCCTGCGCAGCACCGCCGGCTTCTCCACCAATCGCGTCTAGGGTTTCGCAACCCTGTCATCAAGTGTCGGCAAGCTCGCTGCTTGAGCGAGCGTACCGACATGATGACCACCATTCCTGACTGCAAGCGCGCCCTGCCCTTGCAGGTGCAGACCCTCATCGACGAGGACCTGCTGCACACCCTGTTCCAGCCCATCGTGAAGCTGGACTGCGGCGAAATCTACGGCCATGAGGCGCTGGTGCGCGGGCCCGCCGGCTCCGCGCTGGAGTACCCCGACGCGTTGTTCGCCGCCGGCCGCCGCGAGGGCCTGACGGTGGAGCTGGAGGTGCGCTGCGCGCTGCAGGCGCTGAAGGACTGGGCGCGGCTGAAGCTGCCCGGCAAGCTGCTCGTCAACATGAGCGCAGCGGCGCTGGCACGCGCCGTGAGCGACGCCTACTGGGCACGCGGCCTGGGCCTGTGCGAGCGTATCGGCATCACGCCGGCCGACATCATCATCGAGCTCACCGAGCATGAGCGCGTCACCGACATCGAGGCGCTGCGCCAGGGCCTGACGCGCCTGCGCCGGCTCGGCGTGGGCATCGCGCTGGACGACTTCGGCGACGGCCGCTCCTCGCTGCGCCTGTGGTCCGAGATCCAGCCCCAGCTGGTCAAGATCGACAAATACTTCACCCACCACCTGCCCGCGCACGCCGAGAAGCTGCAGACCTTCCGCGCCCTGCTGCAACTGGCCGAGACCTTCGGCGCGCAGCTGGTGGCCGAGGGCATCGAAAGCCCGGAGGAGCTGCGCGTGCTGCGCGACCTGGGCGTGGCCTTCGGCCAGGGCTGGCTGCTCGGCCGGCCCGGCCCGGCGGGCCACCGCGAGGTGCTGGGGCCGGCGGCCGAGGTGCTGGCCAGCGCCGACATCGCGGTGCTGCCCGAGCTGCGCCGCGCCGGTGGCAGCAGCATCTGCGCCGAGCAGCTGATGCTGACGGCGCCGGCCCTGCATGAGAGCGCCAGCAATGAGCAGCTCTACCGCCTCTTCAGCGCGCATGAGCAATTGCACGCGGTGGCGGTGCTCGACGACGCCGGTGCGCCGGTGGCCCTGGTGGACCGCGCCCAGTTCATCGGGCGCTGGGCCAAGCCCTTCTTCAACGATCTCTACGGGCGCCACGCCTGTACCCTGTTCGCCAACGCCTCACCGCTGATCGTCGATGCCGGCACCGGCATCGAGGCGCTCACCCGCGTGCTGACCTCGGCCGACCAGCGCTATCTGCGCGAGGGCTTCATCATCACGCGCGCGGGCCGCTATCTGGGCCTGGGCACGGGCGAGCAGCTGGTGCGCTCGGTCACCGAGGCGCGCATCGAGGCGGCACGGCATGCCAACCCGCTGACCTTTCTGCCCGGCAACATCCCGATCAGCCAGCACATCGGCCGCCTGCTGACGAGCGGCCGCGAGTTCGTCGCGGCCTACGCCGACCTGAATCACTTCAAGCCCTTCAACGATGAGTACGGCTACTGGCGCGGCGACGAGATGATCCGCCTGCTGGCGCGCGTGGCCAGCGCGCATTGCGACAGCCAGCGCGACTTCCTCGGCCATGTGGGTGGCGATGACTTCGTGATGCTGTTCCAGAGCGACGATTGGGAACAACGCTGCGAGCTCATCGTCGAGCGCTTCAACGAGCTGGCGCGCAAGCTCTTCGACGCCGCGGCACTGGAGGCCGGCGGCATCATGGCCGAGGACCGCCAGGGCAATCTGCGCTTCCACCCCTGCACCACGCTGTCGATCGGCGCGGTGCGTGTCAGCCCGGGCAGCCTGCATCGCTCGGAGGACGTGGCCAGCGCCGCGGCCACGGCCAAGCGCCATGCCAAGCATGGCGCCCTGGGCATTTATGTGATGGCCAGCTGAGGCTCGCCGGCGATGAAGACGGCCGACTGGATCAGGCCGTCCTCCACCTCGTAGATGGCGGCCATCTGAAGCCGGCCCGGCCCCTCCGGAAAGGTCCGGGTGATGATCTCGACATCGATCACCATCTTGCCCATCACGTGGCGCTGCAGCAGCCGGGCATGCAGATTGGGTTCCGCGAAGCGCGCCCGCATGCGCGCGCGGATCTGCTCATGCCCCTCGGCCACCAGCGTGGCCGGGTAGAGGTACTGGCGGGCCTGGGGCGCATAGGTCGCCAGCCAGGCGTCCATATTGCGGGCGTTGTAGGCCTCCAGCTGGCGCTGGATCAGCTCGGCAGGGCTCGTTGGCAGGTGCATTCGATTGGGCCTGAAGTTGGGTGGCAGAGATGGGCTGAGGCTGCGCAGGCGGCGACTCATGCAGCGCCGCCCCCAGCTGCGCCGGTGCCGCCCAGCAGGTGCACAACAGGCTGCTGGCGGCGGCGGCGCTCAGGGCCATGGCGGTGGTGGCGAGATAGACGGCGAGGGGATGTTTGCTCATGAGAATCTCCTGATGCAGTGCTGGTCATATTAAGCATTCATACCCGCCGGCAATAGCGCGAAAATCGGGCCATCCTGTTCAGATATGCTTACCAGCATGCCCAGAGCCCCACGCCTGCCCCTGCAATACCTGGCCGCTTTCCGCGCCACGGCCCAGACCCAGAACCTGCGCGCCGCGGCCGAGCGCCTGCACCTCAGCCACAGCGCGGTGAGCCAGCAGCTCACGGCGCTGGAAACGCAGCTGGGTTTCCAGCTGTTCGAGCGCAGCGGCCGCCGCATCCGGCTCAACGAGGCGGGCGAGGCTTTGCAACGCGGCGTGGAGCGCGCCTGGGTCGAACTGGAGCGCGGGCTGCAGGCCGCCAGCGCCGCGCATGGCAGCGCGCTGCAGGCCTTGCGCATCACCGCCCTGCCCTCCTTCGCGCAACGCTGGTTGATGCCGCGGCTGGGGCGCTGGCATGCCCTGCATCCGGAGATCGCGTTGGAGCTGAATGTCTCGCAGCAGCTCGTCGACCTGGAGCGCGAGGGCTTTCATCTCGCGCTGCGCCAGGGTGTCGGGCCCTGGACCGGCCTGGTCAACGAGGTGCTGCTGCAGTCGCGCTCGGTGCCGGTGGCCGCTCCGGCGCTGGCGCAGCGCCTGATCGGCGCGCCCCTGGAGGAGCTGGCCGCGCAATCGCTGCTGGGCGACGCCGCCCAATGGACCCAATGGTTTGCCGAGGCGGGCCTGAGCCGGCAGATCCGCACCATGGCCAGCTTCAACGATGCCGGCCTGCTCCTGCAGGCGGCCGAGCAGGGCATGGGGGTGGCGCTGACGCGCGAGTTACTGGCGGCCGATGCCTTGCTGGACGGCCGCCTGGTGCGCGTCTCGGGCCAGGCCCTGGAGGGCTCGCAGGCGCAGAGCTACCACATCGTCTACCCGCCCGCGCTGAAGGACGAACCCGCGCTGCGCGCCCTCTGCACCTGGCTGCACGCCGAGATCGAGCAATCGGCGCGCGCCCTGTATGGGGACTAGGCGAGGAACAGCGACTGCAGGTCGCTGAGGAAATCGAAGCCGCGCGGGGTGGGCTGGATGCGCAGCGGATCGAGCTCCAGCAGGCCCTTGCCGCGGCCCTGCTGCAAGGCCTCGGCGATGCTGGAAGGCGGCAGGCCGGTGCGCTCCAGGAATTGCTGCATCGGCACGCCCTCGCGCAGGCGCAGCGCGTTGAGCATGAACTCGAAGGGCAACTCCTTGCGCGCCACCTCGTGCTCGTTGGACACCGCCGCGCCCTCGCCCGCCTTGGCCATATAGCTGGCCGGTTCGCGCCAGCGCACCTGGCGCAGCACCCGGTGCGGGAAGCTCAGCTTGCTGTGCGCCCCCGCGCCGATGCCCAGATAGTCACCAAACTGCCAGTAGTTGAGGTTGTGCGTGCAGCGGTGGCCGGCGCGCGCATAGGCCGAGACCTCGTAGCGCTCCATGCCCCGGGCGCCCGTTTGCGCGGTGATCAGGTCCAGCATGTCGCTGGCCAAATCGGCATCGGGCACCACCGGCGGCGCGATCGCGAAGCGCGTATTCGGCTCGATGGTAAGGTGGTAGACGGACAGATGCGGCGGCGCATAGCCCAGCGCCAGGGTCAGGTCTTGCTCCAGCTCGGCCAGACTCTGGCCCGGCAGCGCATACATCAGGTCGATGTTGAAGGTCTCGAAGGCCTGGGCGGCCTCCTCGATCGCGGCGCGCGCCTGCGCGCCGTCATGCACCCGGCCCAAGGCCTTGAGCTTCGCATCGTCAAAGCTCTGCACGCCGATCGACAGGCGCGTCACGCCGGCCGCGGCAAAGCCGCGGAAGCGGTCGCGCTCGAAGGTACCGGGGTTGGCCTCCAGCGTGATCTCGCAGCCTGGCTCGAGCGGTAGGCGCGCGCGGATGTCGGAGATCAGCTCGGCAATCTGCTCGGGGGCGAACAGGCTGGGCGTACCACCGCCGATGAAGATGCTCACCACCGGCCGGCCCCAGATCAGCGGCAGCGCGGCCTCCAGGTCGGCGCGCAGCGCGCCGAGGTAGGCGCGCGCGGTGTCCACGGGCAGCTGCCGGCCATCCTTCCACTCATGCGAGTTGAAGTCGCAATAAGGGCATTTCTTGAGGCACCAGGGCAGGTGCACATAGAGCGAGAGCGGCGGCAAGGCGGCCAGGCTCAAGGTGCCCGGGCGCATCAGCTCGGTGAGGCGCGCGCTGTTGAGTTCAGCCAAGTTGCCAGACCTCTTTGAACTGCTGCACCAGCGAGCCCGCAGCCAGGGCACGATGGCTCAGCTGGTTCTTCACCTGAGCGCTCAGCTGCGCCACGCTCTGGCCCAGGCTGGGGATGAACATCAGCGGGTCGTAGCCAAAGCCGCCCTCGCCCTGCGCCGCGGGCAAGATCTGACCCTGCCAACGCCCCATCGCGATCAGCGGCACCGGATCCCGGGCGCTGCGCACGGCCACCAGGGCGCAGACGAACTGGGCGCGGTGCGGGCCGGCGCCCTTGCCGGCGAGCTGTTCCAGCAGCACGCGGTTGTTGTCGGCGTCCGACTTGGGCTGACCGAACAGCGTGGCATAGCGCGCCGAGAGCACGCCGGGCGCGCCGTCCAGCGCGTCGACGGCCAAGCCCGAATCGTCGGCCAGCGCCGGCAGGCCGCTGGCCGCCGCGGCGTGGCGCGCCTTCGCCAGCGCGTTCTCCACAAAGCTCTCGAAGGGCTCCTCGGCCTCCGCAATGCCCAGCGAGCCCTGCGTCACCAGTTCCACACCCAGCGGCGCGAACAGGGCCTGCAGCTCGGCGAGCTTCTTGGCGTTGTTGGAGGCAAGGACCAGCTTCATGCCCACAGACCCAGGGCCTTGCGCTGCGCCGCGAGCAGGTCCTTGATGCCTTTTTCGGCCAGGTCCAGCATGGCGTTCATTTCCAGGCGGTTGAAGGCCAGGCCCTCGGCCGTGCCCTGCAGTTCCACAAAGCCGCCCGAGCCGGTCATCACCACATTCATGTCGGTGTCGCAGGCCGAGTCTTCGGTGTACTCGAGGTCCAGCAGCGGCGTGCCCTCCAGCATGCCCACCGAGATCGCGGCGACGGCATCCTTGATGGGCGATTGGGCAATCTTGCCTTGCGCCAGCAGCCAGCTGACCGCATCGTGCGCGGCCACATAGGCACCGGTGATGGCGGCGGTGCGCGTGCCGCCGTCGGCCTGCAGCACATCGCAGTCGAGGTGGATGCTGCGCTCGCCCAGCAGGGCCAGGTCGAACACGCAGCGCAGCGAACGGCCGATCAGGCGCTGGATCTCCTGGGTACGGCCGCTCTGCTTGCCGCGCGCGGCCTCGCGGTCGCTGCGGGTATGGGTGGCGCGCGGCAGCATGCCGTACTCGGCCGTGACCCAGCCCTCGCCCGAGCCGCGCTTGTGCGGCGGCACTTTCTCTTCCACCGAGGCGGTGCACAGCACCTTGGTGTTGCCGAACTCGATCAGCACCGAGCCCTCGGCATGGCAGGTGTAGTGGCGCGTGATGCGCACCGGGCGCAAAGCAGCGGCAGCGCGCTCGCCGGCGCGTTGGTATTCAGCAGACATCGGGGGAACCTTTCGGAGTTATTTTTTGCCGGCCTTGCGGATCGCGGCCTGGATCTCGCGCACCGACTGCTCGATCTCGGCCTCGCTGAGATCCTCGCGGCGTTCCTGCGCTTCCAGCGCGGCCGCCTGGATGGTGGAGGCAAAGCCGTCGTCGGCCAGGTTCTGGGTGGAGATCGAGTCGGCCGCGTCGGGCTCGTCCTCGCCTTCCCATTCCACCGCCAGCGCGGTGACATTGTCGCAGCGCGCGCCGCCGTTGCGCAGCGCCTGCTCCACCAGCTCGGGCACGGCGTCCGAGATCACGCGGGTGGAGAGCTGGTCGGCAATGGCCAGGTCGGACACCGTGCTCCACATGCCGTCGGAGCACAGCATGAAGCGGTCGCCGGTCTGCAGCGGGATCGGGCCGCAGATATCGATCATGGGCTTGCCGGGGCTGCCCAGGCAGGTGAACAGCACGTTGCGGTTGAAGCGCTCGGCGCCATTCGCATGGCGACCCAGGGCCTCCTGCAGCTCGCTGTAGGAATGGTCGCGCGTGCGCGCCATCAGCTCGCCGCCGCGCACCATGTACAGGCGCGAGTCGCCGCAATGGGCCCAGTGGGCATTGCCACGCTGCAGCACGCCGGCCACCACGGTGGTACGCGGGGTGTCGCTGAGGCCCTTGTCCTGGCCGTAGCGCAGGAGTTGCTGGTGCGCGACCAGGATCGCGTCTTCCAGAAAGCGGTTCGGGTCGTCCAGCACCGGCTTGGCATCGCGCTGGAACATGCTGGCCACGGTCTGCAGCGCGATCTGCGCCGCCACCTCGCCCTCGGGGTGGCCGCCCATGCCGTCGGCAAGCGCGAACAACACCGCGTCGCGGGTATAGCAATACCCCATGCGGTCTTCGTTCTTTTCCCGGCCGCCGCGTCGGCTGACTTGATAGATGCCGAACCTCACGCCTTGGCCCCTGCCTTGAGGTTCTCAAGCTGGAGCTTGAGGCGCTCGCTGAAGCTCAGCTTGGTGTAGCGGCGCTCGGTCTCGCGCGCCAATTCCTTCTGCAGCGCGAACACGCTCTGCGGGCGCGCCAGCGGGTCCAGCGACATGCACCACTCGGTCACCTCGATGAGGTTGTCGGAATAGACATTGCGCAGGCGCGACAGGCTCAGCGCCAGGCGGTCCTTCTCCAGGCGCTGCGGTGCGTCGTTGGGCGGATAGCCCTGCATGCAGGCGTAGATGCAGGCGCCGATGGCGTAGATGTCGGTCCAGGGGCCTAAAGCGCCATCGCGGCGGTACATCTCGGGCGCGGCAAAGCCGGGCGTGTACATCGGGCGGATGAAGTTGCCTTCCTTGCTCAGCACCTCGCGCGCCGCGCCGAAGTCCAGCAGCACCGCCTTGTTGTCATTGGTGATGAAGATGTTGGCCGGCTTGATGTCCAGGTGCAGCATCTTGTGCTGATGCACGATGCGCAAGCCCTTGAGGATCTCGTCGAACAGCGAGCGGATGGTGGACTCGCGGAAGACCTTGTCGCGCTTCAGGTCGCGCGCGGTGACGATGAAGTCCTGCAGGGTGTCGCCCTGCAGATAGTTCATCACCATGTAGACGGTTTCGTTCTCGCGCAGGAAGTTCAGCACCGAGACGACGCTGGGGTGCGAGATCTGGGCGAGCGAACGCCCTTCCTCAAAGAAGCTGCGCAACCCGAGTCGATACAGGGGCTGCTTCTCGGGCTTGACGCGTGGAGTGAGTTCTCCGGGGGAGCGCTCCGCCAGGGACGAGGGAAGGTATTCCTTCAGGGCCACCAGGTGGTGCTCGGGATCTTCGGCGAGATAAACCACACCGAATCCGCCTGCCGCCAACTTCTTGATGATCTGGTAGCCCCCAACTACCGTCCCCGCAGGCAAGGGCGCCGGTTTCGGCTTTGACATAATCGCGCTTTGATTGCTCAACCGAATGCTCATGCCAGTTTACAGCATGACGGGTTACGCCAGCGCCAGCTCGCAACCCGTTACACCGAGCGAGACCGGCACCGTCTCGACCGCCAGCGTGACCGTGGAAGCACGCTCCGTCAATGGGCGTTTCCTCGACCTGGGCTTCCGCATGCCCGAGGATCTGCGCGGTCTGGAGCCCGCCCTGCGCGAGCTGCTCACCAAGGCGTTCAAGCGCGGCAAGATCGAGTTGCGCATCAACACCCAGCGCGAGGGGGACAACAACTGGCCCCAGCCGCAGGCCGAGCAACTCAACAAGCTGGCGCGCCTGGAGGGCACGGTGCAGAACTGGCTGCCCAAGGCGCAGGCGCTCTCGGTGCACGAGATCCTGCAATGGTGCAAGGGTGGCGGCGCGGCCGAGCGGCTCGACGAGGCCACGCTGGAGGCGGCGCGCCTGTGCGTGGCCGGCCTGGCCGAGGCGCGCGAGCGCGAGGGCGAAAAGCTGGTGGCGATTCTGCAGGAGCGCATCGACACCCTGCGCGGCCTGGCCGAGCAGGCCGAACCCCTGGTGCCCGCCGTGGTGCAGCGCCAGCAGCAGCGTTTCCTGGAACGTTGGCAGGAGGCGCTGGTGAGCACCGGCGCGGCCCAATCGATACCCGAGGACGCGCTGCGCGAGCGCGCCCTCAATGAGGCGGCCGCCTACGCCATCCGCATCGACGTGGCCGAGGAGCTGGCGCGCCTGCGCGCCCATCTGGAAGAGATCGAGCGCCTGCTCAAGAAGGGCGGCGAGCTCGGCAAGCGCCTGGACTTCCTGATCCAGGAGCTGCACCGCGAGGCCAATACCCTGGGGTCCAAGTCCGCCGCGCTGGAACTCACCAACATCTCGGTGGAGATGAAGGTGGCGATCGAGCAGATGCGCGAGCAGGTCCAGAACATCGAATAAGCAAGCAGCCAGACAGACCCGACCATGGAATATCCCGGCAATCTCTTCGTCGTCGCCGCCCCCAGCGGCGCCGGCAAATCCAGCCTGGTGAAGGCCTTGCTGGAACTCGACGCCAAGCTGGACGTCTCGATCTCGCACACCTCGCGCGCGCCGCGCGGCCAGGAACAGCATGGCCGCGAATACTGGTTCACCACGCCGGAGGAGTTCCGCGCCATGGCCGACCGTGGCGAGTTCTTCGAATGGGCCGAGGTGCATGGCAATCTCTACGGCACCTCGCGCGCTGCCATCGAGGCCCGCATGGCGCATGGCGACGACGTGGTGCTGGAGATCGATTTCCAGGGCGCCCTGCAGATCAAGAAGCTGTTCCCCTACGCGGTGCTGGTGTTCATCCTGCCGCCCAGCTGGGAGGAACTGGAGCAGCGCCTGAAACGCCGCGGCGACACCGAGCCGAGCGTGATCGCCAAGCGCATGGCGAATGCCCGCGTCGAGGTGGCGCAGGCCCAGCAGTTCGATTTCGTGGTGGTGAATGCGGTGTTCGAGACCGCTCTTTTCGACCTGAAAGCCATCGTGCACGCGCAGCGGTTAAAATACGCGGCTCAGCGTCGCAACCGTTCCGCGGTTTTCCGAGCTCTGGACCTGCCCTGACGCTCCACAAGATTCTCAAGATTCATTACCAGGACAACAAAATGGCCCGCATCACCGTTGAAGACTGCCTCGTCAAGATCCCGAATCGCTTCCAGCTGGTGCTCGCCGCGACCTACCGCGCCCGCATGCTGAGCCAGGGCCACACGCCCAAGATCGAAAGCAAGAACAAGCCCGGCGTGACCGCACTGCGCGAAATCGCCGCTGGTGAAGTCGGCATCGAGATGCTGCGCAAGGTGCCGGTCTAAGCACCGCATGCACCCATGCCAAGGGCGCCTGCGGGCGCCCTTTGTCTTTGCCGGCCATGCGGGTCATAGAGGCGCCCACCCAGGGCGGCCGGCGCGCATGCTGTAAATTCGGGCCATGGGTTTTCGCTCCTTCGCCGTCGCTCGCCTGCCTGCCGCACTGACCGGCCTCTCGGGCATTACCAAGACCAGCCCGGAACCGACACAGGCCGAGGCGGCGTCGTTCGACGCCCTGCTGCACAAGCTCGCCTACCTGCCCAAGGGCGACATCAAGCGCATCCGCGAGGCCTACAAGTTCGCTGACGAGGCCCATCTGGGCCAGTTCCGCGCCAGCGGCGAGCCCTATATCACGCACCCGATCGCGGTGGCCGGCATCTGCGCCGACTGGCGCCTGGACGCGCAGGCCATCATGGCGGCGCTGATGCACGACGCCATGGAAGACTGCGGCGTCACCAAGACCGAGCTGATCGAGCGCTTCGAGGCCCCCACCGCCGAGCTGGTGGACGGGCTCACCAAGCTGGACAAGCTGCAGTTCTCCACCAAGGAGGAGTCGCAGGCCGAGAGCTTCCGCAAGATGCTGCTGGCGATGGCGCGCGATGTGCGCGTGATCCTGATCAAGCTGGCCGACCGTCTGCACAATATGCGCACCATGGGGGCGATGGCCTTCGAGAAACGCCGCCGCATTGCGCGCGAAACCCTCGATATCTATGCCCCGATCGCCCACCGCCTGGGGTTGAACGAGATCTACCGCGAGCTGCAGGAGCTCTCCTTCCAGTACATCCACCCCTGGCGCCACGCGGCCCTGTCCAAGGCGATCGCGAAGGCGCGCGGCAATCGGCGCGACCTGGTTTCACGCATCGAGCGCGATGTCATCAAGGCCTTCAACGAGGCTGGCCAGAAGGCCGAGATCCAGGGCCGCGAGAAGACCTTGTTCTCGATCTACAAGAAGATGCGCGAGAAGCACCTGAGCTTTGCCCAGGTGAGCGACATCTTCGGCTTTCGCATCATCGTGGCCGAGCTGCCCGAGTGCTATCTGGCGCTGGGCGTGCTGCACCAGCTCTACAAGCCGCAGCCGGGGCGTTTCAAGGACTACATCGCCATCCCCAAGCCGAATGGCTACCAGTCGCTGCACACCACCCTGGTGAGCCCGCTAGGCACGCCGGTGGAGTTCCAGATGCGCACCGAGACCATGCATATGGTGGCGGAAAAAGGCGTGGCCGCGCATTGGCTCTACAAGAACAAGGGCGACCCGCTGGCGGCCCAGCAGCTGGGTTCGCGCTGGCTGCAGTCGCTCATCGACATCCAGGACGAGACACGCGACGCCAACGAGTTCCTGGAGCATGTGAAGATCGATCTGTTCCCGGACGCGGTCTATGTCTTCACGCCCAAGTCCAAGATCATGGCGCTGCCGCGCGGCGCCACGCCGGTGGACTTTGCCTACGCCATCCACTCGGACGTGGGCGACCATTGCGTGGCCGCCAAGGTCAACGGCGAGCCGGTGCCACTGCGCGCCGAGCTGCGCAGCGGCGATGTGGTGGAAATCATCAGCGCCGCCGGCGCCCGCCCCAATCCCGCCTGGCTGAGCTTTGTACGCACCGGCCGCGCGCGCTCGAAGATTCGCCATTTCCTCAAGAACCTGGAACAGGAAGAGTCGCGCGAGCTGGGGCAGAAGATGCTGGCCCAGGCCCTGCGCGCCGAGGGCCTGGCCATGCCCAGCCTGGACGACGAGGACAACAGCGCCTCCCAGCTCTGGCAAGACCTGGCCCGCTGGGCCGGCAACCGCCATGTGGACGAGCTGCTGATCGAGATCGGCCTGGGCCGCAAGATCGCCACCATCGTGGCCAAGAAGCTGGCGCGCATGCTGGCCGAGCAAGGCCAGCGCCCCGACGCGGTGATGCTCAGCATGGGCCGCTTCGGCGCCGACGATGGCCCGGCCCAGGGCCAGGTCACCATCGACGGCACCGAGGGCGCCTCGGTGCGGCTGGCGAGCTGCTGCCGCCCCATCCCTGGCGACGACATCAAGGGCTATCTGGGCCGCGGCGAGGGCCTGGTGGTGCACACCGGCGAATGCCAGGTCGGGCGCCGCCTGTTCCAACGCGACAGCGAGCATTGGATCGCGGTGGCCTGGGGCGAGGAACTGAGCCGCAGCTTCGAGGCCGCAGTGGGCGTGCTGATGAAGAACGGCAAGGGCGTGCTGGCGCAGATTGCCACGGCCGTCAGCTCGGCCGAGGCCGACATCACCCATATCGCCATGACCGACGAGGCCCAGGCGCGCGAAACCGCCGAGATGCAACTGTTGCTGAGCGTGCGCGACCGCCTGCATCTGGCCGATGTGCTGCGCACGCTGAAGCGCTCGCCCGCCGTGCTGCGGGCCTGGCGCATCAAGCCCTAGCCGAGCTGGGGCTTGGGGTAGCGCACCTCAAGCACCTCAAGGCGCTCCACGCCGCCGGGCGTCATCAACTGCACCTCGTCGCCCTCGCGGGCCTTCAGGAGCGCGCGCGCGATCGGCGAAACCCAGCTCACCTCGCCGTTCAGGCTGTCGCTCTCGTCGATGCCCTTGATGGTGATGGTGCGTTCCTCGCCCTTGGCATTGGCATAGGTAACGGTGGCGCCGAAGAAGATCTGGTCGCTGCCATAGTGCAGGCTGGGATCGGCCACCTCGGCGATGTCCAGACGTTTGGTGAGAAAGCGCAGGCGGCGGTCGATCTCGCGCAGGCGTTTCTTGCCGTAGAGGTAGTCGCCGTTCTCCGAGCGATCGCCATTCTTGGCCGCCCAGGAGACGATCTCGACGATCTTGGGGCGCTCCTCGTCCAGCAGGGTCATGAACTCGGCACGCAGCCGCGCATAGCCCGCGGGGGTGATGTAGTTGCGTGTTCCCGACGGCAAGGCGGGCAGCGCCATGTCCTCGTCGTCATCGCCATCGCTTTCCTTGGTGAAGGCCTTGCTCATCCGTATATTGTGCCCGGCGACCTTCATCGAGCAGCACACAGGAGCACAGAATGAGTCAGGGGCCATTGGCAGGCTTGCGCGTGATCGAATTTGCCGGCATCGGGCCGGGCCCCATGGCCGGCATGCTGCTGGCCGATATGGGCGCCGAGGTGATCGTGGTGGAACGCCCCGCGGCGTTGCGCACCCTGGGCGGCGGCGAGGCCATGAACCGCGGCAAGCGCTCCATCTGCGTAGACCTGAAGTCGGCCGTCGGCGTCGCCGCCATCAAGCGCCTGGTGGAGAGCGCCGACGCGCTGATCGAAGGTTACCGGCCGGGCGTGATGGAACGATTGGGCCTGGGGCCCGAGGCCTTCGAAGCGCAGCACCCGCGTCTGGTCTATGGCCGCGTCACCGGCTGGGGCCAGACCGGGCCACTGGCCCAGGCCGCCGGCCACGACATCAACTATGTGGCGCTCACCGGCGTGCTCGCGATCGCCTCGCGCGCCGGCCAGGCCCCCACCCTGCCCGCCACCCTGCTGGGCGATATGGCAGGCGGCGCGATGTTCCTGGCCTTCGGCGTCGTCTGCGCCCTGCTGGAGGCGCAACGCTCCGGCCGAGGCCAGGTGGTGGACGCCGCCATGATCGACGGCGTGGGCGCACTCAGCAGCCTGGTGCATTCGCTGCGCGGCATCGGCATGTGGGGCGACGATCCGGCGCAGAACTTCTTCCTGCACGGCTCGCCCTTCTACGACAGCTTCGAGTGCGCGGACGGGCGGCACATCACGCTGGGCGCGATCGAGCCGCCGTTCTACAAGCTGCTGCTGCAGAAGCTGGACCTGGAGCATCTGGACGCCCAGCTGCAATACGACCACCGCCACTGGCCGGCGGCACGCGCCGAGGTCGCCGCACGCATCAAGCAAAAGACGCGCGATGAATGGACCGCCTTGCTGGAGGGCAGCGACGTCTGCTTCGCGCCGGTGCTGAGCTTGGCCGAAGCGGCCCAGCATCCGCACCAGCGCGCGCGCGGCAACTTCGTGGAGGTGGATGGCAAGATCCAACCGGCAAGTGCGCCACGCTTTGCGCGCACGCCGGGGCCGGCGCCGCGCCCATTCCCGCAGCCCGGCCAGGACACGCACGCCGTGCTGGCCGCACTGGGCCTGGGCGAGGCCGAGATCGCCGCCATGGCCCGCGCATAAACCCGCGCATAAAAGCTGCAACAAAGCAAAAGGGCCGGCGATTGCTCACCGGCCCTTTGCCATTTCTTTTTATTCTGGTGCGGCTGGCAGGATTCGAACCCACGACCCCTTGGTTCGTAGCCAAGTACTCTATCCAACTGAGCTACAGCCGCCGAAGCCTTAGACTATAGCATGCTTTTTATCGCATACACAAGCTAAGCGCTTGATTTTCAATTTTCACATCTCTCTCGAGAACCAGAAAAACAAAGCCAGTGAAAGCTCACTGGCTTGGTAAATCTGGTGCGGCTGGCAGGATTCGAACCCACGACCCCTTGGTTCGTAGCCAAGTACTCTATCCAACTGAGCTACAGCCGCTGAAGCTATCTAGTATAGCCTGAAATAAACGGGCTCGGCAAGTCTTCAAGCCAAGGTGGCCGCGGCCTCGTGGCAGCGGGCGCGCCGCTCGGCATCACCATCGCGACCGGCCAGATCGGCCAAGGTCAGCCAGCTGCGGCGACGTGCTGCCACCGAGAGTGCGCGGTCGCCGCCCGCCTGCTCCAGCATCAGCCGTGCCTTGCCCCAGAGCTGGCGCTCGGCCAAGGCATGGCCCAGGGCATAAGCCATGTAGTTGTCGCGCGGGAAACGCTGCGCGGCCTGCTCCAGGCGCTGCAGCCATTCGGGGCCCATGCCGGGCATGCAGGCCACCAGGGCCTCGGCCAAAGCCACGCGCTCATCGGCGCCCAGCTCGGCAATCTCCTCCCAGGCCGGGCGCAACCAACCGCGCCCATCGTCCGGCGCGCCCAGCGCGGCCGCACATTGCGCCGCACGGGCGGCCACGAAGACATCGCGCCGATCGGCCGCATCGAGGTGCTGCCAGATGCTGCGCAGCTGGTCCACATCGCGCGCTGATTCCAGCGCCTCGAAGGCCAGCGAGCGCAGCAGGCCCTGCGCCGCCAGCTTGGAAAAGCCCTGGTGCTTGGCGAGCAAACGCGCCGTGCGCAAGGCCTCCAGCGGCTGCTTGGCCATGCGTGCGGCCTGCAGCTTGAGGCGCAGGGCCTGGGTGCGGCGCGCCACGCCGGGGCTCAGATCGCTCAGCAGCGCCAGCGCGCGGCTGGCGTCGCGGTCGTCCAGCGCCCATTCGGCGGCCAGCAGGCGGGCGCCCTCTTCCTGCGCCTTAGCCTGGGGCGAGCGCTGCGCCAGTTCCAGGGCCAGTTGCAGCTGCTCGTCGCGGCGGCGCTTGTCCTGCATGCGGTGCGCGCTCTGCGCGCCCAGCAGATGGCCCAGCGCCATGAAGCCGGCATCCTGGGCCAGATCGGGCGTCTGCGCCTGGATGCTCAGCGCCTTCTGCGCGGCCTTCTGGGCGCGCCCGTAACGCGCGCCGAAATACTCGCCCAGCGCATCGCGCAGCGCCAGCTGGGCGCTGCGTTCGCGCTGCGCCAACCGCCACTCGCGCGCGCGCCGCGGCAGCGTGGTGAGCGAATCGATCGCCTTGATGACCGTCACCAGCGCAAAGCAGCTGCCCACCAGGGTGAGCAGGAACAGATTCAGCGAGACGTCGAGGCGCCAGCCATTCCAGTAGAAGCTGGCCAAACCATCGTTGCTGCCCAGGGTCAGGGCCGCCACCACCGCCACTGCGAACAGCAGCACCAACCAGATCACCGTGCGCATGGGGATCGGGCTCCGGATCAGCGGCCCGCGGCGGCCAGAGCCGCCAGCGTGTCATCGGGGCGTGGCACCGCCACCTGGCGCGCCTGCCCCACCACCTGACGCAGCAGCTCATTGGCCGCCGCGACCTTGCGTGAGCGCGCATCGAAGTAGCGATCCAGCATGCCGAGGGTGTCGCGCAGGTCGCTCTGCGCGGTTTCGAACTGCCGGCTCAACAGCGCCAGCCTGGCGTTCAACAGGCGCAGCTTGATGTTCTCGCGCAGGAAATAGGCTTGCTCCGGCGCCATCAGCATGGCCTCGGGGTGGTTGATGCGCGTCACCCGCAAGAGCGACTTGGCTTCCTGCCAGGCCAGCCCGGCGGTCTCGCCCCAGCGCTGCTGCACCAGCTCCCACCAGCCGGCCATGCCGGGCTCGATCGGCTTGGCGGCGGGCTTTGGGGCTGGCTTGGTGTCAGGTCTTGCCTGGCGCGCCACCGCGGGCTCGCCGGCCTTGTCGGCTGCGGACAGCAGGGGCAGCTCATCGACCAGGCGCACCACCTCGTCGAGCTTGATGCTGAGGGTGGAGACGTCGACCACGCTGATCGCCTTGACGCGGTCCAGGTCGCGCACCACGGCGCGGCGCACGCCCTCCAGGCGCGGCTGCTTGTAGCGCACCAGGCGCTCGTCGGCCTGCTTGAGCGCGGCCACCAGGGGCTCGGCGCTGCCGGTGATGCTGGTCTGCTGCAGAGCCACCCGCAGCGAGGCTTCGATATCGCCCACCACGTTCTCGTCGCGCGATCTCGACATCGATTGAATCAGCTCTTCCAGCTGGCCGCGCTGCAGCGAGACCTCGGCCAGGCGCGCGTCCAGCAGGGCCACCTTGGCGGCGGTGTCGCGGCTCAGGTCCTGCGACTGCTTGGCCTGGTTGGCGGCCTCCTGGGCCGCCGCCTGGCTGCTGTCCTGGCGGCGCACCAGCTCCTGCTCCAGATTGCGCAGCCGGCTGTTGCTCTGCCAGGCCAGCACCAGGGCCACCAGGGTGCAGACTGCCAGGCCCGCGGCCAGCGCCGGCATCAGCATCGAAGGGCGCGAGGTGGCCGCTGCCAGGGGCTGCGGCACCGCGTCTTGAAGGGGGTTGGGAAGCTCGCTCACGTTGGCGCAGATTGTAGGGTCCGCACCTAGAGGCTTCGCAGCGCCGCGGCGATGGCGCCGGGCTCGGGTCGCGCCAAAACCACATGCCCACATCCGAGGGCTTTCGCGCGCTCGGCAATGCGCTCATGGGTGGCGATCGCCAGGCTGCGCGACCAGACCGCGCCGGGCCCGGCCAACTGCTGCAGATGGCCGATGGCCTCGGAACTGCTGAACAGCCAGACCATGCGCTCGGGCGCGGCCAGCGCGGCGTCCAGCAGCCCCCGCTCGGCGGGGTCCAGCTGCGGGCAGGCGCGCCGGTAGACGGAGATCTGCCGCACCTGGGCGCCGCGCTCCTGCAGGCGCTCGGCTAGCCAGTCGCGCCCGCCGTCGCCGCGCAGGATCAGCGCCAGCCGGCCGGCCCAGTCGCGCCCGGCCAACAAGGGCCAGAGATGTTCGGAGTCGAAGCTGGCCGCGTCCGCCGGCGGTTGCACGATCAGCTCGGCCGGCACGCCCGCCGCGCGCAAGGCCAGGGCACTGCCGGGGCCGACCGTGGCCGCCAGCGTCGCGCCCGGCCAGGCCATGCCGGCGGGTTGGGCCGCGAAGAAGGCGGCCACCGCATTGGGGCTGACGAACATGGCCAGCGCCGCCCGCGGCAGCTCACGCCAGGCCAGCGCCGCGGCGTCCGGCGCCATGCCGGGCTGGATGGCGATCAGCGGCAGCACCGCCGTCGGCACGCCCTGCGCCGCCATGCGCGCCACCCAGTCCTCAGCCTGGGCGCGGGGCCGCGTCAGCAGCAGCGTTCGCTCGCTCGAGCCCGGCTGCACGGCCACTCAGGCGGCCGCCAGGTAGGCGCTGGCGCCCTGCTCGCGCAGCGCCTGCGCCACCCGCTCGCCCAGCGCGCGCGCTTCGGCCTCGTTGCGCGGCTGGCCGCGGCCCAGCGTCTTCAGCAGCGGTTTGTCATGGTGCTCGGGATGGCCCAGCGCGGCCGCGAGCTGCAACTCGCCGCCCTCCCATACCGCGTGCGCCGCCAGCGGCATGCTGCAGCTGCCACCCAGGGCGCGCGACACCGCGCGCTCCGCCTGCGTGGCCAGCCAGGTGGGTTCGTGCATCAGGCCGGCGAGCTGCTGGCTCAGCGTCGCGGCATCGGCGCGCACCTCCAGGCCCAGGGCGCCCTGGCCGGCGCAGGGAATCATCTCGTCCACCGCGAACAGGCTGCGGATGCGCTCGGCCAGGCCCAGGCGCTTGAGCCCGGCGGCCGCCAGCACGATGGCGTCGTAGCCGCCTTCGTCCAGCTTGCGCAGGCGCGTGTCGAGATTGCCGCGCAGCGGCTCGATGCGCAGATCGGGGCGCAGATTCTTCAGTTGCACCACGCGGCGCAGGCTCGAGGTGCCCACCACCGCGCCCTGCGGCAGCTCGGCCAAGTTGGCGTAGCGGTTCGAGACGAAGGCGTCGCGCGGGTCCTCGCGCTCCAGGATGCTCACCAGGGCAAAGCCCTCGGGCAGGTCCATGGGCACGTCCTTGAGCGAGTGCACCGCCAGGTGGGCACGGCCCTCCTCCAGCGCCGTCTCCAGCTCCTTCACGAACAGACCCTTGCCTCCCACCTTGGAGAGCGCGCGGTCGAGGATCTGGTCGCCGCGGGTGGTCATGCCCAGCAGGCCCACATCGAGTTTCAGGCGTTCGGCCAAGAGGGCCTGCACATGCTCGGCCTGCCACAGCGCGAGGCGGCTTTCGCGCGTCGCGATCAAGAGTTGTTGCGTCATGCCCTCATGCTAGCGCAGCCCGGTGCGACCCCATTCCGGCTTGCGCAAAGAAACTGTTAAAGTCGAAAACTGGTAACTTGGTTACACGCGCCTCACCTCCAACGCCCCAACTCCAGACCATGCCAGCCCGACCAGCCCATCCCGCGCCACGCGCCGTCAAGACGGCCGTCAACACCACCAAGGCCGCAGCCAAGGACAAGAACGCGCCCCTGATGCACGACATCCGCCTTCTGGGCCGCATCCTCGGTGAGGTGATCCGCGAGCAGGAGGGCCGCGACGCCTATGAGCTGGTGGAGCGCATCCGCAAGCTCTCGGTGGCCTTCCGCCTGAAGCGCGATACGCAGGCCGGCAAGAGCTTCGACAAGCTGCTGAAGAGCCTCTCGGGCGAGCAGACCGTGAGCGTGATCCGCGCCTTCAGCTATTTCTCGCACCTGGCCAATATCGCCGAGGACCGCCACCATGTGCGCCGCCGCGAGATCCACGAGCGCGCCGGCAGCCTGCAGCCGGGCTCGCTCGCCTATGCCTTGGAGCGCCTGCACGAGGCCGGCGTGCGCCCGGCCGAGGTGGCCAAGACCCTGCAGCATGGCTTCATCTCGCCGGTGCTGACCGCCCACCCCACCGAGGTGCAGCGCAAGAGCATCCTGGACGCCGAGCGCGCCATTGCCGAGCTGGTGGGCCAGCGCGACACCCTGCACACCGAGCGCGAGCTGCGCGACAACGAGACCCTGATGCGCGCCCGCATCACCCAGCTTTGGCAGACGCGCATGCTGCGCTACTCCAAGCTGACGGTGGCCGACGAGATCGAGAACGCGCTCTCCTACTACCACGCCACCTTTCTGCGCCAGATCCCCAAGCTCTACGCCGAGCTGGAAGAGGCCCTGCCCGGCCACGAGTTCAAGAGCTTTCTGCGTATGGGCCACTGGATCGGCGGCGATCGCGACGGCAATCCCAACGTCACTGCTGTGACGCTGCGCCATGCGATGAAGCGCCAGGGCGAGGTGGCGCTGCGCCACTACCTCACCGAGCTGCATGAGCTGGGCGCCGAACTCTCGATCTCGGCCCGCCTGGCCAGCATCAGCCCCGAGCTGCAACTGCTGGCCGAGCGCAGCCCGGATCGCAACGAGCACCGCATGGACGAGCCCTACCGCCGGGCGTTGACCGGCATGTATGCGCGCCTGGCCGCCACCCTGCACGAGCTCACCGGCACCGAGGCGCTGCGCCATGCCGTGGCCCCGCAGGACCCCTATCTGAGCCCCGAGGAGCTGCTGGCCGATCTGCGCATCATCGAAAGCTCGCTGCGCAGCCACCATGCCGAGGCGCTGATCGCGCCGCGGCTGAAGCCGCTGATGCGCGCCATCCAGGTGTTCGGTTTCCATCTCGCCACGCTGGACCTGCGCCAGAGCTCCGACCAGCACGAGGCCGTGGTGGCCGAGCTGCTGAAGGCCGCGCGCATCCAGGCCGATTACAGCGCGCTCAGCGAGGCCGAGCGCCGCGGCCTGCTGCTGAGCCTGCTGCAGGACGCCCGCCCGCTGCGCGTGATCGGCGCGGTCTACAGCGAGCGGGCCCAGGGCGAGCTGGCCATCTTCGAGGCCGCGCGCGAGGTGCTGCAGCGCTTCGGCCGCGAGGCCCTGCGCCACTACATCATCAGCCACACCGAGTCGGTGAGCGATCTGCTCGAGGTGATGCTGCTGCTCAAGGAGGTCGGGCTGCTGCGCGGCACGCTGGATGGCGAGGCCATCAGCGACCTGATCGTCGTGCCGCTGTTCGAGACCATCGGCGATCTGCGCGAGGCCCCCGGCATCATGCGCGAGTTCTACGCCCTGCCCGGCATTGCCGCGCTGGTGCAGCGCTCGGGCGGCGAGCAGGACATCATGCTGGGCTACTCCGACTCCAACAAGGACGGCGGCGTGTTCACCAGCTCCTGGGAGCTCTACCGCGCCGAGATCGCGCTGGTGGAGCTGTTCGAGGCGCTCAAGGCCCAGCACCAGCCCGTCACCCTGCGCCTCTTCCATGGCCGCGGCGGCACGGTGGGCCGCGGCGGCGGCCCCAGCTACCAGGCCATCCTGGCCCAGCCCCCCGGCACGGTGAACGGCCAGATCCGCCTCACCGAACAGGGCGAGGTGATCGCCTCCAAATACGCCAACCCCGAGATCGGCCGGCGCAATCTCGAGACCCTGGTGGCCGCCACGCTGGAAGCGACCCTGCTGCACCCCACCAAGAGCGCGCCCAGGAGCTTCCTCGAAGCCGCACAGGCGCTTTCGGACGCCAGCTTCAAGGCCTACCGCGGCCTGGTCTACGACACGCCCGGCTTCGCCGAGTATTTCTTCGCCTCCACGCCGATCCGCGAGATTGCCGAGCTGAACATCGGCTCGCGCCCGGCCTCGCGCAAGGCCACCCGCGCCATCGAGGACCTGCGCGCCATTCCCTGGGGCTTCAGCTGGGGCCAGTCGCGCATCGCCCTGCCGGGCTGGTGCGGGTTCGGCTCGGGGGTGGAGGCCTTCCTGGGCAAGGAGCCGGCCCAGCGCGCGCAAAACCTGACCCTGCTCAAGCGCATGGTCAAGCAATGGCCCTTCTTCCGCACCCTGCTGTCCAACCTGGACATGGTGCTGGCCAAGACCGATCTGGACATCGCCGCGCGCTATGTCGAGCTGGTGGAGAACAAGCGCCTGGGCAAAAAGATCTTCGAGGCGGTGAAGGCCGAGTTCCAGCGCACCCAGGAGGCGCTGGCGCTGATCACCGGCGAGCACAAGCGCCTGGCTGCCAACCCGGCGCTGGCGCGCTCGATCGAGCACCGCTTCCCCTATATCGATCCGCTCAACCACCTGCAGGTCGAGCTGATGCGGCGCTACCGCGCGGTGGCGCCCGAGCAGCGCGCCGAGGACCCCAGCATGGAACGCGTGCAGCGCGGCATCCATCTGTCGATCAACGGCATCGCGGCGGGCCTGCGCAACACCGGTTGATTGCCCAGCGCCCCGCTCGTCCTGTAAGCTCGGCGCACCCCACCCCGGGTGCTTGCTGGAAGGCACAGGACGAGCATGCGCGCCGACACCCCCTACTCCCGGATCGAGGCCCTCGTGGTCGACGACATGGCCACGCAGCAGACCACGCTGCGCGGCCAGCTGGGCATGCTGGGCATCCACAAGATCGAGGGCGCCAGCTCGGCCGAGGAGGCGCTGCGCCATGTGCGCGCCAAGCCCTTCGGCCTGATCCTGTGCGACTACAACCTCAACCACAAGACCGACGGCCAGCAGCTGCTGGAATACCTGCGCGAGCACCAGCTGCTGGCGCCGGACTGCCTGTTCTTCATGATCACGGCCGAGAACAGCTACCTCTCGGTGGCCGCCGCCAGCGAGCACCTGCCCGACGCCTACCTGCTCAAGCCCATCACCGCGGGTGACATCGAAGACCGCCTCAAGGCCCAGCTTGAAAAGCGCCAGGCCCTGCTGGACATCCACAAGCAGCTCGGCCGCAAGGACCTGCCCGCCGCGCTGAAGGCCTGCGACACCCTGCTGGCCAAGAAGGACCGCTGGACCATGCAGGCCCTGCAGCTCAAGGGTCAGGTCTTGCTGGAGCTGGGCGCGCTGGACGAGGCGCGCGCCGTCTACCAGCAGGCGCTGGAGCTGCGCCCGCAGCTGATCTGGGCCCAGCTGGGCCAGGCACGCGCGCTCCGAGCCGCCGGCCGCTTTGATGAGACCGTGCAGCTGATGCGCGAACTCATCGGCAGCGCCGAGGGCGCCAAGAACCTGGCCGCGCACGAGCTGCTGGCGCAGGCCCTGGAGGCCATGAACCGCCAGGACGAGGCGCTGGCGGTGCTCAAGCAGGCGGCCGAGATCGTGCCCTCGGCCAAGCGCATGCGCACGCTGGCCGAAAGCGCCTACCGCAATGGCGATACCGAGCTGGCCAAGCAAAGCCTGGCGCGCGCGCTCAAGTCCAGCCAGGGCTCGCTGAGCGCCCAGCCCATGGATGCGCTGGTGCTGGCCCAGGCCCATATCGATCTGGGCGAGGCCAAGGAGGCGCTGGCGGTGCTGGTCGACCCGCCCGGCAAGGTGCAGCGCAGCGCCGAACAGGCCGCCGCCATGCTGGCGCTGAGCGCCCAGGCCCATGCCCTGCTGGGCGAGGCCGAGAAGGCGCGCGAGCTGGCCGAGCAGGCGCTGGCCGAGACGCCACAGGCCAAGGCCGACTTCGCCACCATCGCGGTGGCGCGCGCCGCCCTCGCCACCGGCCAGGCCGAGCGCGGGCTGGCCCTGCTGGGCAAGGTGGTCAGCGCCGACCACGAGAATGCGCGCATGCAGCAGCTCGTCAGCAAGGCCTTGCGCGACACCGGGCACGAGGCCGAGATCGCCAACATCGTCACCGCCACCAGCGGCGGCCTGAAGACGCGGCTGCACCAGGCCAAGCTGGCGCTGCGCGCCGGCCGGCTCGACGAAGCGCTGGCGGCCCTGGAGGCGGAGCTGCACGCCTTCCCGGAGAACACCACCGTGCTGATGGAATGCGCGCAGATGAACTGCATGGTGCTGCGCCTGCGCAAGCAGCTGGATGCCCAGCGCGTCGAGCAGGTGCGCGGCTATCTGAGCCGCCTGGAGCGCCTCTTGCCGGGCCACGACCGCGTCGCCCAGATGCGCAAATACCTGCGCGACACCCTCAGCGCCCTGGCATGAACCGCGAACTGCTGGCCCTGCTGATCCATGACCTGAAGAACCAGCTGGGGGTGCTGGAGGCCGAGCTGGCGCAGTTGGAGCGGCGGCCCGAGGCCGAGCTGGCGCACCGCGCCCACCAGCATTGCGCCCAGCTGCGCCAGCGCCTGATCGCCTACCTGACGCTTTACGGCGCCGACGGCAGCCGCCTGCTGGCGCAGGCCTCGGACGAGTCGCCGCAGGCCTTTCTGCAAGGCCTGCTGCATGTGGATTCGCGCCCCGACCATGCGCCGCTGCGCCTGGGGCCCTGCAGCAGCGCGCCGGCCTTCTGGTACTTCGACCCGCGGCTGGTGCGCCTGGCCCTGGAGGCGGCGCTGCAGAACGCCTGGCGCTTCGCGCGCAGCGAGGTGGTGCTGGATGCCGGCGTGCGCGACGGCCAGCTGGTGTTCTCGGTGGACGACGACGGCCCCGGCCTGGGCAGCGCCGACCCCTCGGCCCAATCCTCCACCGGCCTGGGCCAGGAACTCTGCGCGGCGGTGGCGCGCGCCCACCAGCTCGGCGCGCGCTGCGGCAGCGTCAGCCTGCTGGACCGTCCCGGCGGCGGCACGCGCTTTGAAATCCTGCTGCCTTGAATGAGCCGGCCTGCCCCCTAACTTCCTCGCTGGGCGGCGGCTACACTGCCGCCACTTTCAGCCTCCCGCCGCCATGACCAGCGCCCCTGCCCAGCCCGCCCCGGGCGACACCGTCGAAGCCATGACCGTGCTGTTGCAGGCCTGGAAAAAGGGCGACGGCGCCGCCTTCGAACGCGTGGTGCAGGCGGTGCATGGCGAGTTCCTGCGCATGGCGGCCTCGCGTCTGCGCGGCCACGACGCCGCCACCCTGGCCAAGGGCGATGTGGTGAACGAGGCCATGCTGCGCCTGATGGCCGCGCCCAGCGACTGGCAGAACCGCGCGCACTTCTTCGCCACCGTCTCGCTGACCATGCGCAGCGTGCTGCGCGAGCATGCGCGCGCGCGCCTCGCCGACAAGCGCGGCGGCGGCCGCGTGCAGCTCACCCTCAGCTCGGCGGCGCTGGGCGAGGAATCGATGGCGGCCGATCTGCTCACCCTGGACGCGCTGCTGGACCAGCTCGGCGCCCACGACCCGCGCGGCGCCCAGGTGCTGGAGCTGACCTATTTCGCCGGCCTGCAGCGCGCCGATATCGCCGAGGTGCTGGCCATCTCGGTGCCCACGGTGGACCGCGAGCTGCGCTTCGCGCGCGCCTGGCTGGCCGAACAACTGGGCCGCGAGCTGGAAGCCTGAGAGCGGGCATGAGCAGCAGCAGCGCCGCCGACCCCGATTTCGCCCAGGTCAAGGCGCTGTTCAACGAGATCTGCGACCTGCCCGACGAGGCCGCGCAACGCCGGCGTTTGGCCGAGCTGGGCGCCCCGGCGCAGCTCTGTGCGCGCGTGCTGCGCCTGGCCGGCCACGACGCCACCACCCGCTTTGCCAAGCCGGTGGCGGGCATGCTGGCCAGCGTCGGCGGCGCCGAGCTCAGGCCCGGCGAGCGCCTGGGCGCCTGGACCCTCGTGTCCGAGCTGGGCCATGGCGGCATGGGCATGGTCTACCTGGCCGAGCGCAGCGACGGCCATTACCAGCAGCGCGCCGCCATCAAGCTGCTGCGCGGCTGGTCGGGCGAGGCGGCGCTGGCCCAGCTGGCGCGCGAGCGCCAGATCCTCGCCTCGCTGAACCACCCCCATATCGCGCGCCTCATCGATGGCGGCAGCACACCCGGCGGCCAGCCCTATCTGGTGATGGACTATGTCGAAGGCCAGCGCATCGACGTCTACCAGCACGAGCACGAACTCGGGCTGGAGGCCACGCTGGAGCTGTTCCTGATGGTGTGCGAGGCGGTGGCCTATGCGCACCGCCAGCTGGTGGTGCATTGCGACATCAAGCCCGGCAATGTGCTGGTGGGCAGCGACGGCCGCGCCATGCTGCTGGACTTCGGCATCGCCCAGCTGCAGGGCAAGCGCGCTGAGAGTGGCGTGGACGGCAGCGCGCAGGACGGTGAGACGCTGGCGCTGACGCCACGCTATGCCAGCCCCGAGCAGCGCGCCGGCGCGCCGGCCAGCAGCGCCAGCGACATCTACAGCCTCGGCGCCATGCTGGGCGAGCTGCTGCAGGCGCTGGGCCCGGCGGCGGCGCGGCCCGCGGAATGGCAGGCGATCGTGCGGCGCGCCACCGCCGCGCAGCCGGAGGCGCGCTACCTCAGCGTGGCGGCGCTGATGTCGGATCTGCGCCGTTATCGCCAGCATCTGCCGCTGGCCGCGCTGCCGCGCAGCCCCGGCTACGTGGCGCGCAAATTCCTGCGGCGGCGCTGGCCCTGGGTGCTGGCCGGCAGCGGTGCGCTGCTGATGGCGGCCCTGTTCACCCTGCGCGTGGTGCAGGAGCGCGACCGCGCACTGCAGGCCGAGGCGCTGGCGCGTGCCTCGGCCGCGCAGGCGGAGCGTTCGGCCGCGCAGGCACAGGGCGCCGAACGCCATGCCCTGGCGGAACGCGACCAGGCAGCCCAAGCGCGCGCCCAGGCCCAGCATGAGCGCGACGCGGCCCTGGCCGCCGAGGCACGTGCCGATGCCGAGCGGCGGCGCGCCGAGGCGGCCCGCCGGCTGGCCCAGCAGGAGGCCGAGACCACGCGCCAGGTGAGCGACTTCATGGTGGCGCTGTTCGAGGGCGCCGACCCGCGCGTCTCGGGCCGGCCCGACCTGAGCGCCGCAACCCTGGTGGACAAGGGCCGCGAGCGCATGGACCGCGACCTGCAGGGCCAGCCGGCGCTGCAGGCCTCGATGAAGGGCGTGCTCGGCAAGGTCTACGAGAACATCGGCAAGCCGCGCGCCGCGGTCGAGCTGTACGAACAGGCCATCGCCCTGGAGCGCGCCAAGCCACAGCGCCAGCCGCTGCGCGAGGCGGCGCTGCTGAGCCGCCTGGCCGTGACGCTGTCCAACGATGGCCAGGAGGCCAAGGCGGTGGCGCCGGCGCGCCGCTCGCTGGCGCTGCGCCAGCCCCTGGTGGCGGCCGATGCCCTGGAGCTGGCCGACGCCTACAACACCCTGGGCCTGGTGCTGACGCGCGTCGACGCCCTCGACGAGGCGCGCCGCTGCCTGGACAAGGCGCTGGCGATACGCCTCGCCAGGCAGGGTGCCGAGCACCTGGACGTGGCGATCGCGATCCAGAACCTCGGCTCGCTGGCGCTGCGGGCCGGCCAGTTGCGCGAGGCCGAGGCGCAGTTCCGCCGCGCCCTCGAACTCAAGCGCCGCCTGCTCGGCGAGCAGAATCCTTCGGTGCTCACCAGCATGCAGTCGCTGGCCGTGGTGCTGGCCGCCCAGCACCGCGTCGACGAGGCCGAGGCCCTGCTGCGCGAGCTGGTGGCGCAGCGCCGCGCCGTGCACGGGCCGCAGAGCGCCACCGTGGCGAGCGCGCTCAACGAACTGGCCAGCGTGCTGCAGGACGGCGGCCGCAGCGCCGAGGCGATCGCCGCCTACCGCGAGGCGCTGGCCCTGCACGAGCAGTTGCAGGGGCGCGGCTCGGTGAGCGTGGCGGTCAATATCAACAACCTCGCCACCGCGCTGGAGGATCTGGGCGACCCGGCCGCCGAAAGCCTGTACCGCGAATCGCTGGCGATCCGGCAGGCCGCCCTCAAGCCGGACGACCTGAGCTTGGCCCGCGCGCGCCACAACCTGGGCCGCTGGCTGCTGCGCGCCGGCCGCCTCGCCGAAGCCCAGCCGCTGCTCGAAGAGGCGGCCGTGCAGCGTCGCAAGCGCCTGCCGGCGGTCCACAACGACCGCATCGACTCCGAGCTGACCCTGGCCGAAGCCGCCCTGCTGCAGGGCGACAGCAGCACGGCCGCGGCCGGTGTCGCACTGGTGCAGGCACAGGAGGCGGCGCTGCGGCCGCTGCGCCGCGTGGCCTTGCTGCGCCTGCAAGGCCTGCTGGCCAGCCATCTGCAGCAGGCACAACAGGCCTTGGAGCATCACCAGGCTGCACTGCAACTGGCCCTGGCCACGGTAGCGCCCGAACACCCCAGCCTGCGGCGTCTGCGTCTCGATGTGGCCGAGGCGGCCGCCGCCCTGGCTCGGACTCTGGACAAACCCTAGGCCCTGATAGGCCGGCCGGCGCCACCGCCCTTATCCCCATAGAGCAGCAAAGCGCTGCAACAGGGGATCAAGATGAAAGCAACCATCTGGGCCGCAATGGCCCTGGCGAGCCTCGGACTGGGTATCGCGCAAGGCCCGGCCCAGGCCGCCACACAGTCCTTCCAGGGCGATTTCAGCCTGGACGACGAGCTCTTCAGCACCAGCGTCTGGCTCAGCCAGGACGACCAGCTGAGCGTGCAGAGCTTTTCGTTTGCGGGCGGGCAGAACGCGCTGGGCCAGCAGATCGCCGCCGGCGGCTTCGCGCCGGTGCTGGCCCTGTTCAGCGCGGGCGGCGAACTGCTGCAGCTGGCGCGCGGCAGCGCCGGCGCCTGCGGCGACCCGAGCAGCCCGGACCCGGCCAGCGGCTTTTGCTGGGATGCGCACTTCAGCATGGCCCTGCCGGCCGGCCACTACACCCTGGTGCTCTCGCAGGATGGCAACGAGCCGCTCGGCAGCCTGCTCAGCGACGGCTACAGCCAGACGGGCATCCCCGACTACACCGGCCTCGCCTACCTGGGCCAGCCCGGCCAGCATTTTGTGCAGGTTGATGCCAGCCAGCGCAGCGGCCACTGGGCCTTCGACATGCAGGCCGCCAGCGTGCCCGAGCCCGCCAGCGCGCTGCTGATGCTGCTGGGTAGCGCCGCACTGATCGCGCGGCGGCGTCGTCACCTGGAACAGGCCTGAGGCCAAGGGGAATGACCATGAAGCACTTCCGCATCGCCAGCGCACTGGCCCTGCTCGCATGCACCGGCGGTGCGCGCGCACTCGATGTGCCGCTGCAGGCCGACGCGCAGATCAGCAACCTCACGCCCAGCATCAATTTTGGCAGCCTGCCACAACTGGGTGTGGGCGGCGGCGCCAGCGTGCTGCTGCGCTTTGACCTGGCCGGCGTGCTGCCCGCCGGACTCAGCGCTGCCAAGCTGCAGAAGGCCAATTTGAAGCTGTTCGTCAACCGCGTCGGCGTGCCCGGCGCCATCGAGGTGCTGAGCGTCAACGGCGGCTGGGGCGAAAGCAGCGTCAGCGCCGCCGCCGCGCCCCCCAACAGCGGCGCGGGCAGCGGCCCGGTAGCGACGGTGAGCCAGGCCAACCAATACATCAGCATCGACATAACGAGTCAGGTCAAGGGGTGGATCAACAACCCCGCCAGCAATCTGGGCCTGCTGCTGCAACCCGCCTTGAGTGCGCCGGCTACACAGCTGTTCCTGGACAGCAAGGAAAACGCCGCCACCGGTCACGGCCCCAGCCTGGACATCAGCCTGATGGACCAGGGGCCGGTGGGCCCGCAAGGGCCCCAGGGCCTGCCAGGCCCGACCGGCCCGGTCGGGCCCAAGGGCGACACCGGCGCCACCGGCCCGGCCGGAGCCACGGGAGCAACCGGCGCAACGGGCACCCAGGGTCCGAGAGGCCTGACCGGTGCCACCGGCGCAACAGGCGCAGCGGGCCCGCAAGGGCCGCAGGGGCCGGCGGGGCCGGTCAACCTCACCTACGGCCGCTCCGACTTCAGCCTGCCAGCCAACAACCATGCCTCTCTCAACCTCTACTGCCCCAGCAATATGTTTGTGGTGGGTGGTGGTTGCGGTCACCGCGACTACAACAGCGCGCAGACCGACATCACGGTCAACTACGCCGGCCCCAACCCCGACAACCAGCGCGGCGGCTATGCCTGCCGCATCAACAACAACTCGAGCAGCAGCCGGGCGGTGCGCGCCTACGTCATGTGCATCAGCGCCAGCAATGTCACCGGCCCCTGAACCCGCCATCAGCCCATTGGCCCATTGATCAAGGAGTGAGCATGTTGTCCCATCGATTCATCCGCGCCAGCGCGAGCTTGGTCCTGCTTGCCTGCGCCCTGCCGGCGCAGGCCCTCGACGCCCCGCTGGCCGCCGATAGCCATGTCAACAGCCTGCTGCCCGGCAACAACTTCGGCAGCCTGCCGACGCTGAACGTGGGCGGTGGCGCCAGCGCCCTGCTGCGTTTTGACCTGGCCACCCTGCCCGCCGGCGCCACGGCCGCCAAGCTGGTGAAGGCCAATCTGATCCTCTACGTGAACCGCGTCGGCGCCCCCGGCGCGATCGAGGTGCTGGGGCTCAACGGCGCCTGGGCCGAGGGCAGCGTCACGGCTGCGAACCAGCCGCCCAACGCTGGCGCCGGCAGCGGCATCAGCGTGCCAGTGGGCGCCGCCAACCAGTTCCTCAGCGTGGACCTGACCGGGCTGGTGAAGCAATGGATCAGCAACCCGGGCAGCAATTTCGGCGTGGCCCTGCAGGCGGCGCTAAGCGCACCGGCCACCGTGGTCTTCTTCGACAGCAAGGAGAACACCGCCAGCGCCCATGTGGCGCGCCTGGACCTGACGATGGCGGACCAGGGGCCGAAAGGTGACGCCGGGGCGCCTGGCGCAACCGGTGCAACCGGTGCCACCGGGCCGCGGGGTCTGACCGGCAGCACCGGTGCTACCGGCCCACAAGGCGCCCAGGGTGTGCAAGGCCAGCCCGGCCCGGTGAACCTGACCTATGTATCGGTGACCGAAACCCTGGGCGGCAACTACTGGGCCGGCTATACCGCGTCCTGCCCGGCCAACACCTACCTGACGGGGGGAGGTTGCGGCCACCGCGACAACAACAGCGCCCAGGACGACGTCAAGGTGAACTACGCCGGCCCGCGGCCGGACTCGCCCACGCGCAACTACCAATGCAATCTGCGCAACACCTCGGGCGACGGCCGTGCCATCCGCGTCTGGGCCATCTGCGCCTCGGCCAGCAGCGTCACCTTGCGCTGAAACGTCGCAGCCAATACCAGGAGCCATCCATGATCCGCAGCCGCCGTGACCTCACCGCCTTGCTGGGCCTGCTTGCCGCCGGCAGCGCCATGGCACTTGACCTGCCCTTGCAGGCCGACGCCCATATCAATGCCAGCATGCCAAGCGCCAACTTCGGCGCCCTCGGTACGCTCAATGTCGGCAACGGCGCCAATGCCCTGCTGCGTTTTGACCTGGCCACCCTGCCCGCCGGCACCACGGCGGCCAAGCTGGTGAAGGCCAATCTGATCCTCTACGTGAACCGCGTCGGTGCCCCCGGCGCGATCGAGGTGCTGGGGCTCAACGGCGCCTGGGCCGAGGGCAGCGTCACGGCTGCGAACCAGCCGCCCAACGCCGGCGCCGGCAGTGGCATCAGCGTGCCGGTGGGCGCGGCCAACCAGTACATCAGCGTGGACCTGACCGGCCTGGTCAAACAGTGGATCAGCAACCCCGGCAGCAACTTCGGTCTGGCGCTAACGACGGCCCTGAGCGCCCCGGGCACGGTGGCATTCTTCGACAGCAAGGAAAACACCGCCACCGCCCATGTGGCCAGGCTGGACCTGACCCTGGCCGACCAAGGGCCCAAGGGCGACACCGGCGCCACCGGGCTGACCGGGGCGACGGGCGCCAAGGGTGCCACCGGCGCGACCGGCGCGATCGGTGCGACGGGTCCGGCAGGGATCCAGGGGCCGCAGGGCCAGGCCGGCGTATCCGGGCACCAACGCGTCAGCGCCACTACCAGCATACCGGCCAGCTTCCTGGCCACCCTGGTGGCCAGTTGCCCGAGCGGCAAGAAGGTGCTGGGCGGTGGCGTGCAATTCCCCAGCCTGGGCAGCCAGCTGGATCAGCTCAAGCTGGTGATGCACCAAAGCTATCCGTCCAGCGACAGCAGCTGGCAGGTCTACTTCTCCAACACCAACGCCTTCGCGGTCCAGGCCACCGTGTGGGCCATCTGCGCCAGCGCGCTGTAGCAGCACGGCGAGGGCGCTCAGCCCTCCCCCGACTCCGGTAGGTGGATCATGCCGGTGTGGTAGTTGTACTCGAACACCTCGCCATAACGCGCCCATTCGATGGCCACCTGGAGCACGCGCTCGGCCTCGTGGGCGTCCATGCTCTCCTGCAGCAGCTTGAGGAAGGGCTCCTCGCGCAGCTCACCATGCGCCTCCTGCTCCAGGCTGTGGCGGATGAAGGCGGCGATCGGCACATGGGCGAGCAGCTGCTGGCCGAAGATCTCGCGGCGGAACTCGTGCTCGCCCTCCACATACTTCTGGCCCAGCGGCGTGATGAGGATGTCGCCATGCTCGAGCTGGGCCAGGCCCAGGCGCTGCAGCGCATCGGCCAGCGGCAGCAGGTCCTCGTCGGTGAGCTCGCTTTCCTCGGCCAGCTGGGGCAGGTCGGCGCGGCCCTTGAAGCGCTCGTCCACCAGCAGCTCCAGCAGGCTTTCCATGCGGCCCACGTCGGCCTCGGGCAGGCGGTCGGACAGATGCGGCTTGGGCGCCTCGGCCTGGCCGGCAGGCACGGCGCCCACCGTCATCAGGCTGTAGACCTCGTCGATCAAGAGGCGCACCTCGGGGCTGTCGGGGTGGCGCGGCCGCGGCAGGCTGATCGGCAGCTCGGCGCGCACCCGGCCGGGGTTGCTGGAGAAGATCAGCACCCGGTCGGCCATCAACACCGCTTCCTCGATATTGTGCGAAACCACCAGCATGGCTTGCGTCGGCATGCTGCCGCCGTCCCAGAGTTCCAGGATCTCGTTGCGCAGGCGTTCGCCGGTGAGCACGTCCAGCGCCGAGAAGGCCTCGTCCATCAAAAGCACCGCCGGCTCGGTGACGAGGGCGCGTGCCAGGCCCACGCGCTGGCGCATGCCGCCGGAGAGTTCACGCGGCAGCGCGCCTTCGAAACCGGCCAGGCCGATCAGCTCGATCGCCGCCTCGGCACGCTTGGCGCGCTCGTCCGGCGCCACGCCGCGCGCCTCCAGGCCCAGCTCAACGTTCTGCTGCACCGTCAGCCAGGGGAACAGCGCAAAGGACTGGAACACCATGGCAATGCCCTCGGCCGGGCCGAACAGCGGCTGGCCGCGGTAGCTGACCGTGCCACCATCCACCGGAATCAGCCCCGCCATGATGCGCAGCAAGGTGGACTTGCCCGATCCCGACTGGCCCAGCAGGGCCACGATCTCGCCCTTGGCGAGCTCGAAGTCCACCCGTTCCAGCACCGAGCGCGAGCTGCCGTCCGAGGACTTGAAGCTCTTGGCCACGTTTTTCAGTTCGATCAGATTCGTCATGGCTGGGTTCAGAAGTGCATTCTTTGCTCGGCGAGCCGGTACAGGCGCCGCCACACCCAGTGGTTGAGCGCCATCACGAACACGCACATCACGCCAATGCCCAGCGCAATGCGCGGGAAGTCGCCGGCCGCCGTCATCTGCTGGATATAGCTGCCCAGGCCCTGGGCCTGCAGCGTGGTGTCACCCCAGCTCACATATTCCGCCACGATGCTGGCATTCCAGGATCCGCCGCTGGCGGTGATGGCACCAGTCACGAAGCTCGGGAAGATCGCCGGCAGCAGGTAGCGCCGCCACATCAGCCAGCCCTTGAGCCCGAGGTTGTGCGCCGCATAACGCAGCTCCGAGGGGATGGTGGAGGCGCCGGCCACCACATTGAAGAGCAGGTACCACTGGGTGCCCAGGATGATGAGGGGCGAGAGCCAGATATCCGGATTGAGCTGCCAGCGCAGGATCAGTATCACCGCCACCGGAAACACCAGATTGGACGGGAAGGCCGCCAGGAACTGCGCCAGCGCCTGCACCCGGCCCGCGATGCGCGGGTTGAGCCCTATCCATACACCGATGGGCACCCAGATCAGCGAGGCCACCGCGATCAGCACCAGCACGCGCGCCAGGGTGTAGAAGCCCAGCTTGAAGACATGGCCCACTTCGCCCCAGCCCACCTCGCCATGGATGAAGCTCACCAAGCGCCAGAGCGCGAACATCACCAGCGCCGCCAGCACCGCATCCCAGACACGAGCCCAGAGCGGATTGGCGGGCTTGGGCCGGGCGCGAATGGAGGTGCCGTCGAAGCGCAAGCGCATCGGCGCGAAGCTGGACGTGAGCCAGCGGCCCGGCCAGTCGCCCAGGCGTTGCAGCAGCGCGGTGCGACGCAGCCAGGTCAACAGCCAGGAGGTCGGCGCGTTCTCGCTGCCCGACTCCTCGAAACGGAACTTGTCGGCCCAGGCCAGCAGCGGGCGGAAGAACAGCTGGTCGTAGAGCAGGATGCCGATCAGCATGCCCAGGATGGCATAGCCGATGGCGTGCAGGTCCTTGGCGGCGATGGCCATGGCGATGTAGGAGCCCACGCCCGGCAGCTTGATGTCCTGGTTGGCCACCGAGATCGCCTCCGAGGCGACCACGAAGAACCAGCCGCCCGACATGCTCATCATCATGTTCCACAGCAGGCCGGGCATCGCGAACGGCAGCTCCAGGCGCCAGAAACGCTGCCAGGCCGACAGGCGGAAGATGCTGGCAGCCTCCTGCAGTTCGGCCGGCACGGTGCGCAGTGACTGGTAGAGGCTGAAGGCCATGTTCCAGGCCTGCGAGGTGAAGATGGCGAAGATGGCCGCGCATTCCACCCCCAGCAGGCTGCCCGGGAAGAGCGCGATGAAGCCCGTCACCGTGATGGACAGAAAGCCCAGGATGGGAATGGACTGCAGGATGTCCAGCAGCGGCACCAGCAGCTTCTCGGCCGCGCGCACCTTGGCGGCGAGCGCCGCGAACACGCAGGCGAACAGCACCGAGGCCGCCAGCGCCAGGAACATGCGCAGCGTGGTGCGCAGCAGGTAGTAGGGCAGCGCCAGCGGGTCCAGGCTGATGGGCAGCACCTCGCCCACATGGAAGGGCCTGGCCATCTGCGTGGCGGCCAGCGCCAGCAGGCTGAAGCCGGCCAGCACCAGCGGCAGCAAGGCCCAGTCCCAGCGGTTGAGCGCGGGCTCGACCACCTGGCGGGGAAAGAATTCTTGGCGCTGCTCCTGCATGGTGGGCCATGCTAGGCGATGTCAGCTGAGCGGAAGCTGACTTGGAGCCAACTCAGCCCGATGCCGCCGCCAGCGCCTCGCGCACCGCCGCCACCTGGCGGCGCGAGACCGACAGCCATTCGTTCACCGTGGCAACGCGCACGGCCCAGCCCTCGGCGCCTTCGCTGGCCTCGCCGGCCTCGGCCGCCTCGGGGCTGCCGCCGTCGCTGGGGGCGTGGCGCTCGAGCTCGCGCACCGCCGCCTTGGCCACCAGGGCATTGCGGTGCACGCGCAGAAAGCGCTCGCCCAGGCGCTGCTCGAGCTCGCTGAGGCTGCCGTCCATCACATAGCTCTGGCTGGCGGTGCGCAGGGTCAGGTACTTGAGCTCGGCCTTGAAGTACAGCACCTCGGCCAGCGGCACGCGGATCAGGCGGCCGCGGTCGCTGATATTGATCACCGGGCCCTCGGCGGCCGCGTCGGCGGCGCCCTGCTGCGACCGGGCGGCGGCGCGCTCGGCGATGCGCTGAGCCACGCGCGCCAGCGCCGCCTGCAGGCGCTCGCGCCGCACCGGCTTGGTGAGGTAGTCGATCGCCTCCAGTTCGAAGGCGCGCAAGGCATGCTCGGCATGGGCGGTGACGAACACCACCGCCGGCCGCGGCTCGCGCTCGCGCAGCGCGTCGGCGAGCTGCAGGCCATCCGGGCCGGGCATCTGCACGTCCAGCAGGATCAGGTCGCAGCCATGGTCGCGCAGCCATTGCTGGGCCTGCGAGGCGGTGCCGGCCTCGGCCACCACCTCGGCATGCGGCTCGGCGCAGCTCTCCACCAGGCCGCGCAGGCGCATACGGGCGAGCGGTTCGTCGTCGACGATCAGGACCTTGAGGGCGGGCTGCAGGTGCATGGTTCAGCGGGGCAGAACGATTCGGACGGTGAAGCGGCCGGGCTCCTGGCGGACCTCGAAGCGCGCGGCCACATCATGCATCAGACGCAGGCGGTCGCGCACATTGCGCAGCGCCAGGCCATGGCCGGGCACGCTGGAGGCGGCGCCCACGCTGTTGCTCACCAGGATCTCGACCTCGGCGCCGCGGCTCTTGGTGCGCACCTCCAGCGCGCCGCCGGCGTCGTTGGGCTCGACGCCATGGCGCACCGCGTTCTCCACCAGGGGCTGCAGCAGCAAGGGCGGCACGCGCGCATTGCCGGCGCTTTCGTCGAGCTGCCAACGGATGCGCAGGCGCTCGCCGAAGCGGATCTGCTCGATGTCCAGATAGCGCCGCGCCAGCTCCACCTCCTCGTTGAGGCTGACCACCGTGCTGGCCTCGGCCAGGGCCACGCGGAACAGCTCGCTCAGGTCCTCCAGCACCGCCTCGGCGCGGTTCGGGTCCACGCGCACCAGGGCCATCGCGGTGTTGAGGGTGTTGAAGAGGAAATGCGGGCGGATGCGCGATTGCAGCTCCACCAGCTGGGCCAGGGCATCGGCGGGTCGCTGCGAGCGCTCGCGCAGCTTCATCCAGTACAGCAGCATGGCCGCCATGGCGGCGCCGGCCAGCGCCACGCTGAGCTGGCGGAACCAGCCGCTGGGCTCGTCGCTGGCAAGGTTGAGCAGCTGCCAGCCCAGGCTGGCGCCCAGCGCCCCCAGGCCCAGCAGCACGGCCCATTGCCAGGGCTCGCGCAGACGCGCCAGCGGCCGGCGCGCGCCGCACACCAGCAGCAGCCAGAACAGCACGGCCGAAAGCGTCACCACCGTGCCGCTGCTCATCCACCACAGCCATTGCAGGGGTTCGCGCGCCGCCAGCGCCAGGCCCAGGGCCAAGAGGGCCTGCACGCCCAGCACCGCGCGCAGCACCAGGCCCACATGGCAGACGTCGAAGACGCGCTCGCCGTCGAACAGCGGCGCCACCTGTTCCTCCACCTCGGCGGGCGTGGGCGCCAGGCCCAGCATGCTGGTGAAGTTGCGGCTGTCGTGCCAGTCGTTGTGGTGCTTGCCTGCCATGCCGAGGGGCCAATGGGGCCCCGCCCTTAGAATCAATGCCCGCATTCTGCTTCAGCGGCGCGCCCTGCCCCTTTTCCACCCTTCCCGCACCCTTTCCGCCATGTCCGCCGACAACCAACTCGACAACAAGTCCCAAGCCTGGTCCGCGCTGTTCTCCGAACCGATGAGCGAGTTGGTGAAGCGCTACACCGCCAGCGTGTTCTTCGACCAGCGCCTCTGGAAGGCCGACATCCAGGGCAGCCTGGCGCATGCCGAGATGCTCGCCGCGCAAGGCATCCTGAACGCCGAGGACCACGCCGCCATCCAGCGCGGCATGGCGCAGATCACGAGCGAGATCGAGGCCGGCCAGTTCGAATGGAAGCTGGACCTGGAGGACGTGCACCTGAACATCGAGGCGCGCCTGACCACCCTGATCGGCATCGCCGGCAAGCGCCTGCACACCGGCCGCAGCCGCAACGACCAGGTGGCCACCGATGTGCGCCTGTGGCTGCGCGACGAGATCGATGCCATCGGCGCGCTGCTGCAAGCCCTGCAGCTGGCCATGGTGGAGGTGACGGAGCAGAACGCCGAGGTGATCCTGCCCGGCTTCACCCACCTGCAGGTGGCCCAGCCGGTGGCCTTTGGCCATCACCTGCTGGCCTATGTGGAGATGTTTGCGCGCGATGCCGAGCGCCTGGCCGATGCGCGCCGCCGCGTCAATCGCCTGCCGCTGGGCGCCGCGGCGCTAGCCGGCACCAGCTACCCGCTGGACCGCGAGCGTGTGGCCAGGACCCTGGGCATGGAGGGTGTCTGCCAGAACAGCCTGGACGCGGTGAGTGACCGCGACTTCGCGATCGAGTTCAGCAGCGCCGCCGCGCTGGTGATGGTGCACATCTCGCGCCTCAGCGAAGAGCTGATCCTGTGGATGAGCCAGAGCTTCGGTTTCATCGACCTGGCCGATCGCTTCTGCACCGGATCAAGCATCATGCCGCAGAAGAAGAACCCCGACGTGCCCGAGCTGGCGCGCGGCAAGACCGGCCGCGTGGTCGGCCATCTGATGGGCCTGATCACCCTGATGAAGGGCCAGCCGCTGGCCTACAACAAGGACAACCAGGAAGACAAGGAGCCGCTGTTCGACACCGTCGACACCTTGAAGGACACGCTGCGCATCTTTGCCGAGATGATGGGCGGCCTGACCGTCAAGCCCGAGGCGATGGAGCGCGCGGCCTTGAAGGGTTATGCCACCGCCACCGACCTGGCCGACTACCTGGTGAAGAAGGGCCTGGCCTTCCGCGATGCGCACGAGATCGTGGCCCATGCGGTGAAGACCGCCATCGCCACCGGCCTGGACCTGTCGCAGCTGCCGCTGGCCGAACTGCAGAAGTTCGATGGCCGCATCGAGGCCGATGTGTTCGAGGTGCTGTCGCTGCGCGGCTCGCTGAACGCACGCAACATCCTGGGCGGCACCGCGCCGGCCCAGGTGCGCGCCCAGGTGGCGCGCCATCGCGCCCGGCTGGCCGCCGCCGCGGCGCATTGACATGTCGCAAGCCGGGGCGCGCCCGCGCGCCCTATGCTGAGCCCCTCACTTTGAGCACGACCATGAGCAGCATCACCTGGAACGAGCAACTCGCGCTCAACCACGCCCAACTCGACCACACGCATGAGGAATTCGTCGGCCTGCTGAACGAGTTCGCGGCGGTGCTGGCCAGCGGCGCCGACCCGCTGCCCGCCTTCCAGCGCCTGCTCGCCCATACCGAAGAGCATTTCGCGATGGAAGAGCGCTGGATGGCCGCCACCGGCTTCGCGCCCGAGAACTGCCACAGCAAGCAGCACGCGATGGTGCTGGACACCTTGCGCGAGGTGCTGCGCTATGCGGTGGAGCTCAAGGACATGGAGCCCATGCGCATCATCGTGGGCGAGCTCTCGCAATGGTTCCCGGCCCATGCCGAGATGATGGACGCCTCGCTGGTGTTCCACATGAGCCAGGTGGGCTACGACAGCGCCACCGGCACGCTGACCCAGCCGCTGCAGCAAGCCTCGGCCACCATCAGCTCCTGCGGCAGCGCCAGCTGCAGCTGAAGGCTGCCGGTTCCTTTCGCTATGTCCCCGCCTTTTGACATAAGGCAAGTCGCTGGCTTGACCTAGGGTAAACCCACAAGTCCAATCCATGAGTCCGCCGTCTGGCGCGCCAATCCGGCGCCGCGGCAGGCTCACAGGGAAGGACAACATGAGCGGGAAAAAGAATATGGCGGACCTCGGCATCGGCGTACGCTTGGGCCTGGGATTCGGGGTCCTGCTGCTGATGATGGCGGGCATCATCTTCATCGCCTGGCAGCAGTTCGGCCGCGCCGATGCGGTCAACAGCCGCATCATCGAGCAGGACTGGGTCAAGGCCGATGCGGCCAATGTGGTGAACGCCAGCACGCGCGCCAATGCGCGCAACACCATGGAGCTGATCGTCAGCGCCGATGCGGCGCAGTCGGCCCGCGCCAAGCAGCGCATCGAGGCCAACAAGCAGATCATCACCGAGGCCCTGCGCACCCTGGAGTCGCTGGTGCGTCTGCCCGAGGGCAAGGCCATGCTGGCCCAGCTGAAGGAGACGCGCACCAAGTACGTGGCCTCCTTCAGCAAGGTGGCCAAGCTGGTCGACGAGGGCCGCAAGGACGAGGCCACGCAGCTGCTCAACAGCGAAACCCTGGCCCTGCTGGATGCCATGCAGGAGCCCATCAACGGGCTCACCGCCCTGCAGAAGAAGGTGGTGGTGGCCAGCAGCGCCGAGTTGCGCAGCGATCTCGGCACCGGCCGCATGCTGCTGCTGGCCGTCGGCGCGCTGGGCCTGGCGCTGGGCGTGGGCTTCGCCTGG